>NZ_CP081120.1:2731250-3062500 GCF_025141935.1 Sulfitobacter sp. S190 | reverse complement strand
TCAAATCAAGCGCGAAAAGGGCGTTTGGTGAATGCCTTGGCAGTAAGAGGCGATGAAAGACGTGATACTCTGCGATAAGCCATGGGGAGCCGAGAATAGGCTTTGATCCATGGATTTCTGAATGGGGCAACCCACCTGATACTGTGTTATCTCACCCGCTTCGGCGGCGACGGATAATGCGGTCAAACAGGTATTTCTAGACTGAATACATAGGTTTAGAAAAGCAAACCCGGGGAACTGAAACATCTAAGTACCCGGAGGAAAGGAAATCAATTGATACTCCCCTAGTAGCGGCGAGCGAACGGGGACCAGCCGAGCCTTGAGTGTGGTCAGAATGCGTTGGAATGCGCAACCAGAGTGGGTGATAGTCCCGTATGAGAAGCATGATAGGACGTATTAAGTAGGGCGGAACACGTGAAATTCTGTCTGAAGATCGGAGGACCACCTTCGAAGGCTAAGTACTCCTTACTGACCGATAGTGAACCAGTACCGTGAGGGAAAGGTGAAAAGCACCCCGACGAGGGGAGTGAAACAGTACCTGAAACCGAACGCCTACAATCAGTTGGAGGGCCCTTGCGGCCTGACAGCGTACCTTTTGTATAATGGGTCATCGACTTGGTCTCTCAAGCAAGCTTAAGCCGTTAGGTGTAGGCGCAGCGAAAGCGAGTCTTAATAGGGCGAATGAGTTTGAGGGATCAGACCCGAAACCGAGTGATCTAGGCATGGCCAGGTTGAAGGTAAGGTAACACTTACTGGAGGACCGAACCCACATCTGTTGAAAAAGATCGGGATGAGCTGTGCCTAGGGGTGAAAGGCCAATCAAACTCGGAGATAGCTGGTTCTCTGCGAAATCTATTTAGGTAGAGCGTCGACCGAATACCCTCGGGGGTAGAGCACTGGATGGGTAATGGGGCCCCACAGGCTTACTGATCCTAACCAAACTCCGAATACCGAGGAGTACTAGTCGGCAGACACACGGCGAATGCTAACGTCCGTCGTGAAGAGGGAAACAACCCTGACCTACAGCTAAGGCCCCTAATTCATGGCTAAGTGGGAAAGCAGGTGGGACGACCAAAACAACCAGGAGGTTGGCTTAGAAGCAGCCATCCTTTAAAGATAGCGTAACAGCTCACTGGTCTAAATAAGTTGTCCTGCGGCGAAGATGTAACGGGGCTCAAGCCATGAGCCGAAGCTTAGGATGCATTTATTGCATGGTAGCAGAGCGTAGTGTGACATAGTTCCATGTCTCCTTACCGGGTTCGCCCGGATTGGAGACGCGGAGCTTTCTGTGAAGCCGGCGCGTGAGCGATCCGGTGGAGAGATCACTAGTGAGAATGATGACATGAGTAGCGACAAAGAGTGTGAGAGACACTCTCGCCGAAAGTCCAAGGGTTCCTGCTTAAAGCTAATCTGAGCAGGGTAAGCCGACCCCTAAGGCGAGGCCGAAAGGCGTAGTCGATGGGAACCAGGTTAATATTCCTGGGCCAGATGGAAGTGACGGATCATGAAGGTAGTTCATCCTTATTGGATTGAATGGGCTGCTAATTGGTCCCTGGAAATAGCTCCATCGCTAGATCGTACCCTAAACCGACACAGGTGGACTGGTAGAGAATACCAAGGCGCTTGAGAGAACGATGTTGAAGGAACTCGGCAAAATACCTCCGTAAGTTCGCGAGAAGGAGGCCCGGTTCCTAGGCAACTAGGGGCTGGGGGCACAAACCAGGGGGTGGCGACTGTTTATTAAAAACACAGGGCTCTGCGAAGTCGCAAGACGACGTATAGGGTCTGACGCCTGCCCGGTGCCTGAAGGTTAAAAGGAGAGGTGAGAGCCTTGAATTGAAGCCCAGGTAAACGGCGGCCGTAACTATAACGGTCCTAAGGTAGCGAAATTCCTTGTCGGGTAAGTTCCGACCTGCACGAATGGCGTAACGACTTCCCCGCTGTCTCCAACATCGACTCAGCGAAATTGAATTACCTGTCAAGATGCAGGTTACCCGCGGTTAGACGGAAAGACCCCGTGCACCTTTACTACAACTTCACACTGGCATTAGGCCGAACATGTGCAGGATAGGTGGTGGGCTTTGAAGCAGTGACGCCAGTCGCTGTGGAGCCTCCCTTGAGATACCACCCTTGTTCTGCTTGATGTCTAACCGCGGTCCGTTATCCGGATCCGGGACCCTGTGTGGTGGGTAGTTTGACTGGGGCGGTCGCCTCCTAAATCGTAACGGAGGCGCGCGAAGGTTGGCTCAGAGCGGTCGGAAATCGCTCGTTGAGTGCAATGGCAGAAGCCAGCCTGACTGCGAGACTGACAAGTCGAGCAGAGTCGAAAGACGGCCATAGTGATCCGGTGGTCCCGAGTGGAAGGGCCATCGCTCAACGGATAAAAGGTACGCCGGGGATAACAGGCTGATACTGCCCAAGAGTCCATATCGACGGCAGTGTTTGGCACCTCGATGTCGGCTCATCTCATCCTGGGGCTGGAGCAGGTCCCAAGGGTACGGCTGTTCGCCGTTTAAAGAGGTACGTGAGCTGGGTTTAGAACGTCGTGAGACAGTTCGGTCCCTATCTTCCGTGGGTGTAGGATACTTGAGAGGAGTTGCCCCTAGTACGAGAGGACCGGGGTGAACGATCCACTGGTGGACCTGTTGTTGCGCCAGCAGCAGTGCAGGGTAGCTATGATCGGAAAGGATAACCGCTGAAGGCATCTAAGCGGGAAGCCCCCCTCAAAACAAGGTATCCCTGAGAGCCGAGGTAGACCACCTCGTCGATAGGCCAGAGATGTAAGCGCAGTAATGCGTTCAGTTGACTGGTACTAATGGCTCGATAGGCTTGATTTGATCCAGTAACAGAAAGACTGTTACCAGAACAAAAGCATACACACACATTAGCCGTACTCGGCTTGGACATTTTTTGATTTTATTTGGTTTGGTGATCATAGCGCGAGCAAAACACCCGGTCCCATCCCGAACCCGGCAGTTAAGTGCCGCCGCGCCAATGGTACTGCGTCTTAAGGCGTGGGAGAGTAGGTCATCGCCAAACCTAATAAGATCAAAAAATGTGTATCTCTCTTAACGATAACAAAACAATCCGCCCAAAAATACACTACACACCCGGCGGCTTGAAAACACCAAACCAACAAAAATACCGACAACAACAAATACCCTTTGCAGGTTATAGCCAGCAAAGGATAGTCCTTCGGTATGAAAATCTGCGCTTTGACGATGGTCTACCGCGACTACTGGGCCATCAAACAATGGTACATGCATTACAAACACCACCTCGGTGCGCAAAACCTCTTCATCGTCGTGCACGGTGCTGACCCAAGAATTGCATCACTTTGTCCCGCCGCAAATATCATCGTGATCCCGCGCGACGACGTCAGCCATTTTGATGCAACCCGGAACAAAATGCTCAACGGTTTCCAGGACGCGCTCTCCCAAATCTACGATTGGGTCATCAGAACCGATGCGGACGAGATCATACAGATCGACCCTAACCGCTACAAAGACTTCGGCGCCCTGTTCCACGCGTGCGAAGGCAATACTGTCTTCGCCCTCGGCCTCAACGTATTTGAAATGGCGACCGACGCCCCTCTCGACGACGACGCCAATGTGTTCGATCATCGCCGTACTGCCGTGTTTTCGGGTCACTACAGCAAGGCCTTCGCCGTCCGGAATGGGGCCCATCTCGACCTGCATGGCGTGTCTGTTCCCCGCCGCCGGATTGAAAGCTACCCCTATGATCTGCCGTGTGGCGTATACCTCGCGCATCTCAAATTCGCCAATACGGACGCGCTTGTTGCGTCGAACGTCCACCGCAAGGCTATCGCGCGCGGCGAAGGCAAAGGCCTGCCGGGCGAGGCATGGCGTACTGCCACCAAACGTGCCCGCGCGCAATACGCCAAGGCCGAAGCCTTTCCGCATATTCCTTGGGAAGCCGCCAGTGCAAAGGCCTATGCCGCGCAAATCGCAGCACCTGCACGCATCACCAAGCACGCGATCGTGCGCAGTCAGTTCATCGCCTTCAAATTCAAAACCACATTGCCCGACTGGTTTGCCGCATTACCCGCAGGCGCGATGGCCCCTTGATGGCTGCGCAGCCATAGCGCATAACCTGCTGAGCGGTCCCTTAGCTCAACTGGATAGAGCAGCTGACTTCTAATCAGCAGGTTGAGGGTTCGAGTCCTTCAGGGATCGCCAAGTTATCAAATAATGTCATGAGCCATACGAATGCGAATTTCGGACCATAACCTTGCAAATAGGTGTAATGCCTGCGTTTTCGCACATGCGGTCCGGCCTAATTCTTGACGACGTACAGCGATGAGAACTGGCTTTCATGATAGAACTGGGAATCCTGACAGAAGAAAAAACCATTCTTTTCGCTGTTCAGATGGAGCGCTTTAGGTAGGCAAGGGCTCGAGTAAGATATCCTCCAAGTCCACATACTCTTCGGGCGGATCTCCGTTGCCGTTGCTTTTTCCGTCAAACTCTCGCTGTTCTTCTCCCGAAAGATGTTCTGAGATTTTCTCTCTCTGCGTTGCGTAGTTCTTAGGGTTATCGGCTCTCTGGGCAATTTAGTGTGTCTGTGAACAATGCCGTTCCGACAGCACATTAACGAGTTCGGGGATGGAGGTACCCCATCCTGCGTTGCTTACAAAGGCATTCATCGCGGCAAAGGATTTCGGCCCAAGGAACCCATCCACCGGACCAGGATCTTCGCCGAGCAATACCAGAAGTCGCTGCATCGTCGCGATGTCCGTCAGCTCATCCACCACAGCAAGCCCGCAAGGCGACGCGCGCTCTTCAGTCGTGGCTTCTACCGTTGCCGCCGCAATCGGTTCCGGGGAATTCGATTGTGAGGTCATTTGATCCGGTTTTTCGGCCGCTTCACTCATCGGGAGGGGTGAAACCAGGCATTGGCCCAACCGCTCTGCGACACGTGTGGCAGGTTGGGGTGGCGTTCCTGTTTGCGTGAGTGCACATGTCTCAACCGATGCGTCGCACATGATCTCGATTGCCCAGGGCATATCCGGATCCCCCCCTCGCAGTACCCCTGTTGCGTTGGCAAATATCTTATAGGCGTACCCATCAACACGCCCTTTTTGCCAGAACGCCGGAAATGCCGAAGACGGCAGATCCGTCACATGCGACGTCACATCCGTCGCGCCGGGAAAGGGGATATCGAACGTCGGGGAAACGCATGGCGACGCCCCAAGCTGCAACGCCGATCCGACGAGAACAATGACTGACAAAATAAAGCGCATCATTGGCCAGCCCGGATCAGTGGACCGTTGGCGCGAAACGCCAATGCGGCCAGAACAACCGCGTTTGTGTTCACGGTTACGGATGAATTGGTCGTGCCGTCGGCCTCATAGATGCCTTCGGGCCACCCGCGGTCCGGATCACCCAGCGGCGCAATCGCGGCCACGAGGTCGCTGGTGTATTCCGTGCCGAACAAGGCGTCCCAGGCAAAGGCAACCTTGGTGGTGATGGTGCGCTTGCTGTCCAACCGTTCACCACTGAATGACATGACGGCCCAGTCTGCGCCACCGCCCCAAACGGACGAATAAATAAAATACGGCGCGACATCGATGTGGGATTCGCTGACCGCGGTCAGGATACCGGTGTTGCGATACCGCGCCTCCTGGGCGGCATAGATGGCGCTTGCGAAACGGGCTGATCGCGCATCAAATCCGAACTCCAGACCGTCAAACAGATAGGGTTCGCTGACTGTAAAGGCGGGCGTGACATTGCGGTGCAGGCGCGTGTCAACGGGGATCGGTTGGCCTTCGACCTCGCGCACCATCAAATTTTTCTCTGCATCATAGGCGCGGAACATGTCGAAACCGAACAGCATCATCGCCTTGGCCGCGTATTGTTCGTATCCAACGCGCCCCTCTTGATCATAGCGCAGGTCGCCGTCCGCGATATTGCCGCCGATCAACTGGCCATCTTCAACCATCAAGGACAGGTCCCAACGGTCCATCACTTTGGCGGTCTTGGCTGCCAATTCGGGGTAGTTGGCGTTCACATGGCCAAGGGCCGCCACCATGCGCGCAATGTCCAAAGCAGACCAACCCAAGCCCCGTTCCACGGGTTCATTTGCGTAGTTGACCAAATCGCCAGTGCGCACATTGTAGGCCTTGTTTGGCAACGCATCGTCGAACAGGCGCATGTCCATCAGCGTCTCAAGCACCAGATCAATACGGGCAATGGTCTCTGCGTCGTCGATCAGGCCCAGACGATTGGCTGACAGAGTGGCGACGAAGTAAGACCCCGTTTCCCACGTTGTCGTGGATGGGTAGTTGTCCGTCGAATTGACCAGCCCGGTGTTTGGATCCGTGTTGTTCACAAAGTACTGCCACGCCATCTTTGCATAGGCTAAATCCTCGGGCGACGATGTGCCCGTGATTGCCAAAGGCAGCGGCGTGACCTCTTCGAAGTGTGCCATTGCAGTGGCTCCTGATTGCGTGTCTGCCTGTTCATTTTCGCGTCGGTCGATTGTCGTGACCAGCACCAGACCGCACCCCAATGCAAAGAGAAAAATCAGATGGCTGCGGGCCTTGATAAGGTGTGTCTTGAAACTCATGATTAGTCGCCTTCGTCAGTCGCGCCTGGCACCCAGAGGGCCGCGCTGATGATGCCGGCCATCGCCAGGCAATTGTTGAAACCCCAAAGGACGTTGGACACGACCCCCGTGGCGGAATGTGATGTGGTGCCAAGGGCCAGAGCGATGCAGGCCCAGATCGTGGCCGCGACTGTCGCAATGACAACGGCAATCTGCGGGCGCACGAGGGCGAGAAAATTTCCCGACTGGCGCACCTTTGGGGTGACCTTGAACGAAATCGTTTGGCCGCGCATCACCGACCAGATTGCCCGCGCACCCAGTGGGAAGAACGACAGATAACTGGCCTTGGCCGCGTATCCCGATATGCCCCACGTGCCCGCCATCATCGCCAGCTCCAAGGTCACCAGAAACGGGATCAGGTGCCAGAAGAATTCGGACGAATAGGCCGCCACCGGCGACACGCCGGTAAACAGATAAATCGCGGGTGCCACCAGAAAAACGAGGTTCCAGATCGGCGCAAGGTAGGAATAAAACGTCGCCGCATACATCACGCGTTGCGCAAACGTCAGCCCCCGCCCGAAGATCGGGTTGTCATTGACCAGAATATCCAGACTGCCGCCGGCATATTTGTATCTCTGCACGGTCCATGTCAGCAAATCCTGCGGAGACAGCATTTTGCTTTCGACAATCGGATGCATTCTCGATTTCCAGCCACGCTCGCGGTCCGAGTGCAGCACAATGGATGTGTAGATGTCCTCGGACACGTGGAACCGATACGGTGTCAGAATTTCCGTCGTTGCCGCTTCGGTGCGGATCGCGTCCATCATATCCGGCGCGATTTCGCGTTCCTTGCTCGCCACGGTGATCATTTCTTCGGTGGCATGGGTACGCTTTTCGACCTGCTTGCCAAAGCTGCGCAAGGCGGCCTCCATGACGGCCTCACGGCGGTGGATGGATCCCGCCCCACAGCAGAACGAGGCATTGGCCCAGTTTCTGCGGCGCTGGATGATATCGTAAAACATCTTAGGGTCGCTCACGAACGGGTCGGTGCCCAGCTGCACGGGACCGATGATCTTTTGCAGCCCGCGCCCGAATGAACCGGCCTTGGCACCGAAACGGCCCTGCAGCATTTCATCGAAGGGTTGCCCGTCCGGCAGATCGTAGAACCACTGCGGCGTCTGGACCCACGCCATTTTCGGCTCGCGAAAATAGCCTAGCGTATTTTCGAGGATGGTCGGAAATGGCCGCGTGTCGGCGTCACAAATCACCAGCAAATCGCCACAGGTCTGTTCCATCGCATGGCGCAGATTGCCAGCCTTGAACCCTTCGTTGGTGTCGCGTGAAATGTAATTGGCGCCCGCCGCCTCCGCGATTTTTCGCATCTTGTCCCGACGCCCGTCGTCCAGCACGTGAATGCGGATATCAATCGGGTGCGGATAGGTGATGTTCTGCGCGTCCTTGATGCCGAGCAGAACCAGTTCCGGGTCTTCGTTGTACGTCGCAAACATCACATCGACCGAGATCGGGCGCGCGCCATCGGGGTGGTCAGGTGCGATATCGATCAATCTGGCCGGCGCATCGAGTATCTCTAGGGGTTCGTCCTTCCAAAGATTGAAGACGAACAAAACCATCCCGATGAAGGCACAGGTTTCAGCGATGACCAAAGGCACGGCAAACCACATTGCCTCTGTGTTCAGCGATGCCGTCCAGCGCCACCAGATGTACCAGGCGCCAACCACCAACGCGACCGTCGCCAGAAACTGCCAAACCAGCTCACGGGTGGCGGAATATTCCAATGGGGCCTGAGGCAGGCGGTCTTCGTACTTCGCGAAATAATCGTCCACGCTCACGCCTCCGCCCGTTTGGAGCGCACGACATCCCAAGGGGTTGGGCCCAGTCCGATTGTCCATGCGAGGGATTTGAGCTGCGACAGCACGTAGGCGAGTGCAAAGGATGCAGGCAAAGCAAATGCAAAGCGCGCGATGACTATCAACCATGGGTTCATGGATCGTGACAGGCCAGTTCCGAAGACGGCAATGTCAAACAGATCGATCACCAGCGGATGCACGAGGTAGACGCCAAACGTATAGCTCGCCAGAAAGGTCCAGCGCGGAGACCATTGCAAATACTGACCGCCGATAAAGATGAGGAACACACAGATCGGCATCAAGAAGTGGCCGTAGTAGTCCCAGCCCTCGCGCACGCCCCATGATCCGGTTTCAAACGCCACGTTGAAAAACGGCAACGTCGCGAGGTAGGCGAGGATCGCAAAGTAGAACCCGCAGCGGCGGATCAACCGCGATTCACCGCGCGGGATACCGTCATTCCACAAACCGTAGATCGCGAATGCCGCCATGCCGTACCCGACATACCCAAAGATCTTGAGCGCGCAGATAACGTAGTCGCGCAATACGGGGTCAAGGTCCAATCCCCACACGAACCCCTGGACGTTGTTCATCACGCCGATGGTGACGACGACGGTCAGGCCAAGGATAGGGTAACGGGTCGCTGACCGCATCACCGGATAGAACAGGAACAGCGCGAACAAAGTCGGCAAGAAGTGCATGTGATACTGCGATTTGCCGAGGATGAAGTAGCCAAGCCAGCTTTGGAGCTGCCCCAACTGGTCCCAAAGGTAGGGCGCGTAGTTGAACGTATCCGCCTTGAACAGTCGGAAGAATGCATAGAACACCACCCAGAACGCAAAGGGCACCAACAGGCGTTTGGCCTGAACCGCAATCGCGCTGCCATAGGTCGGCATTTTCTTGTCCACGCGCATCGCCATCAGGAACAGCGAGAACATGAAGAACATCTCGGATCCCGAAAACTCACCCAAAGACCGCAGGAACACCGGCACGATGCGCTGCGCCTGATCCGCGTCCGCAAACGCCTGCCCGCCGAAGTCGGTGGAGGAGTGGATCAGAACGACACCGAAGGCCGCAAACACGCGGTTGGCGTCAAACCAGACAAGACGGGGTTTATGCGCCGCGGTCATCGGTCTGCCACCGGGATCGAACAGCTGGAGGGCAGTACCTTGCGCACCTGCGGAAGGGGCAGGTTGTGTTCCACCGTGCTGCATTCGGTAGCCCCGATGTCTTGGCCCCCGGTAACAGGACGGCAGTAAACGAAGTCCTCCACCGGAATGACAGGAGCGATCTGGTTGGCGTTGCCGCAGGCACAGCACGGCACTTCTTCGACCATCCGGTTGGGGTGGCATTTGTTGTCACGAATATCCGTGCCGATGAATGCAGTGTCCCAGACCTGGGTGTTTTGGTTCACACGCTGCAGGATCGGACCCTGCACTTTGTACAAAAGTGCCGCCAGAATGATGCCGTTGTTGTTGGCTGTCTGGAGCGGGATATACCCGTTGCCGTTTTCATAAAGACCTTCATAAAACCCGCGATCAGGCTCGGACAGATCAGCGACGGCTTCGAACAACAGGTCGGTATAATCCGTGTCCCACAGCGCCCACATCCCCACGGCCGCTTTTGCGGAAACTGCCGCGCGGTCCGGCTGGTACTCTCCTGTCGGGTCGAGCGTGTTCCACGGATACCCATCCGCAAAGATGCTGTCGTAAACGAAATACGGGCTGCCTTCGACCTGGTGTTCGGAGCGGGCGGTGATCACACCGGTCTGCTCGAACCGGCGCTGCTGCACGAGATAAATGCGTTGGGCAAATTCGGCGCGCCAACCATTGCTGGCCACCATACCGTCATTGCTGCGATCTGTCGGCAGATCCCAACCCAACTCCAGACCGTCAAGTATGTAGCCTTCCGTGAGCACGTAGTTCTGGTTCTTGAACACGCGCGGATCACGCCCGTCATAGGGCACACGGACGCCGAAAATCTCGACAAAATTCAACGACTCGGGCGACATCGCGCGATCTACGTCAAAGCCCCACAGCGCGAAGCCCTTGGCGGCATATTCCTCATAGCCAAGACGCCCTTCCTGCACATAGCGCGTATCGCCATCCGATTGCGTGAAAGACCCGAACATGCGACCGTCTTCGTTGATAAGATTGCAGAAGTTCCAACGCATAGGGACGTTGTCGACGCCATTGGCCAGATGCGGATGACGCTCCTTGAGGATCTGGAGCCAGACCAGAAGACGACCGATGTCATTCGCTGACATCCCGATTTCGCCCGGCTGGTTGGCATAATCCACCATTTCACCGGTTGCTGCGTTGTACACCTTGTTGGGCGCCTCACCGCGATAGAGCGTCAGGTTGCGCAGGGTGTTGATCAGACGGTTGGCGCGGTCATCAAACGTGCGCTTGTCGATCACACATAGCTCGTACGCCGCAACCATGGCACTGATATAGGATGCCGTGTCCCACAGCGTCGTGGACGGGAAAGAGCCGACGGCATTCACCAGCCCGGTTTCAGACTGATAGCTGCTCTCGAAATAGGACCATGCCGTCTTGGCCATTTCGAATTCGCGCGGCGTCAGTTGCCCGTTGCGCCCGGAATGAACACGCGATTGTCCCATCGGACCGCGCGCGCAGGTCTGTGCCTGAACCATATCGCCAAACCGGACAGACAGGGGCGCCGCGGATGTGATCGTCACACTGCGATAGGTCTCGCCCTCTACGGATACACCATCAAGCGTCAGCGTTGATGCACTGGCATCAACGTCCTGCGCCCGCCCGTTCGACAACGGAAAGAATGCAAACAACGATGCGGCGCCAGCCAACAGCCAAGGCGCGGATTTGGATCGGGTCATAAGATCAGTCTCCTGATTTCGAAAATGAAAGTGACAGACACATGCGGTCGGCCTTGGGGCCGTAATCCACGTCGTCCGAGCACTGAAGAAAAAGGCCGAGCCCACGGCCGCTCTCGGCCAGTGGATCAACGGAAGCGAGGGGTCGGGCATGGTCGCGCAGATCAAAGGGCTGTGCGCCGACAGGGTCGAACATCTCGACACGAACGCTGGTGTCGGTTTCGTCCAGCTCGATGTCGATCGGCGCGGATCGGTCGCTTGTGCGCGCATGCTTCACCAGATTGGTCAGCGCTTCGGACAGGCTGATCTCGAACTTCACGAGGCTGGATGCGCCAAGCGCCCCTTGCACGCTGGCCTTCATCGACAGCACCACTCGGTCCACATCGCCAAGATCGTTGCGCATATGAAAGCTCTGTCGGATCACAGGTCTTCTGCCATCTTCGCAACGGCACCTTCGACAGTACCAAAGGTCTTGAACACCTGATCCATGCGGCAGATCCTGAACATCTGGGCCACATCGGAATTCAGCCCGCACACGGCAAGATCACCGCGATGGCCGATCTTTTTGAGCACACCGACAAGCGCGCCAAGGCCGGAGGAATCCACGAAGGTCACGTCGTTGAAATCGATGACCAACTGCGCTGACCCGCGATCAATCAACCGGGTCACATCGTCCTTGAAGGTCTTGGCGTTTGCGGCCGTCAGGCGGTCGACACCGGGGCGGATCGCTGTGATGCCCATGTCTTGCGGGGTTGTATGGATCATCTCATGACCTCCGTTTAAGGGTGACGACAGTAAGGTCGTCTTCCAGGGGTTTTCCACCGCGCCACTGGGTAAGCGCGCTGACCATTTTTCCGGGGATATCGCAGGGTCTGGCCGTGGCGATCGTTTGCGCCACCGCGTAAACCCGACCGCTGCCAAAGAATTCGCGATTGGCGTTTTCGGCCTCGCATGCCGCGTCCGAACAGATGACCAAACCGCCGCCAACTTCGATCTGGTGAACGTCGGTCGCATAGCGGGCACTGGCAATCAACCCCACCGGAAATCCACCATCGCCGATCGGTTCGCCAACACCCGCACCGTTGACACAAAATGGTGACGGATACCCAGCCTGACAGTAAGCAAGCTGGCCGCTGGACGTATCGATGATGCCGCAGAACATGGTGAAGTAGTCATCAGTGTCCGACGCGCTGAACCGGACATTCAACGCCGCGACCAAGGCCGCAGGATCGGCCGAGCCGTGATCGTCAAATGCCTGACTTTGGAAGTATTCGGGCGTCACCAGGTGGCCAATCGCGACCGACAACAAGGCCGCGTGAACACCGTGTCCTGACACATCGATTGCGTAGAAACCAAGATTTCCGTTCTCGAGTTCAAAGCAGCCGAACATGTCACCGGACACGATAGCGGACGGCACGAACGCCGACGCCACGCTAAAGCCCAGGATGTCGTCTCGCAGGGTTGGCAAAAGCTGGCGTTGCGCCTCTGCCGCTGCGCGCAGATCTTCTTCGATCCGCGCGTTGGTCTCTTTCAGAATATTGCTACGTTCCGCCAGCTCCGCCGCGTGGGCGATAAGACGTGTCGCGGTGCGCAGGCGGGCCTTGAGTATCGCAGTGCTGCTGCCTTTCGTGATGAAATCATCCACCCCCGCCAGCAGCGCCTCGTCGCGGATATCGGTTTCGTCCGCACCCGTCACCATGATGACATGTACATAATGGTCGAGGCCAAGCTGTCTGATTTCGCGTGTCAGCCCGATGCCGTCAAGGTTGGGCATCTCGAGATCACAAATCACGATCTGCGCACCCGACTGCCGGATCAGACGCAATGCCGCGCGGCCGTCTTCGGCCTCAATCGCATCAAAGCCCAGACTATTGATGAGGCTGCACAGGAACAATCGCTGCAATTCGCTGTCTTCAGCGACGACCACCTTCAACGCGGGCGCTCCCGACCTTGCGTCGGCGTCCGACACACGCGCACCGGCGATCGGTGCCAATGCGACCGACGGATCATCTGTATTTACTGTGCAGTGTGGTGCCGGCATTGTTCATCTCCTTCGAGCGGAGACGTAGCAGCCGTAGAGGCTCGGATCATCCGCGCGAAAGGTTGGTTCGCGGGGGCAATCGTGTGGTTAACCCATCCGTTCGGATAGGTTCAGAACAATCCCGCCTCGCGCGCGATCAGTGCCGCCTGTGTGCGGTTGGCAGCGCCGACCTTGCGGTACAGCGTTTTCATATGCAGCTTGATGGTGGGTTCCGAAATATCGAGGTCGCGGGCGATTTCCTTGTTGGACTTGCCTTCGGTCAGCCCCTTCAGAACCTGCAGTTCGCGTTCGGTCAGGTTCGCTGCCAGCGGATTTTCTTCCACTTCCTCTTCCGCGGTCATGAAATCGATCGGGGCGTACTGCTCCCCCATCGCCATGAACCTGACGGCATTGACCAGCGACTTTGCGGGGAGCGATTTGGGCACAAACCCGGCGGCCCCCGCCTCGAGCGCGTCTTCCGCAATTTTTCTGCTGGCTTCACCGGACACCAGCGCAACCCGCTGGCCATCCCCGTGGGTCAGCGCGGATTTGAGCCCGTCCAACCCGTTCATGCCCGGCATGTTAAAGTCGAGAAGGACCAGATCAAAGGCAGGACCGGCGTCGATCATGGCAATCGCGTCGCCGTAGGTACCCACCGCTTCGGTTTCGATTCCGCCTGCGTTCTCCAGAAACATCACAAGAGTATCCCGCAAGAGGTCGTGATCGTCAGCGATTAGGATTCTCATGTTATTTTCCTCGGCCTTTGGAGGCGAACTACACCACAACTATGACGTTAGGATGGCGGTCGGAAAAGGGGAATCGCCGGTCATCCCTACCCATTCGGGTAGGGCGCGCGCCCAATTGGTTATCGCCCGACCCGCATGCGCCCTGTGCGTGTCCGTCCGCTATGTAGATCGGAAGAGCGGTGTGGGCCCATAAGCGGCCCAACCGAAATACGATGAAAGCATTCACATGACACATATCCGCAAAGCTGTTTTCCCCGTCGCCGGAATGGGCACGCGCTTTCTGCCGGCGACAAAATCTGTTCCCAAGGAAATGATCACCTTGGTGGATCGCCCGTTAATCCAATACGCTGTGGACGAAGCCCGCGATGCCGGGGTGGAGGAATTCATTTTCGTTTCGGCCGCAGGAAAAGGCGCGTTGGAGGACTATTTCGATACCGCCGCCGCTCTTGAGACACGGCTGCAAGCGGCAGGCAAAACAGAAGCTCTGGCCGCGCTGGACTGCACGCGCATGGCCGAAGGCGCGTTGACCTTACTGCGACAATCGCAGCCTTTGGGTCTGGGCCACGCGGTGCGTCAGGCCCGTAAACTGATCGGCGATGAAGCTTTTGCCGTGATCCTTCCCGACGACGTGATCAAAAGCGAAAAAGGTGCCTTGGCCCAGATGGTCGAGGTGCACCGCGAACTGGGCGGCCACATGGTGGCGACGATGGATGTGCCCCGATCCGACATCAGCAAATACGGTGTGCTTGATGTGGCATCCGAACAGGGCCGCGTGTCCAGAGCGCTGGGCTTGATCGAAAAACCGCGCGCGGATTTGGCGCCATCTACCAAGGCCGTTATCGGCCGATATATTCTGGACCGATCAATCTTCGATCAGCTCGACAATCTCGGCCCCGGCGCGGGCGGCGAGTTGCAACTGACAGATGCGATAAACGCGGATGTCTCAACGGTTGGCGTGCATGGGTTCACCTTCGACGGGCAGCGGTTCGATTGCGGATCGGTGCAGGGATACGTGCAAGCGACAACAGCCTTCGCCATGGACCGCGCGGACCTGCAAAGCGAATACGCCGCCTTCCTCAACGAAAAGCGCCAGCCATTCCGTCTGGTCGCGTAACATCACTCTTCGGGTGTCGCGACGCGCGGACCTATCCGTTCGGATAGGTCGGTATCCGTTTGCCCAAATGCGATTTTGCGCTGCGGGTGCAATAACACTGGTTCAACGCAAGGAACCCTTTCATGTTTCAGACAATCGTTCGTTTCGCATCCGTCGCCGCATTGGCGATAGGCTTGTCCCACTCCGCTTTGGCAGACAATCAGCCTACACCACTGCTGAGCATTTCAGGCGACATCACCACGTCTTCCGGAGAGAGCACTCTGGCGCTGGACATGGGCATGCTGCGCGCGCTCCCCGAAACCACGTTCGAAACCAGTACGATCTGGACCGACGGGGTCCACACCTTCACAGGCGTGTCACTGGCAGATTTGATGGCCGAGCTGGGGGTTGAAGATGGCACACTGGTTGCGACGGCCATCAACGACTATGCCGTCGAAATCCCTGTGTCCGACGCCGTCGAAGGCGGCCCGATCATCGCCTACCTGATGGACGGTGAAGAAATGACCGTACGCGACAAGGGGCCTCTTTGGGTCATCTATCCATACGACAGCAACGCCGATTACCGCTCCGAAGTTGTCTACTCCCGGAGTATCTGGCAACTCGACAGACTGGAAATCGTTCAGTAACCCTAACAAGCCGCAAGGCGCGCTTTCAAAGGACACCAGCTTGTCGACAGACCTACCCAAACGCGCGATCCGGGGCAGGGCCTTTGCCCTGATTGCGGGGGGCGTCGCCATACTCGCCATTGCGATTCTGACCTTCAACGTCGCGCGCGAAATTCGCGTTCTGGAGTCGGCACAATCCGACAACGTGCAATGGTCTCTGGTGCAGTCGCAGGTCGAATTCATCGATTTCCAGAATGAAGTCGCGGCCGACCCTATCGATCTGGCGAAGCTGCGTCAGGAGTTCGATGTTTTCTTCAGCCGTGTCACGACCCTCGAGCAAGCCACGGTTTTCGAAGGGCTGCGCGCCGACCCGACCTCACGCCAGTATCTTGACGACCTGCTCGCATTTCTCGACGACGCCGTTGTGATCATTGACGGTCCGGATGACGAGCTCATCGCCCGATTGCCGGATCTTGCGGCCCTGACGCGCGCCACAGCCCCTGTCACGCGCGCACTGGCGAATTCCGGCCTCGATACCTTCGCACAGGTCGCAGATGAGCAAAGGCAGGCCATGGCCCGCACGGTGACGCAATTGGCAATTGCCATCGCCGCGCTGATTGCAGTGCTGACCCTCACCGTTCTGTTTCTAAACCGCCTCAACGCGCGCATCTATCGACGCGAACGCGAGAACCGCCAGACGTCCACGCGCATGACCACCGTGATGAGCACATCGCTCGACGGTGTGATCGTCTGCGATTCAAATGGCGACATTCTCGAATTCAGCCCGGCTGCCGAAGCAATTTTTGGCTACAAGGAAGCGGATGTTTTGGGAAAAGACATCGGTTCTGTCATCGTTCCGGACCATTTGCGCAGCGCACATGACGCCGGCATGGAGCGTATGCGCGACAAGGGCGAAAAGCGCGTTGTCGGCAAAGGACGCGTACAACTGGAGGCCAAACGCCACGACGGGCAGGTTTTCCCCGTCGAGCTCGCAATCCAGTCTGCAACGACCGATCAGGGTGAGATATTCATCGCCTTCTTGCGTGATATTTCGCACCGCGTTGCAGCGGAGGCTGAACTGGTTGCGGCCCGTGACAAAGCACTCGCCGGTGAAAAACTGAAAACCGACTTTTTGTCCACGATGAGCCACGAAATCAGGACCCCGCTGAATGGTCTGCTCGGAAACATGAACCTGCTGCGCGATACCAAGCTGGACGCGGACCAGGATCGGTACGTTGGCCATATGGAAACCTCCGGACGTTTGTTGATGAGCCATATTTCGGATGTGCTCGACATCACGCGCTATGACGCCGGCAAGCTCAGCACCCGTTCTGAACCGGTCAACATTTCCGAGCTTCTTCAAGACATTATCGACAACCAGAGCGGCGCCGCGGCCAAGAACGGCACATCGTTGTCATGGAGTTGGCATGGGCACCCGGTGCATTGGATCTTGTCCGATCACGACCGCCTCCAGCATGTGATGATGAACCTGATCGGCAATGCCGTGAAATTCACGACCGGTGGCAAGGTGGATGTCTCGATCAAGAACACAGGCACGCCCGACGCCACGGAACTGAGGGTCAAAATCACGGATACCGGCCCCGGACTGTCGCAAGATCTTGCAGAGCGCGTGTTTGACGACTTTGTCACGGGCAACACGGCCTATGACCGCAATGTCGACGGAACCGGTTTGGGTCTCAGCATTGCCAAACGGTTCATAAACGCATTGGGCGGTGAAATCGGGGTCGACAGCACCTTGGGAAAGGGGAGCACATTCTGGGTTTCTATTCCGGTCGAGGCAACCACCGCGCCAACGCAGCACACACCCGAGGTTGACGACGTTCACGCCACCGCACCGCTCAACGTCCTTCTGGTCGAGGACAACGAAGTCAACCGCATCGTCGCGCGCGAGATGCTGCAATCGGACAGGCATATCGTGACAGAGGCCAATGACGGTGCCGAAGGCGTCAGTGCAGCGGCGAAAGAGTGCTTTGACCTGATCCTGATGGACATCAGCATGCCCGTCATGGACGGCCGCGCCGCGACACGCGCCATTCGGGGCGGCAGTGGGCTGGCGGCAAAGACCCCGATCGTGGCGCTGACTGCGAATGCCATGATAGAGGAGCAACAAAAGTTCCTTGCCGACGGAATGGATGAGATCCTGACCAAACCTTTGTCCCGCGACGCGTTGAGAGCGATGATCAACCGCGTCGGCACCATGAAAGAACACACCCCTGTTGGGGCGATGCTCGATGCCGCCCATATGTCGGAAACGCGAGATAGTCTTGGAAACGAGACGTTCGAAAGGCTGCTGTCGCGCTTTGAACAGGAAGCCGAAGACCTGATTGACTGGCTCGCGACGCACGACGCCTCCGATCTCGCCGAAATCGCATCACGGACCCACAAAGTAGCCGGAAGCGCTGCGGTTTTCGGCGCCGGTCCGTTTCGTGAAGCCCTCCGCGCGATCGAGACAGCGGCCAAACGAGGTGACGTTGATTTCATCGTCGCGGCTCGGGGAGACTTGGTCGACGTCTGGAAGTCGACCGCACGCGCGTTGGAAAGCGACTGACGGTTCGTCGGTTGGCGTAACGCGGAGATGTCCGACGAAGCCTCTTACCCATACTGCTGTGCAACTGGCCTCGGAATGGTCATGAACGCGAACGCCGGTGACCGGGGCAGGGCGCGCTGCTACGACATCATCGCGGTCGCCCAATCCTTCATCGCGCCGTAAATGCGGCGGCCCGTTGCTGCCGCTTGGCGGCGGCTCGTGACGGCCCCGCTGGTATCGGTGTGGTCGGGCGGCAGATGTTTGGCCTGTGCGTCAAGCCACGCAATCTGATCCTCCCAGAACTGCCGTTGCTGCGCCAGCCAAGCGGCCCGCGCGTCCTGTGGCAGGGTCCATAGAAAGTTCGCTTTCAACAAAGGCTCGAACCTCAGCCCGCCCCCTTCGGGCAGGTCCTGCTGCATCCAGTGGCGCAGCGCGGTCTGGCCGGCCTCGCATATCTCGTAGCGGCGCGCATTGCGGGCTTCGCGCCCGATCTCCGCAATCAGCCCCGCGTCCGCCATCCGGTTTAGCTCGGTATAGATCTGGTTGGGCCGTGCGGGCCAGACGCGGCTCAGAGAATGCTCGAACCGCTTGGCGATTTCATATCCCGTCATGGGGCCTTCGCTGAGAAGCCCGAGGATGGCGTGACGAATTGACATGCCCGATTGGTATAGGCTTGACAGGTTCGATACAACAAGTCAAATATGACCTGTCTTTTATTATCTATCGGGGGCGGATATGCCATCACTTATCGAGCCGACGCAGCCTATCGCGGGCTTTGAAACAAACCGCATCGCGCTGCGCGACGGGATCACAACACGCGTGCTCGATACCGGCACGCCGCAGGGGGCCGACCCCTCCGCGCCTCCCGTCGTTCTGGTCCACGGCCTTGCGGCATCGATCGAAATCTGGCGGGATATCCTGCCCACGCTTGCTGCGTCATACCGCGTCGTCGCGTTTGATCTGCCCGGCTTCGGCCATTCCGACAAACCGGATGTGGACTACCGTGCGCTTTCGTTCTTCGTGCCCATGTTTCACGCCTTTCTCGACGCTGCGGGCATCGACAAAGGGCATATGGTCGGATCCTCACTCGGGGCGAGCCTGCTCATCCGGCACGGGTCACGGCATCCCGAGCGCTACGCATCCGCGGTGTGCGCCAATCCGGGCGGTTTCGGCACGCATATCCATCCGTTCCTGCGGGTTCCGACGATCCCCGGACTGGGCGCAGTGATGAGCCGGCCGCAACGTGCAACAAACGCCTTCGGGGTCCGGATCGCCGTGCACAAGAAAGCAAAACGGACCAGGGCGCTGGTGGACGAGGTCGATGCGTTTTCGCGGCTGCCGGGGGCGCACCGCGCCTTTGTCCGAACCCTTCGGGGCATAGCGACACCGCTCAAGGTCAAGGAAATGGACGTGTTTGAACGCGAAGCGCGGCAATTTGAGGCGTTGGAGATTCCCACGCGCGTCGTCTGGGGCGAGCAGGACCGGATCTTCCCTGTGGCGCAGCTTGAAACCGTCCAGGACTACATGCCCTCGGCGCGGCGCGAGGTTTTGCCCGAGGTTGGCCACTACCCCCAAATCGATGCCCCGGATGCCTTCTGCACGATCCTCCTTGATCACCTGCACGAGGCAGAGCAGCGCCTCAGCCACGTCAGAAACAAATCGCGCTGATGTCCCAAACTCAACGCCGCGAGGTCAGGGCACCCAGTATATTGTCCATCATCGCATCGCAGGCCGCCAGTTCTGTCTTGCTCAACCCTTCGTCCGGCTTGTGCCCGTCGGCCGCCATATCCCCCGGCCCGACCACGACGCTGCATAGCCCCAGTTGTGCGAAATACCCCGCCTCGGTTCCAAACGGCACCTTGACGGTATTAGTTGCACCAGCCAACTGCGCCGCCCAGGCGACCGCATCCTGCCGCACATCGGTCTCCAGCCCGGGATAGGCATTTACCTTTTCGACAGTGATCGCAGGCGCGTCGGGAAACGATCTGCTGACCCGGTGGGCGAGATCGGTGATCCGGCCCACGATATCCTCCGCGGGCGTTTCGGCCAGATGCCGGAACTCCACATCCAGATGCGTATCCGAAGGCACGATGTTGAGCGCCTGACCGCCCGCGATCTTGCCGATATGCACGGTCGAGTAGGCAACCGCATAGGCGTCATCGCGCGGGCCGTCGGCCAGCACGGCCTGAAGGCGGCGCAGCCCCTCGACCATCTCGGCGGCCACGTGGATGGCGTTCACAAACTGCGGTGCCAACGCACTGTGCCCCGCCTGTCCGTGGCAGGTCACGCGCAGGGCGGTCTTGCCCTTGTGGCCTGTCGCAACCTGCATCGACGTGGGTTCCCCCACGATCACAAGGCGCGGTTTCCCGATGTGTCTTGCCACCTCGGGCATCATCTGGCGAATGCCCACGCAACCGATTTCCTCGTCGTAGGAGATGCACAGACTGAGCGGCGCGGACAAATTGGCCGATCCCGCGCGTTCGGCCATCGCCAAGGCCGAGGCCAGAAAGCCCTTCATATCCGTCGTACCACGCCCAAAAACCCGCGCACCTTCATCGCTCAACCTGAACGGCGCGCGGGTCCAGACCTGCCCGTCGACGGGCACGACATCGGTGTGCGCAGACAGACAAATACCGCCATCGGCACGCGGACCGATCCGCGCAAACAGCCCCGCTTTCGTGCCCTCCGGTGACCCGATGCGTGTGACCTCGAAGCCCGCATTTTCCAGCAAATCTTGTGTCCAGTCGATCAGATCAAGATTGCTGTCGTGACTGACCGTCGCGAACCCCACCAGCCTTTCGAGAATTTCGAGCGTCCGGCCCATCATCCGGCCTCCGTGGTCAGCGTGCCCAATGTCTCCAGTACACCCGCAACGCTCGTTTGCGGATTGACGATGCACAGACGGAATACTTTCTGGCCCCGCCACGTGGTTGGCAAACAAAGCAGCGCTCCGGAGCGGCGCTGCGCCTCTGCCCATTGGTCCATCTGCGCGTCGCTCATGCCGGTCGGGCGAAACAGCACCACCGAAAGCTGCGGACCAAGGACCAGCTCAAGCCCCGCCATCTTGTCGATGCCGTCGGCCAGATCGCGCGCGATGGCGATTGTCTTGGCGATGGCATCGCCGTAGGCGCGGGTGCCGTGGGTCGCCAGCGAGTACCAGAACGGCAGCCCCCGCGCGCGCCGGGTCAGGTGCAGCGCATAATCGGAGGGGTTCCAGTGGGTCTTGTCCACCGCGTCCAGATACTCCGCGCTTTGACCGTGCGCATTGGCGGCATCCGCGGCGTTCCGGTACACCAGCGCACAGCTGTCATAGGGGGCAAAAAGCCACTTGTGCGGATCAACGGTGAAACTGTGGGCGCGCTCGATCCCGTCGAATACCGGGCGCGTATTGGGGTCCGACAGGGCGGCCAGCCCGTAAGCGCCGTCCAGATGCAGCCAGAGGTCACGCGCGTGGGCAAGCTCGGCCAGACCGGCAATGTCGTCCACCGCACCGCTGTTGGTCGCACCCGCATTGCCCACAATCGCAAAGACGTGCGGCGCACAGGCCGCGCTTGCATCCGCACCGCTCATGCGCCCGGTTTCGTCGGGCGGAACCTCGATCACATCAACATCCATGACCCGCGCCACAGCCCGGATCGAACTGTGCGCCTCGGTCGAGCACAGGATCGCCCACCGGTCCGGGCGCGCCATCCGCCGCGCTTTCCAGTCGCGCGCCGCGTGCAGGGCGCTCAGGTTTCCCAACGTGCCACCCGCCACGTAAACGCCACCGGCGCTGTCGCCCCATCCGGCAAGGCCCGCCAACCATTCCAGCGTCTGGTTTTCGGCGTGGATCGCGCCTGCACCACCGTCCCAATTGCCCGCGAAAATCCCCGCAGCGCCCAGTGCCGCGTCAAAACTCAGCGACGCATCCGTCGGCGCAGACGCCACAAAGCTGAGCGATGTGGGATGCCCGAAGGGCCGCGTCGACGGCACAATCGTATCGGTGAAAAGCGCAAACGCCGCCGCGCCGCCGATCCCCTGCGGCGTGATCGATCCCCCCAGAACCGGTTCAAGCGCCGCATGGCTTTGTGCGCCATGCTTGGGGTCCGGCCCGCCCAATATCCGCCTGCGCGTCCATTCCAGGATACGCGTCACGTTTGATGCGGGAAATGGAAACGCCTTCATCAGTCTTGCGCAAGCTGTGTGATTTCACGCCGGAACGGCAGCGCGTCACCGATCTCGGTACCGTCAAGCTCGCGGGCATACCGGTGACCGGCATAGGTCGCCCACGCGATGGGGCCGGGGGCATTCGCATCGCCAATCACCTTCACCGATTTGATGCCCGCATCCGCCCACTCCGCCTCGCGGGCCTTCAACGCCATATAGACGCTGTTGTTTTCGACCCGCGATGACACCATCACCACCCCGTCACAGGCAAGCGGGCGAACCACGCCCGTGAACATGCAATTCGTCTGGACGTGGCCCTTTTCGATCGCCGTCACGCCACGGTTCAGCTCGATTGTGACGCCCATATTGGCCAAGCGGCGGTGGATTTCGTGTTGCTCCAGCGTGTTGAGGGTCCATTCGCTGACATAGGCGGCCGGTGTCACCAGCGTCACGCCGCAGCCCTTCTTGACCAGCAATTCGGCCAGAACACCACCCATGTAATAATGATCGTCGTCGTAGATCACGACATCTCCCGCAGGGCTGGCCCCCGCCATCAGGTCGTCCGGCGTGAACAGCGGCATCGCCGCATCGGCGGGAAAGGGCACCACGTGCTGGCGCGCCACCCCGTCGCGCCGCCAGGCCGCGCCTGTCGCGATACAGACGTTTTCGAACCCGAATTCGAGAATGCTTTCTGCATCAAGCGCGCTGTCGAGATAGCTTTCCACGTTGGCCTTCTGGCTCAGCTGGTATTCACGGTAATCGGCGACACGCCCCCATGCGCTCAGCCCCGGCAGATGACGTTCACGCGCCACCCGCCCGCCAAGCACCGTGCCTGCCTCGGCCAGCGCCACGTCATAGCCGCGTTCCGCCGCAGCACGCGCCGCCTCAAGCCCGGCCGGACCGGCCCCCACCACCAGCAGATTGGCACTGCCGCCTTTCGGGTTCATCCGCTCGGGGTGCCACCCCTTGCGCCACTCCTCCATGAATGTGGGGTTCTGCGTGCAGCGGCTGATCGACATGGTCATGTCCCCCGTCACGCAGATGTTGCAGCCGATGCACTCGCGGATGTCCTCGATCCGGCCTTCCTCGATCTTCTTGGGCAGAAACGGATCGGCAATCGACGGCCGCGCGCACCCGATGAAATCCAGCGTACCGCTCTTGATCATCCGCGCCATGACATCGGGGCTGGTAAAGCGGCCAACGCCCACGATTGGCCGGTCCGTCAACTCGTGGATGCCGCTGACCAACGCGTGCTGTGCGGCTTCTTCCTTGAAACGTGACGGGCCGGAGCATTCTTCCCACGTGCCCTGCGCCAGATCCCACAGATCGGGCAGATTGCGGTTCATGTCGACGAACTCGCGGACCTCGGCATTGGAAAACCCCAAATCGCCGATTGTCTCGTCTAGCGACACGCGCAGCGTGATCCCCACGCTGTCGCCCACCGCGTCGCGCACATCGGCGATGACCTCGTTCACAAACCGTGCGCGGTTCTCCAGACTGCCGCCATATTCATCGGTGCGGTGGTTGGTGGCGCGGCTGAGGAAATGCTGGAAAATGCCGAACCCGTGGGCGCCGTACAGACAAATGAGATCAAACCCCGCCACCTTGGAGCGTTTGGCCGCGTTTACGAACCAGCGGCGCAAATCCCTGATGTCGGTCTTGTCGAGCGCGCGCGCTTGCACCGGATCATTGGTGAAGGTGCGGATAGGCTGGGCAGACACCGCCAACGGCACTTCCTTGGTATAGAGGTTCGGACCGTTCACCCCCGAATACGCGAGCTGGATACCCGCAAGTGCGCCATATTCCTTCATCCGGTCGGACATCTTGCGCAGCATCGGAATGTCCTTGTCCTCCCACAGGCGCAACTCGATGAACGGCGTGATCTCCGACGTGTGATGCATTTCGCATTGCTCGGTGAAAATAACGCCCCAGCCGCCCTCTGCCTTCGACCCGCGCATCGCCGCCGCCGCCGAAGGGTCCCGGTATCCGCCGCCATTGCAGTGGGGCACCTGATAGAACCTGTTCTTGGCCGTGAGCGGACCGATTTGCGTAGGCTCGAAAAGGATGTCGTAGCGGGGATCGCGCACGCGGAAATCTCCTGTGTGGAAGGGCGTTGCATCAGTGGTGACAGAAAATCGGCTTAGGCTAAAGTCAGGGTTGCGGAACCATAGCTTAGGGTGGGGCTAAGTGGTGCCGGTAATCGGCAACCCCGGATATCCCCACGTCGCCGTCTTGTCAGAGGTATGCTCGATGAACGCATTGACCGCCGGAATATGCCGCGCGCCCTGTGTGACGAGAACGCCCAGACACAGGGGCCGTGGCGCCCCCTTGAGCGAAATGAAGCACAGCGCACGCCCGTCCGGCGACACGTCCGAATGGGGGCGGATGTTGGCAACCGAGAACCCGAAACCATTGGCCACCAGCGACCGCATCACCGCCAGATCCCGCGTTCGTTCGACGATATTGGGCGCGACGCCCGCCTGCTCAAAGGCGCTGAGGAAATAGTCCCGGCTGATCGGCAGATCGAGCAGGACCATGGGGTAGTCGGCCAGCGTCGTCACAGTGACCGATTTGCGCTTCGCCAGCGGATGATCCGCGGCGACAACGGCATAAAGCGGCAGGGACCGAAGCGGGATAAACTCCAGATCGGGCGGCACTTCCAGATCGTAGGTCAGGGCCAAGTCGATATCGGCACGGCGCAGTTTCTCGATCAGCGTCTGTTGATCGCATTCGATTTGCGACACCTGCACATCCACATGTTTCTGCTGGAACCCGCGGCGCAGCGCGGGCAGCAGTACCTGCGCAAACGTCAACAACCCCCCGATGCTCAGCGGGCCGCGTACGTTTCCCGAAATCGACCCGGCCAGCCGGTTGAGATTGTCCGCCTCGGCCAGAACCTTGCGGGCCTGCCCCATGAACTGCCGACCCGCCTGCGTCAGGTTCAGACCATGGGCATGTTTTCTAACAAACAGCGACAGGCCGAATTCGACTTCGAGCTGGGAAATGGCGGCTGAAATGGACGGCGAGGAGACATTGAGCTGCGCACTCGCCTGCGCGATCGATCCCTGCTCGCCAACGGTGACGAAATATTCAAGCTGTCTGAGGGTGAAACGCGTAGGCATGTGCCGACTATGGGTGAAGCATCCGATTTGATCCACGCCGATTTTGCGGCGCGGGCGCTCTATTCGTCCCCCGGAACACCGTAGGAAGGAGCCTCGCGTGGGTCGAGGGCGCGTTGCACATAGGCATCCAGTTGCGGTTTATAGATTTCCCAGGCCGTCGCGATGTTCTCGATCGGGCAGTCTTCGGTCCAGTCGCAACGCAGGTCGGCGACCGGCCAGGCGACCTTGTCGACCATCAGCAGGCCCGCCGAATGCAGCGGCCCCGCTTCGCCACCCGCAGCCAGACCGGCACGCATCGCCGCGATCAAACGGTCGCCAAGGTGGCCGTCACTCTCCAGAAATCCGTCCACGACGGCCTGCGGAACGCGCGCGTTGGCCAGCATATTGCCCCCCGACGCGACATCGGGCCCCTGCGCCTGCGTCCAGATGCCCAGCGAATTCGGCCCCGAATGGATCGCCGTGGCCCCTGTCTTGTCGACCGCCAGAACCTGCCGGTACGCGATGAACTTGCCCAGATTACGCACACCCGCGATGGCCTCGCCCGCGCCCATGCCTCCCTGCATCAGATCAAGCGCCAAGGGGCCGAGGGTCGGGTCCGTCACGTTCTGTGATGCCACCGCACCGACGCCCGCGCGGGCATAGGCACAGCGCGCTGCCACGGCGGGCGAGGACGATGAAATCGCCAATCCGAACATCCCGGTCTCGGCACAACGGGCAACCAGCGAAAATGTCATTCCGGGATCACCGCGGTGCCGTCGATCTCGACCAGCCACTCCGGTCGGGCCAGCGCCTGCACAACCAGCCCTGTCGACACAGGATGAACGCCTTTGATGTACTGGCCCATCGTGCGATAGACCGCCTCGCGGTGGCGCACGTCGGTGATATAGACGACCACCTTGACAAGGTGCTCCATCGAACCGCCCGCCTCCTCGATCAACTGCCGGATGTTCTGCATCACCTTGTGGGTTTGCGCCACGGGGTCGTGGCTGTCGATATTTTGCGCATCCTCAAGGTTCTGAGGGCATTGGCCGCGCAACCAGACGGTCTTTCCACCCTGCGTGACGACTGCCTGGCACAGATCGTTGTCGAGGTTTTGCTCGGGGTAGGTGTCGCCCGTATTGAATTTGCGGATGCGGGTATGTGCCATGCGGGCTCCGTTCTGGAAAAGATCACTCTGCGGCGGTCGGAACGACAGCCGCTTCACCGTCATAGTCGGCATAGGCGCGCTGGATGGCAATCTGGTCCGCGACAAATTTCGCATCATGCCAAACGCCCCACAGGAAGGTCGAGCCGCGGCGCGACTGCCACGGCAGCCCCAGAAAATAGAGGCCCGGTTCCCGCGACACCCCGCGCTGGTGGATCGGCGCGCCATTGTCGTCGAATGCATCGACCTTGAGCCAGCTGAAATCCTGCTTGTATCCGGTCGCCCAGATGATCGTCGTGATCCCTTCTGCCGCAAGGTCCAGCGCCCGGATCGGGTCTGTCAGGCACGCAGGGTCGGGCCAAGTTGCGCGGGCGTCCGGATCGGGCGGCAGATCGAGCCCCATCGCCTGCGCATAGGCATCGGCCGCATCCAGCATCTGGGCGTAATTGGCATCCCCCGCATCGACATTCTTGCGCGCGTCATCGGCGAAGGACAGCACACCATCATCAAAGCCTTCGGTCCGGCCCAGCAGGGTCACGCCCTCGCTTGCGAGCCGCCGGAAATCCATCGTGCGCCCGCCGTAAGCGCCGCTGACCGAAATGGTCACATGCTCGGTTCCGGGCGCCTGCGCGGCCATGTCCCACAGGCCAAGCACGCCCAGCCACCAGACAAAATCGCGCCCGCGGTAGCGGCGGGGCGGGCGGTCATGCGGACCGACAGACAGGAAAACCCTGCGCCCCGCGCGGTTCAGCTCATCGGCAATCTGCGCCCCGGACGATCCCGCCCCCACGACCATCACCGCCCCTTCGGCCAACTGATCGGGATTGCGGTAAGCGGCCGAATGTATCTGTGTCACGCCTGCGTCCTGCGGCACGATCGGCGGGATGACCGGATGCTGGAACGCGCCGGTGGCCGCGACAATCCGCGTGGCCTCTATCACACCTTCGGATGTGTCCACCCGAAACCCCGCGCGGCCTTTCAGGGGAACCGCCTGCAACACCTCCACCCCCGTCCGGACGGGGGCATCCACCATGCGGGCGTATTCCTCGATATACGCGGCCACACGATCCTTGCCGACAAATTCGTCCGGCGCGTTACCGCGGAATTCGAGGTTGGGAAACCGGTCGTGCCAGACTGGGCCGTTAGTGACCAATCCGTCCCACCGCGACGTGCGCCACGCCTCGGCGATACGGCTCTTCTCGAGCACCACAAACGGGACACCCTGATGGGCAAGATGCTCGCTCAGCGCGATGCCTGCCTGTCCCGCACCAACGACAAGTGTGTCGATTTTTTCCACTGACATCGAATGGCCCTCCCCGACAGACATGCGCAGAATTGCCCAAAGAACAGGCGCCGAAAAGAATGATCTGCATTAGCGTTGCTTAGGCCAGAGCTAAGGTGCCGCGCTTTACCCAAGGCTGTTCCTAAGCCACGCTTCGCTATTTTTGAGGTGACAAATTCCGGAACGCCCCGTTACCATTCCTGCGAACAGGGGGCATTGATGGTCAAGAACGCTCAGATTGCTGTCGATGTGCGCGATGCCGTGAAACGCTATGGCGACTTTACCGCGCTGGAGCAAATCTCCCTCGGCATTCGGGACAACGAATTCTTCACCCTTCTGGGGCCATCGGGCTGCGGCAAGACAACGCTGCTGCGCATGATCGCGGGGTTCGAGGATGTGACCGAAGGCGGCATCTACCTTTTCGGCGACGAGATAAAGACGCTTCCGCCGCACAAACGTCCCGTGAACACCGTCTTTCAGAACTACGCGCTGTTTCCGCATATGACGGTGCTCGAAAATGTGGGCTTCGGGCTTGAAATGAAGGGCGCATCGCGCGCCGAAGCGGCACGGCGGGCGGGTGAAATGCTCGAGCTGGTGCAGCTGTCGCAATTCGCCAAACGCAAGCCCGCGCAACTCTCCGGAGGGCAGCAACAACGCGTTGCGCTCGCGCGTGCTCTGGCCCCGTCGCCCAAGGTCCTGCTGCTGGATGAACCACTTTCGGCGCTCGACCTGAAGCTGCGCAAGGCGATGCAGATCGAACTGAAACACATCCAGCGCGAAACCGGCATCACCTTCATCTTTGTCACCCATGATCAGGAAGAAGCGCTGACCATGTCGGATCGAATCGCGGTCATGTCCGCGGGCAGATTGCAACAACTCGGGGCGCCGCGGGATATCTATGAACAGCCCCGCAACATGTTCGTGGCCGATTTCATCGGCGATACGAACCTGCTCGAAGTCTCGGTAGACAAGATCGACGCGGGCCGCGCTCAATGCCACATCGGCGGAGGCCACGCGCTGACCTGCGAAGCCGTGGACGGGGTCAGCGTCGGCGCGCAGGTGCACCTGTCCGTCCGGCCCGAACGGCTGGTGCTGTCGGAAGAGGCCAGACACGCCGAAAGCCTGCGCGGTGTGGTGCGCGAAAACATCTACATCGGCACCGACATCACCACGCTGATGGATCTCGACGGCGGCCCAAAGATCACCGTGCGCACCTCCAACACCGAACGCGGCAACCGGCGCATCATCGCTCCGGGGAGCGCTGCCTTCGTGAACATGGAAGCAGGTGCCGCACGCCTGTTGGTCGACTGATGGCGGGCGGTGCGGCGTCCGGCGGCAGTGCTGCCTCCGACACCTACGCAGGGGCGCGTCACTGGCTCTTGATGCCATCGTGGCTGGTGCTTGTCGTTTTCGTGCTGGCACCCGTCTGCGTGATGGCGATCTATTCGTTTCTGACAAAGGAGTTCCGCGGCGGGGTGATCTGGGATCCCACGCTCGCGGCCTATGACCAGTTCTTCTTTGATCGGGGCCTGTTCGGTGATGGCGAACCCACCCTGCAATGGACCTACATCACCATCTTCTGGCGGTCGATCTGGCAGGCGGGGCTGGCCACGATCCTGTCGCTGATCATCGGGTTCCCGACCGCCTATTACATCGCGACGCGTCCCGCCAGCACCCGCGCGCTATGGGTGTTCCTGATCACGATCCCCTATTGGGTCAACCTGCTGATCCGCACCGTATCGATGAAGTTCCTGCTGCGCGACGAAGGGCCGATGAACGATTTCCTCGTCGGCATCGGGCTGATCGGCGAACCCTTGCAGATCATCAATACCAACCTCGCCGTGCAGCTTGGCCTGTTCTACAGCTACCTGCCGTTCATGGTGCTGCCGATCTACGCCTCGGTCGAGCGGTACAATTTCAACATGTCCGAAGCCGCCGCTGACCTTTACGCCACCAAGTGGACGACGCTGCGCCGCATTGTCCTGCCGGCGGTCAAACCCGGTGTGATCGCGGGCTGCATCCTTGTTTTCGTGCCAAGCCTCGGTGCGTTTCTTGCCCCCGATCTGCTGGGGGGCGCAAAGAACTTCATGATCGGCTCGCTCATCGAAGAGCAATTCAAGGGCAACGCCGGAAACTGGCCGTTCGGGGCGGCGGCATCGATGATCCTTCTCACGCTGGTGATGCTGCTCTTGCTGGTTTTCGCACGCCAGCAGCGCCGCGCAGGGGCCCCGACATGAGCGCGAACACAGACGTCAAAACCTACACCGGTTTTCGTTTCCTCACACTTGTGTGCCTGACCATTCTCTATGCCCCCCTCGTGGTGGTGACGGTCTATTCGTTCAACGCATCAAGCTCGATCACGGTATGGGAAGGCCTGTCGCTGCGGTGGTACATCGACGTTTTCGTCGGGCCAGAAAGCGCGAAGTTCCAGCGGGCCGCGCTCAACTCCTTCTCGATCGCGCTGATTGCCGCAACGCTGGCAACCGCCATCGCCACCGCCGCGGCAACCGCCATCGTGCGGGGGGGCAAATTCCGCTCCCGAACGCTGTCGCTGGGGCTGATCACCCTGCCGATCATGGTGCCCGAAATCGTGCTGGCCGTGGCCACGCTGATCTTTTTCAATTCCATCGGCTTCACCCGCGGCTACCTGACGATCCTCGTGGCGCATGTCGCCTTTTGCATCCCCTTTGCCTACCTGCCGATACAGGCGCGGATGCAGGGGATCGAGGACACTTTCGAGCACGCCGCGATGGACCTCTACGCCACCAAGGCACAGGCGTTCCGGCGCATCCTCCTGCCCTTGATGATGCCCGGCATCATTTCGGGCTTCCTGCTGGCGTTCATCGTCAGCCTCGACGATTTCATCATCACCAATTTCGTGAAGGGCGCGGGTGTCGAAACCCTACCGACGGCGATTTTCGGGTCGGTGAAACAAGGGCTCAAGCCCAACATCATGGCGATCTCTACGATGCTTCTTGGCCTCTCGATCGTGATGGTGACGATCTCCTACTTCGTCGCGAAGTCGGACAATACCAAATAACGATAGGGAGCTACCAAATGAAGACACTGACAACATCCGCGATGGCGCTTGGCATGCTGGCGACCTCGGCACTGGCCGAGGGCGAACTCGTGATCTATCACTGGTTCGAATACATGCCCGCCGAATTGCTCGAAAAATTCACCGCCGAAACCGGCATCACCGTGACGATGGACACATACGATTCCAACGAGGCGATGCTGGCGTCCCTGAAGGCGGGCGGCATGGGCACCTATGACGTGGCCGTGCCGGGCGACTACATGGTCCAGATCATGGCGAACGAAGGCCTGCTGGACACGATCGCCGACGGAGAGCTGTCCAACAAGGGCAACATCTCGGACGCCTGGGCCGACCCCGCGTTCGATCCCGGTCGCAAACACTCCATTCCGTACCAGTGGGGCTCGACCTCGTTTTCGGTGAACACCGATGACTACGATGGCGAAATCAACACCACCGACATCCTGTTCAACCCGCCCGCGGAACTGTCGGGCAAGATCAACATGCTCGACAGTCAGGGCGAAGTCATGGCGCTGGCCTCGCTGCACATGGGCTTTCCGCAATGCGACACCGACCGCGAAAGGCTGAGCGCGCTCAACGACATGCTGCAAGAGGCCAAGACGCACTGGGCGTCCTTCAACTCCGACACCGCCCGCGAGGTGCTGGTCTCCGGCGACGTGTCCGCCGGCATGATCTACGACGGCTTCAGCGCCAAGGCCCGCGCAGACCGCGCCAGCATCACCTACGCCTTCCCGACGCAGGGCTATGTCGTCTGGATGGACAACGTGGTGCTGTTGAAGGATGCGCCGAACCGCGACAGCGCAATCGCCTTCATGGATTTCCTGCTGGAGCCGGAAAACATCGCGGCCGTGTCCAACTATGCCCGCTACGGTCTGGGGGTGGACGGGGCCGCCGAATTCCTCGACCCCGCGCTGGCAACACTGCCTGAATCCAACCCGCCTGAAACCGCGGGCGCGGGGGCCTTTATCGCGGTGTGTGATGAGCAGACACAGGCCGTCTATGACCAGATCTGGACCAATCTGAAGAACTAGGCCACCGCTGGCAAACTTGCGGCGGCTCCTGAACGGGGGCCGCCGTCGCACTTTGAAAGGGGACCCCCGTGGAAACGATCTTCACCGAACGGCACAAACTGCGGAACTCGAAAACCGAGCTTTACGGCGGTGAGCTTGTCGAGCCGTTCGAACGTCCCTCCCGCGCCGACGACATCATCGACCGCGTGCGCGCGGTAAACCTCGGCCCCGTCAGCGCCCCTGACGATTTCGGCATGGACCCGATACTGGCCATCCACGATCCCGCCTTCATCGCATTTCTGCAAACCGCGTGGGACGACTGGCAGGCCGAGGGCTTCAAGGGCGAAGCCATGCCCATGGTCTGGCCCGCGCGGCGCATGTCGCGGCGCATCCCCACCCATGTCGAAGGGCGGCTGGGATACTATGCGCTGGCCTGCGAAACCACGATATCGGGCGGTACATGGGAGGCCGCATACGCCGCCGCGCAAGTGGCGCTGACGGGGGCGCAGCGGCTCAATGACGGGGCGCGCGCGGTGTTTTCGCTCTGCCGCCCGCCCGGTCACCATGCCGCAATCGATATGTACGGCGGCTACTGCTTTGTGAACAACGCCGCGGTCGCTGCGCAGCATCTGCGCGACACGGGCGCCGAACGTGTCGCCATTCTCGACGTTGATTTCCACCACGGCAACGGCACGCAAGACATATTCGATGCCCGCGACGACGTGCTGTTTGTCTCGCTGCACGGGGATCCGATGCACGCCTTCCCGCATTTTCTGGGCCACGCAGACGAACGCGGCAGCGGCGCGGGGCAGGGCTATACCGTGAACTATCCGATGCCCCCCGGCACGGATTTCGGCACATGGCGCGCCGCACTTGCGGATGGCCTGTCGCGCATTGCCGAATTCGCGCCGGACAAGCTCATCATTTCGCTGGGTGTCGACACGTTCGAAACCGATCCGATCAGCTTTTTCAAACTGGCATCGGATGATTTTGCCACCTACGGCGCGGACATCGCGGCGCTGGGCCTGCCGACGCTATTCGTGATGGAAGGCGGCTATGACATCGCCGAGATCGGCGTCAACACCGTCAACGTCCTGCAAGGGTTCGAGGGCGCCAGTTGAACGTCGTCGAGGCGTCCATCGCGGATTTGCGCGATGCGCTGGAAAGCGGTGCCGCGACATCCCTCGGTCTGGTGGAAACCTATCTCGACCGGATCGCGGCATACGACCGCAACGGCCCTTGCCTGAATGCGGTGCCGGTGCTTGATCCCGCCGCGCGCGCCGAGGCCGCAGCTTCCGATGCGAGGCGCAAAGCGGGCCAAACACGCGGTCCGCTCGATGGCATCCCCTACACCGCCAAGAACAGCTTCAAGGTCAAAGGCCTGACCGTCGCCGCAGGCTCGCCCGCCTTTGCCGATCTTGTCGCGACCGACGACGCCTTCGCAATCGCCCGCCTGCGCGCGGCTGGTGCCATACTTCTGGGTCTCACCAATATGCCGCCCATGGCCAACGGTGGCATGCAGCGCGGCCTCTACGGACGGGCCCTGTCGCCCTACAATGCCGCCTATCTCACCGCGGCCTTCGCCTCGGGCTCCTCCAACGGATCGGGGACCGCAACCGCCGCGAGCTTCGCGGCCTTCGGTCTGGGCGAAGAAACCTGGTCCAGCGGCCGCGCACCGGCCTCCAACAACGCGCTGTGCGCCTATACCCCCAGCCGCGGCATCATTTCGGTGCGGGGAAACTGGCCTCTTGTGCCGACGATGGATGTTGTCGTGCCCCACACGCGCAGCATGGCCGACATGCTCGAAGTGCTCGACGTTCTGGTGACCGACGATCCCGAAACGCGGGGTGATTTCTGGCGCGCGCAGCCTTGGGTGTCGCTGCCCGCCGCCACGCAGGTGCGTCCGGTCCGCTACACGGCGCTTGCGGGGGCGTCCCTGTCGGGCAAACGCTTCGGCATCCCCGCGATGTACATCAACCGCGACACCCACGCCGGTACAGGCCCCGATCCGGGCATCGGCGGCCCCACGGGGCAGAAAATCGAAACCCGCGCGTCGGTCATCACCCTGTGGAGCGCCGCAAAACGGGCGCTCGAAAATGCGGGGGCTACCGTCGTCACCGTCGATTTTCCCGCCGTCTCGAACTACGAAGGCGACCGGCCCGACGCACCCAAGATCGGCACCCGCGGTATCCTTCCCGCCGCCTACCTGCACCACGAAATCACGGACCTTTCGGTCTGGGCCTGGGATGATTTTCTCAGGGCCAACAACGATCCCGACCTGTCGCGCCTCGCCGATGTGGACGGCTCCAAAATCTTTCCGCCGCCCCCCGGCAGCCTGCCCGACAGATATACAGGTTTCGATGACGATATCGCCGATTACCCCGCTCACGCGCGTGCGCACCCGCGCCAAAGCTTCACGGACATACCGACCCTCGCAGAGGGCCTGCGCGGGCTGGAGGAAACCCGCCGCATCGATCTGGAGGACTGGATGGATGCGCTTGGCCTCGATGCGGTGATCTTTCCGGCGGTGGCGGATGTGGGCCCATCGGATGCCGACACCGATCCGGCCTCCGCCGATCTGGCGTGGCGCAACGGCGTCTGGGTCGCCAATGGCAACCTCGCGATCCGGCACCTTGGCATCCCCACCGTCACCGTGCCAATGGGCACGATGGACGACACCGGCATGCCCGTCGGTCTGACCTTCGCGGGCCGCGCCTATGACGACACGTCCCTGCTCGCGCTGGCCTGCGCCTTTGAGGCCACAGGCCCCTACCGCACCGCACCCGACAGCACGTCATGAGGCCCGAAATCCCCCCGATCACCGGCACCGGCCAAACCGGGGCCACCGACAGTGCTGATCTGCGCGCGGCACATCAAGCCGTCCTTCATGGACCAAAGCAATTCTGCGTCCTATAAAAACGGACCGCCACAGGCACAGCACCCAAATATCTGCGGAAAGACCGACAATGGACACACCGAACATCACCGAAGCACTTCTGACCGACATCCGCGACCGCTTTGCGCATGTCGACACGTGCCCCTTTGAGGGCCCGCGCGTGTTTTTCGAAAACGCGGGTGGGGCGCTGACCCTGAAATCCGTGGTCGACACGTCCGCGAAATTCGCGGCGATCCCCGACAATCAAGGGCGTGACAATCCGGCATCCCACGCCCTTGTTGCGCTGATCGCCAAGGCCAAGGCGGATATGGCGGTGTTCTTCAACGCCCCCCAGGGCCAGTTTTTCGTCGGCGAAAGCGGGACCGAGCTTTTGTTCCGCCTGATCCGCACGGCAATTGTCGGCACCGGCGATGGGCAGGTTCTGGGCAGCACCCTCGAGCACCCCGCCACCCGAAGCGCGGCACAGCATTGGGCGCAGATCGCGGGCAAAGCGCATGTTCTGGTGACCCACGACAACACGACAGGTTCGGTCGATCCCGCGCAATACGCCGCCGACATCACGCCCGACACGCGCGTTGCCACCATCCTGCACACGTCGCCGGTGACGGGCATGGGCGTCGATGTCGCCGGGATTGCCGCCGCCATCCGCAAAACCGCCCCCGAATGCATCATCATCGTGGATGGCATCCAGCACGCGGCACACGGCAGGCTCGATATCGCCAGCTACGACGTGGATGGCTATGTGGTCTCGCCCTACAAGGTCTTCTCGCGCCACGGCTACGGGGTGGCGTGGGTTTCCGAACGGCTCGATGCGCTCAGCCACGAACACCTCATCGACGCACCCGGCGATCCGTGGGAATTCGGCACCCGCGACACGGGCGCCTACGTGACGTTTTCGGACGTGGTGGATTATTTCGACTGGCTCGGCGGAGAGGTCTCCGCGGCCTCCGACAGGCGCGCCCGCATCGTGGCCGCAGGAGAGGCGATCCATGCCCACGAAAAAACCCTGACAGATGCCATGATCCACGGGGTCGGAAATCAGACGGGGCTCGCGGATCTGCCGGGGATCACGATCATCGGCGGCGTCGACAACCCGCGGCGCGAAGGTCTGGTAACCATCGCCGTTGCGTGCATGCAAGCGCCCGATGTGGTGACACAACTGCGCGAAAGGGGCATCCGCACCCATACCCGCAAGGCCGATCACTATTCGGGAAACATCCTCGATCCGCTGGGCCTGCAAAACGCAATCCGTGTCTCGATGTGCCACTACAACACCGAAGCTGAAGTGGCACAGTTCCTGCACGCCATGCGCGAAATCACCGACGCGGTATAACCGTCCGCACACGCGGCGCGCGGACGGTCTATGTGCTATCCAAGCGTGCGCAGCAGCGCGGGCGAGGGGCGGCCCGTGGCCGGTTGCCCGATGCTTGTCTGGTAGGCGCGGATCGCCGCCTCGCTCTTGGGTCCGATCACGCCATCGCTGCCACCGGTGTCGAAGCCCCGCGCGGTCAGGCGTTGTTGCAGCCGCACGCGGTCGTCCTTGGTCAACCCGTTCTCGTCCGGCGGGAAGGGCGTGCGCAGCGGTCCACCGCCCGCAATGCGATCGGCCAGATGGCCCACCCCGATCGCATAGGCGTCCGAGTTGTTGTAGCGTTTGATCACGTTGAAATTGCGCGTCACGGCAAAGCGCGGCCCGCCTGCCTGCGGCTGGATGATGCGGCCCTGCGCTGCGCCACTGCCAACCTCCGCACCCCACCGCACGCCGCGCTGCCAGCCGTTGCGCTGCAGGTACGCCGCCGTCGAGGCCAGCGCATCCGTGGGGTCTTCGGACCAGATGTCGCGCCGGCCGTCACCGGTGAAATCTACCGCAAACGCCTGATAGGATGTGGGGATGAACTGCGTGTGGCCCATCGCGCCTGCCCAGCTGCCGGTCATGCGCGCCGGTGTGATATCGCCGTTCTGCAGGATCTTCAGCGCCGCCACCAGCTGCTTTTCGAAGAACGCACCGCGCCGTCCGTCAAAGGCCAGCGTCGATGTCGCCGAAATCACCGGCACATCGCCGCGCCTTTCCCCGAAAAAGCTCTCCAACCCCCAGATCGCGCAGATGATGTTGGCATCGACACCGTATTGGCCCTCCAGCGTGCGCAGCGTGTTTGCGTTGCGGGCAAAGGCCGCGCGGCCCTTCGACACCCGCTCGTCCGACGCCGCGATCGAGAGGTAATCCTCCAGACTGCGCTTGAACTCGGTCTGGTTACGGTCGCGTTTGACGCAGCCGGGCAAATACCCCGTCCCGCGAAACGCCGCCGCCAATGTGCTGTCGGATATGCCCTGTCGCGGGGCACGGGCACGAAACCCCGCAACCCACGCATCATAGGCCGCGTTGGGGGTCGGGCGCAGATCGGCCGGCAAACCGCCCCCACCCGCAGACCGCGTGACCGGCGCGGCCCCGCAGGCGGCAAGCGCCACCGTGCCAAGGCCGAATAATGTGAAATTCCGTCTGCTGAGTGTCATGCTGCTGCCGCCCGTCATTTTGTTGATTGTCACCATGCTATCGGATCGTGCGCGTGGTGCAATGGGTGCGTCGGGCGACGGAAGCGTGCACTTGCCGACGTCAGGCCGCCGCGCGGCGGCGCAACCAGTCCTCGGCCATCGGCGTGTCGCCGAAATCATTGTGCTGCGTATTTGCATTGGGGTACGCCAGACAACGGATTGCCGCGTTCTCGGCCGCCTGCACGCCCTCGACATTATCCTCCACCGCGATCACATCGGCCGCCATCAGGTCCAGCCGCCCCAGCGCCAGTTTGTAGATCTCGGGATTGGGCTTGCTGGCCACCGCATCGTCACCCGACGTGACCAGCGAAAGCCCCAGCGCCTCGCGCCCGCCCAGCCCCTCGAACAAGGCGTCGATATTTGCCTTGGATGTGGTGGACACAAACGCGGTCTGCAGGTTTTCGACGCGGGCATAGGCCATCAGCTCCCGCGTCAGCGGCCGCACTTCGATCCCGCCCTGACGCAGACGTTTCTGGAACAGCTCCGACTTGCGCGCGTGCAGTGCCGCAGAATCGACCCGCACGCCCTTGGTGCGCGCATACTCCGTGATCCGCGCCCGCCCGCCGGATTTCTCCAGCAGATCACGGTACATCTCGGCGTCCCAGGACCAATCCAGATCGGCATCCTTGAACGCATCGTTGAACGCCTCGCGCTGCATTTCCGATGTGTCTGCCAAAACGCTCAAAGAGCCGAAGAAAATAGCTTTCATGTCATATCCTGACGTCATGAGAAGGGGGCAATCACTGCCCCTGCTGGTAAAGCGGGACGGTCGAAATCGCCATTTTGGCCGACCCGTTCTGCACATCGCGTGCGTGGCTGACGTAAATCAGCGTGTTGTTATCCGCGTCAAAGATACGCTTTACGCGGATTGTCTTGAATACGATGGAGCGGCGCTCGCGAAATACATCCTCGCCCTCGCGGCCCCGGTCGATGTCACCCACCGTGATCGGGCCGGTCTGGCGGCACGAAATCGCGGAATTGGACGGATCCTCGAACCAGTTGCCCTTTTGCAGACGGTCGATGATGCCGCGCTCGAAATAGGTCAGGTGACAGGTAACGCCCTGCACTTCGGGATCTTCCAGCGCCTCGATGATGATGTCATTGCCCAACCAGTCGACGTCGACGTTGCCAACGACATCGGCTTGGGCAGAAAGGGCGGAAAAGGCGAAAAGGCCGCACAGCGTGCGGAGAGGGATCATTGTCATACCGCTAAACGCCGCGCGTGCCTTCGGGGTTCCGCCGGAAAAGGAAAATATGTCGCAGGGGTCAACCGCTTGCGCGAATCCCGTTAAGAACATTATAAGAACATCCATGGCAAAGATGGATCTCAAGGAAAAGCTCGCCCTGTTGAGCGATGCAGCAAAATACGACGCGTCCTGCGCGTCGTCCGGCACCACACGGCGCAGCTCTGCCGACGGCAAGGGGCTGGGCAGCACCGAAGGCTCTGGCATCTGCCACGCCTACGCGCCCGACGGGCGCTGCATCAGCCTGCTCAAGATCCTGATGACGAATTTCTGCATCTACGATTGCGCCTACTGCATCAACCGCGTGTCGTCTCAGGTGCCGCGCGCGCGCTTCTCTGTCGAGGAAGTCGTGCATCTGACGACCGAATTCTACCGCCGCAATTATATCGAGGGGCTGTTTTTGTCCTCCGGCATCATCAAATCACCCGATGATACGATGGCCGACATGGTGCGCATCGCGCGCGTTTTGCGGCAGGTGCATCACTTCCGCGGCTATATCCACCTCAAGACGATCCCCGACGCCGCGCCGGAATTGATCGAGGAGGCGGGTCTTTACGCCGACCGTCTGTCGATGAACATCGAACTGCCGACCGACCGCGGGCTGAACACCTACGCCCCCGAAAAGAACCCCGATGAAATCCGCCGCGCCATGGGCAAGGTGCAACTGCGCAAGCAGGCCGCCCGTGAACGCACGCACACGGGCCGCAAGGCCGCGAAATTCGCCCCCGCCGGCCAGTCGACACAGCTGATCGTCGGGGCGGACGGGGCTAATGACGCCACGATCCTGCAAAGCTCGACGCGGCTCTACAGTTCCTACAAACTCAAGCGGGTTTACTACTCCGCCTTCTCGCCAATCCCCGACAGCACGGCGAAACTGCCGCTGATCAAACCGCCCCTGCAACGCGAACACCGGCTCTATCAGGCCGATTGGCTGCTGCGGTTCTACGGCTATCAGGCCGATGAAATCGCGGCCGCCTCCGACGGCGGTATGCTCGATCTCGACATTGACCCCAAACTGGCGTGGGCGCTTGCCAACCGCCACGCCTTTCCGGTCGATGTGAACCGCGCGGGGCGCGACATGCTGCTGCGGGTGCCGGGGTTCGGCACGAAATCGGTGGGCCGCATACTGGCCGCCCGCCGCAACGGGGCGCTGGGCTACGGGGACCTCACACGCATGGGGGCGCTTGTGAAAAAGGCGAAACCGTTCATCGTGGCGCGGGACTGGTCGCCCGGGGGCCTGACGGATGCGGCCAATCTGCGCGCCCGCTTTGCGCCGCCGCCTGAACAGCTGTCCCTGCTGTGATTTACGCGCCCCACCTGCCGCGGCTGGGGACGTTCGAGGCATGGCGCACCGCCGCCCGCGCCCTTGCCAGCAATGACATTCCGGCCGATCAGGTCGAATGGATGATGGAGGGCGGGCAGACCGGTCTTTTCGCGCAGGACGGCGCCGCCTTGCCCGCCCCGCGCGACATTTCGGTGCCATCGGGTTTCGTGCAACTCGCGCGGCAGGTCTGTGCCAGCCGTGCCGAGGGGGCGCATGAACTGCTCTACCGCGTGTTGTTGCGCTGCAGGGGCAATGCGGCACTGCTGAGCAATCGCGCCGATCCCGACATCGCCCGGCTCGAGGAGCTGGCAAAGAACATCCGCCGCGATATGCACAAGATGAAGGCCTTCGTACGGTTTCGCGACGTGTCGAAACCGGGGGCCAACCGCCGCCAATTCCTCAGCTGGTTTGAACCGGACCACCGCATAGAAGAACTGATCGGCGGTTTTTTCCAACGCCGCTTCGGCGATATGGACTGGGTCATCGTCACGCCCGAAGTCACCATGCGCTTTGAGGGGGGCGATCTGTCGTTCGAGGCCGTTGCCAGCGAACGTCTCGACCTCTCGGACGAAACCGAAGAGCTGTGGAAGACCTACTACGCGAACATCTTCAATCCCGCCCGCCTCAAGATCAAGGCGATGCAGTCCGAGATGCCCAAGAAATACTGGAAAAACCTGCCCGAGGCCGATCTGATCCCCGGTCTGATCGCCAACGCCGAAGCGCGTGTGGCGCAGATGCAGGCCCATGCGCCAACCTTGCCGCCCTTGCGGGCCGAACGCATTCTCGACCGCTTGCCCGACCGTGATGCGGCCCGCGACATCCACGCCTGTAAACGCTGTCCGCTGTCGGCGGCGGCCACGCAGGCCGTCGGGGGCGAAGGGCCGCAAGACGCGATGATCATGGTGGTGGGCGAACAGCCCGGCGATACCGAAGATCTGTCGGGCCGTCCTTTTGTCGGACCTGCGGGGCAGCTTTTTGACCGGCTGGCCGAAGAGGCGGGTTTCGACCGCGCGGCGGCCTATGTTACCAACGCCGTCAAGCATTTCAAATTCCAGCCGCGCGGCAAGCGCCGGATTCACCAGAACCCCAATACGTCCGAGATCGAGGCCTGCCGCGTCTGGCTGACCGCCGAAATCGACGCGGTGCAGCCGGCGCTCCTGATCGCCCTTGGCGGCAGCGCGGCCCAAGCGCTCACCGGCGACGGCAGCCGCATCACCGCGCGGCGCGGGCGCGTCGAGAAAGGGCTCGATGGCCGTCCGGTTCTCGTCACCATCCATCCGTCGGCGATCCTGCGGGCCGGTCCCTCCGCCGGGCTCGAAGAGCATCTGCGCGCCGATCTGCGCCGCGCAACCGAGATGTGCGCCGCGCTGCAGGCCGCCGGTGTCGACGGCGTTAACCGTTAATTCACTTCTTGCGTTGTCAGAACCCGACAAGGCGTTAATTATCCGTTACCGACGATGGGTGGCGGGCGCTTTCATCTGACGGAGCAGACATGCTTATTTCTTCCATCGGGCCATTCACGCGCCCCTCACCCTCCGATCAATCGGCAAAACCGGCCGAACCGGAGCGATCCAAAGACTCCAAGGCCGACCCCGAGCCTGAAACCACCACCACCGCGCCGCGCGACAATTCCGGTGCATCGCGCACTGACACAGCGGCCCCGCGCGAGGCGCCCGTGAGCCGGTCGCCCGTGACCCAATCGGCCGTCACCGCGCAGATGGAGGACACCTCCTTTGACGATTCCGCCGAGGCCCGCATGCGCCGCTTTGCGGAATGGTCTCTGCAAAGCAGCCGGAATGAAACGCTGATCGCGGCCATCGCGCCCGCGCAGGCCGAAGCACAGGCGGCCCCGACCACCCCTGTCGATCGCCGGGTTTAACTGGCGAGCGCCCCACCCAGAACGGGTGGGCACGCGCCCGCGCCCTCAGCCGCGTTTGCGGGTTGACGCGCGGATGCGCAACTCGAACCCCAGATCGATCGAACGCGTCTGCGGCGGTTCCGCCCCCGCGTTGCGCTCCAGCACATACTGCGCCGCGCGCGCCCCGATGTCGGCCCGCGGCGTATAGATCGACGTGATCGCGGGCAGCATCTGCGACGTGGTGCCCAGATCGTTGAAGCCGCACAGGCCCATCTGGTCCGGTATCCGGATGTTGCGGCGCTGGCATTCCAGCGACACGCCCACCGCCACATCGTCATTGTTGCAAAAGGCCGCATCGCAATCGGGCACATCGCCCATCAACTGGCCCAGCAGGTGTCGCCCGATCTCGACACTGGACTTCTGCGGCGTGGTCACGATCAACGCCGGATCGTACAGACCGTGCCGCTCCATCACCGATCTATAGCCTTCCAGACGCTGCTGGGTCCGCGGATCCATACGGGTGCCCAGAAACGCGATGCGCCGGAACCCCTGTGCCACCATATGCTCGACCGCATCGGCGGCCGCACGGGCGTTTGAAAAGCCGATGATCACGTCAATCGGATCATCCGTAGTGTCCATGACCTGCGCAATCGGGCAATCGGCCCCGTCCAGCATCTGCCGGGACGCATCGGTCTGGTCGACACCCGCAAGGATCAGCCCCGCCGGTTTCAGGGTCAGGAACTTCGGGATCAGCGCCTGTTCGGTCAGCGGGCTATAGCCGGTGTTGGCGATCTGCATGGAAAACCGGGTGTTCTCGATTACGCTACTGGCCCCGGCGAGCACGTCCGAAAACACCTGGTTGGAAAAGGACGGCACCAAAACTCCGATGATCGATGAGCGCTTCGACGCCAGCGTCGACGCCGCCGCATCCGGCACATAGCCCAGCTTGTCGACCGCCGCCTTCACCCGCGCCCGCAGCTCCGGCGACACCCGCTCGGGATCGCGCAACGCCCGCGATACCGTGATTGCGCTAACCCCTGATTCGAGACCAACATCCTTGAGCGTTGGTTTCCGCATGCCGTTATTCCCCATATTCGTATGGCAGTTTAGGCCCGTATCCAGAATTTCGAAAGGATTGTTTGACAAATGATTGCGCAATCATTTACCAAATTGCGAACGGGAGAGGACAGGTGGACGCGCAAATGCACACGGCATTCGTCATCATGGGAGTATGCGGCGTCGGCAAGACGTCCGTGGGCCGTGCCTTGGCCGAAAACCTCGATGCGCAATATCTCGAAGCGGATGATTTCCATTCCGACGAAAACCGTGCCGCGATGGCGCGGGGGGTGCCGCTGTCGGACCGCCAGCGGATGCCGTGGTTGACGCGCCTGTCGGACGAGGCGGAGAAGATGCGCGCAAACGGGCCGGTCGTGCTGGCCTGTTCGGCGTTGCGGCGCAGCTACCGTGATTTGCTGCGCAAACGTATCGGACGGGTGCATTTCGTCTTTCTGCACGGCGATCGCGCCCTGCTGGAACAGCGGATCACCAACCGCACGGATCACTTCATGCCGGTGTCTCTACTCGACAGCCAGATTGCAACGCTCGACCCGCCAACCCCCGACGAAGGCGCCACGCACATTGATGTGGCCCCGTCAAAGGCGGCGGTGAATGCCGCCGTTGAACACGCCATCCGGACACTGGGTCTGCCCCTGTCCGCCCCGAAAACCGATCATTGAAAATGAGGAGAAACTCAATGTCGCTTACCTTCAAATCCTTCACCGCCGCCGCCGTCGTGGCAATGGGTCTGGCCACCGCCGCCACCGCGCAGGACTACGCCCTGCGGTTCCAGTCGTCCGACCCCGCAGGCAACCCCAATTTCGAGCTCAAGGTCGAATGGGCGCAATCGGTCGAAGAACTGACCGGTGGCCGCGTGACCATCGAAATGCTGCCGGTCAATTCCATCGTGCAGCACACCGAAACGCAGGATGCCGTCGCCGCGGGCATCATCGACGGGCACATCACCGACACGTCCTATTTCACCGGCAAGGATGCCGCCTTCGGCCTGATCGCCAACCCCGTTGGCGCATGGTCCTCGCCCTACGAAATGTTCGCTTTTCTTGAATACGGTGGCGGCAACGAGCTGATGCGCGACATCCTCGCGCCCTACGGTCTGCACTTCATCGGCGCGACCACACCGGGTCTGGAATCGTTCATCTCCAAGGTGCCTCTGGAAGGTGTCGACGATCTGGCGGGTCTGAAAATGCGCGCCCCCGAAGGGCTTGTGCAACAGGTGTTCGCCGCTGCGGGTGCCGCGCCGGTAAACCTGCCCGGCTCCGAAGTGTTCACGTCGCTCGACAAGGGCGTGATCGACGCGGCGGACTATACCGTGTTCTCGACCAACCACGCACAGGGCATGCACGATGTGGCAACGCATCCGGTCTACCCCGGCTTCCACTCCATGCCGCTGGTCGAAGTGTCGATGAACAAGGAAAAGTGGGACAGCATGCCCGCCGATCTGCAGGCGATCATGGAAGTGTCGGTGCGTGACTTTGCGCACAACATGGTGGGCAAACTGGCCGCCAACGACACGCTGGCCGTGGCCGAAGCGAACGCCAACCCCGACATCACCGTGCACAACTGGTCGGCCGCCGAGCGCACCAAGTTCCGCACCATCGCGCAGGGCGAATGGAGCAAGGTCGCCAGCCAGTCCGACAATGCACAGCGCGTCTATGATACGCTGACGGAATACCTCGTCTCGCAGGGTATGATCTCGCAATAAGCAAGATGATGCCCCGTCCCGCCTGTGCGCGGGGCGGGGCACATGCGCCGCACACGCGCAAGGGGAGGGGGCGCCGACATGGCCGAAGAAATCATCGAACAACTGCACCGCGATCCGGGTCCCGACCCGCACGCAGGGGCCATGGGCCGCATCATCGACCGGCTGGGCATCGTGTTCGCCATCGGCCTGCTGGTCGCCGCCGCCATCCTCGTGGTCGAGATCTTCTTGCGCTACGTGCTCAACGCGCCCACCGTCTGGGCCCATGAAACGGTGATTTTCCTGACCGCCAGCGCCTTCGTCTACGGCGGTCTTTATGCCGTGGCCCGCAACGCGCACATCCGCGTGGTGCTAATCTACGATTTTCTGTCGCCGCGTCTGCGCAGGCTGTTCGACGTGGCCATTTCGATCACCTGCTTTCTCGCGACCGCCATGTTCACATGGGCCGCGTGGAAAGGGGTGCAGCGCGCGATCTGGACCCCCGCGGGCGACTTCCGGCTGGAGACATCGGGCTCCGCGTGGAACCCGCCGACACCGGGGCTGCTGAAACTTTTCCTGCTGGGCATCCTCGTGGTGATGACCGTGCAATTCGCAGTGCTGTCTCTGGCCTATCTGCGCAAGAAGGACGACTGACATGGAATGGCTCTCGACGCTGCTCGACCTCAAGGCGATGGGGATCGAATGGGCAACTTTCGCGATGTTTGCCTCGCTGCTGTTGCTGCTGCTCACCGGTATGCCGCTTGCCTTCGTGACGCTGCTGGTGGCGCTGATCTTTGCACTGGGCTGGTTCGGGCCGATGGCGGTGCCGCTGATCACCAGTCGCATTTTCAGCTTCGTGAATTCGTTTGTGTTCGTATCGGTGCCGATGTTCGTACTGATGGCCGCAATCCTCGATCGGTCGGGCATCGCGCGCGATCTGTTCGATGCGATGCGTCTGGTGGGTGGCCGTTTGCGCGGCGGTGTGGCGATCCAGACCCTGCTGGTGGCCGTCATCCTCGCCGCCATGTCCGGCATCATCGGCGGCGAAGTCGTCCTGCTGGGGCTACTGGCCCTGCCACAGATGCTGCGGCTGGGCTACGACCGAAAGCTCGCGATCGGCGTGTGCTGTGCAGGCGGCGCGCTCGGCACCATGATCCCGCCGTCGATCGTGCTGATCGTCTATGGGCTGACCGCCAACGTCTCCATCGGCGATCTGTTTACCGCCTCCTTTGTGCCGGGTCTGATGCTGGCGGGGCTTTACGTGCTCTACATCCTCGCCCGCGCCTATATGAACCCCGCGCTCGCGCCCATCCCCGAACAGGGCGACATCCCCGCGTCCGAAAAGATGCGCCTGCTCAAAGGTCTGTTTCTGCCCGGCCTTGTCGTGTTCTTCGTGCTCGGCTCGATCTACGGCGGGATCGCCAGCGTGACCGAAGCATCCGCCGTAGGCGTGCTGGGCGTGACGCTGTCTACGGTGGTGCGGGGTGAGTTTTCGCTGAACCTGCTCATCGGCGCCGCGCGCCAGACACTGGCCACCGTCGGCATGATCGTCTGGATCGGTATCGGCGCCACCGCGCTCGTGGGCGTGTTCAACCTGATGGGTGGCATTCGCTTTGTGTCGCAGCTGATCACCGGTATCTCCGAAGAACCGATGGTCATTATCCTGTTTATGATGGCGATCCTGTTTGTCCTTGGCATGTTCCTTGACTGGGTGGGTATCGCGCTGCTGACGATGCCGATCTTCGTGCCGATCGTGGTGTCGCTTGGCTATGATCCGGTGTGGTTCGGTGTGGTGTTCGCGATGAACATGCAAGTCAGCTTCCTGTCCCCACCCTTTGGCCCCGCGGCCTTCTATCTCAAGAGCGTGGCGCCCCCCGACATATCTCTCGGCGAGATTTTCCAGGCGCTGCTGCCGTTCATCGGTCTGCAGATTGTTGCGCTAGCCCTGCTGTTGGCGTTCCCCGGCATCACGTTGATCGACGGGCTGTAACCGAGCGCGCCCACGCCCGCGTCGGCACCCGTTTGCGGCCCCTAGAATTGAGTTTAAGGGCAAGATGAAGCCCCGCATGCGGCGGCCCGTATCGTGGAACAGAATCGGGTGGGGGAAACTGGTGCTGCTGGAGAGAATCGAACTCTCGACCTCTCCCTTACCAAGGGAGTGCTCTACCTCTGAGCTACAGCAGCGCCGGTGCGGGGTGATTAGACCCATTTGTGGCCCCACGCAACCCAAATTCCGCGCAAATCTGGACCAATTCGGCGCCCTGCGATAGACAGGCCCCATGGCAGAGCAAACACCGTCCCGACCCTCATCAAAGACCGTCAAGGCACAGGCCCGAGAGGCGCGCTTGAAACAGGCGCTGAAGGCCAATATGGCGCGTCGCAAGGCGCAATCACGCGCCCGCACGGACCAGGGTGATGGGGCGGGCGACACAACCGCCCGGACAGGCGCACAGGACAAGGACAGCTGACGATGGATTCGATTCTGGTACGGGGCGGCGGCGCGCTGAGCGGGCAAATACCGATTGCGGGCGCCAAGAACGCCTGCCTGACGCTGATGCCCGCCACATTGCTGAGCGAAGAGCCGTTGACCCTGACCAATGCGCCGCGCCTGTCGGACATCCGCACCATGACGCAGTTGCTGCAGTCGCTGGGGGCCGAAGTCACGTCCCTGCAGGAAGGCCGTGTGCTGGCCATGTCCTGCCACGGCACAATCAATACCCGGGCCGAATATGACATCGTGCGCAAGATGCGCGCGTCGAACCTCGTGCTGGGCCCGCTGCTCGCGCGCGAAGGGTATGCCGAGGTGTCGCTGCCCGGCGGCTGTGCCATCGGTGCACGCCCCATGGACATCCACACCGACGGGCTGGCGCTGATGGGGGCCGACATCGATCTGCGCGATGGATATCTGTACGCCAAGGCGGCGGGGGGGCGCTTGCGCGGCGCGGTCATCGATTTCCCGTTCGCCTCGGTCGGCGCGACGGAAAACATCATGATGGCCGCGACCCTCGCCAAGGGCACCACCGTCATCAACAACGCCGCGCGCGAACCCGAAATCGTCGATCTGGCCGATTGCCTGCGCCGCATGGGTGCACAGATCGACGGCGACGGCACATCGACCGTCACCATTCAGGGCGTTGACCGGCTCGGTGCCGCCACTCATCCCGTGGTCACCGACCGGATCGAACTGGGCACCTACATGCTAGCACCGGCGATTTGCGGCGGCGAGGTGGAGTGTCTGGGTGGCCGCATCGATCTGGTGGGGGCGTTTTGCGAAAAGCTGGATGCCGCCGGTATCGACGTGACCGAGACAGAGGCCGGTCTGAAGGTCCGCCGCCGTGCCGACCGGGTAAAGGCCGTGGACGTGACGACCGAACCCTTCCCTGGGTTTCCGACCGATCTGCAGGCCCAGATGATGGCGCTCCTGTGCACCGCCGACGGGGTGTCGACGCTGGAGGAAAAAATCTTCGAGAACCGGTTCATGCATGCGCCGGAACTGATCCGCATGGGGGCGGATATCGATGTGCAGGGCGGGCGCGCGATCGTCACCGGTGTCGACCGGCTGCGCGGTGCCCCGGTGATGGCAACCGATCTGCGCGCATCGGTGTCGCTGATCCTTGCGGGAATGGCCGCCGAGGGTGAAACAACGGTTTCGCGTGTCTATCACCTCGATCGCGGGTATGAGCATGTGGTGACGAAACTGCGCGGCATCGGTGCCGACATTGAACGGATCAAGGAATAATGGCCCAGGACGCGACATTCGAAGACGGTGCAGAGCAGCCGCTGAACCTTGGTGCGATGGATGCCGGCGATCTCGAGGTTATCTCGAGCCTTGCGCAGGATGCGGTGTTTCCCGCCTCCGAGATGCAGTGGGACAGGGCGGCGCGCCGCTTTGCGCTGCTGCTCAACCGGGTGCGTTGGGAGGACGAGGGCCAGACACGCCATGCCGCCGAGCGCGTGCAATCGGTTCTGGTGTTTTCCAACGTGCAGGGTGTGGCGAGCCAGGGCATCCCCAAGGGCGATCCCGATACGGTTCTGTCGCTGTTGCAAATCGCATTCGAGCAGACGGATGCGCCGTCGGGCCACGTGACGCTGACGCTGGCGGGCGATGGGGCCATCCGCCTGCAGGTCGAAGCGCTCGAGGTGGGACTGCGTGATGTGACGCGGCCCTACGTGGCGCCCAGCCGGAAATTGCCCCGCCATCCCAATTGAGGCCCGACAGGGTGCGCGCTTGGTGACGCACCCCTCTTGAGGCGGTGGGCAAAGCCCGCTACCTCGGACGCGCCCATGATCCGCCCGCAGTGCAGGAGCCTTTGCATGCCCGTCACCCTCGATGCCACCGCCGCCGATTTCGAAACGGCCTTTGCCGCTCTGCTGAGCGCCAAGCGCGAAGACAGCCCCGATGTCGATCAGATCGTGGCCGACATCATTGCGGATGTGCGTACCCGTGGTGATGCCGCGGTCATCGATCTGACAGAGAAATTCGACCGGGTCGCCCTGACGCCGCAAGCCTTGCGCATATCGGCCGAAGAAATTTCGGCCGCCGTCGAAGAGGTTTCGCAGGCCGAACGCGCGGCGCTGGAACTGGCCGCGGACCGCATCCGCGCCTATCACGCCCGCCAGTTGCCCGCCGACGAAAGCTGGACCGACGCGGCAGGCGCGACGCTGGGCTGGCGCTGGTCGGCGGTATCCGCGGCAGGGCTTTACGTGCCGGGCGGATTGGCGTCCTACCCGTCTTCTGTGTTGATGAACGCGATCCCGGCCAAGGTGGCGGGCGTCGGGCGGCTCGCGATGGTTGTGCCCACACCCGATGGCGTGCTCAACCCGCTGGTGCTGCTGGCGGCGCAAATCTCGGGTGTCGACGAAATCTACCGCATCGGCGGCGCGCAGGCCGTGGCCGCGCTGGCCTACGGCACCGACACGATCGCCCCTGTGGACAAGATCACCGGGCCCGGCAATGCCTTTGTGGCGGCGGCCAAGCGGCGTGTCTTCGGCAAGGTCGGCATCGACATGATCGCGGGGCCGTCCGAGATTCTGGTGATCGCGGATGGCGACAATGATCCCGACTTCATCGCGCTCGACCTGCTCAGCCAGGCCGAACACGACGAAAGCGCCCAGTCGATCCTGATCACCACCGATCCCGCTCTGGGCAAAGCGGTTTCCGCGGCGGTGGACCGGCATCTGCAAACGCTGCAACGCAAACATATCGCGGGGCCCAGCTGGCGGGACTACGGCGCGATCATCACCGTGCCGGACCTTGAAACGGCGGCCACCCTGTCGGACCGGATCGCTCCCGAACACCTCGAACTGTGCGTGGCCGACCCTGAGGCGCTGGCCGACCAAATCACCCACGCGGGCGCCATATTTCTGGGCCAATGGACGCCCGAGGCGATCGGGGACTACATCGGCGGGCCCAACCACGTCTTGCCCACGGCCCGCTCCGCGCGGTTCTCGTCGGGGCTGTCGGTGCTCGACTTCATGAAGCGCACGACGCTGGCACGGATGACGCCCGAAGCCCTGCGCGCCATCGGGCCGGGGGCCGAAACCCTCGCCGCCTCCGAAAGCCTCGAGGCCCACGGCCTGTCGGTGACCGCCCGCCTGCGCAAACTCAACGGCTGAAAACGTCACGTCGGGGGCGATTGCCAGCCCCCCGGCGCTGGGCTACAAAACGGCTCAAGCCCTTGGAGCCCGCGCCATTCCCATGTCCACCATTACCCATATCGTCCTTGACGACGCGAACCTGCCGCCGCCCACGCCCGAGATCGAGCAAGAGCGCAAAGTGGCCATGTTCGACCTGCTCGAAGACAATTCTTTCGTGCTGCCGGTGCGCGATGCGCGGCCTGTCCCGCCGGGGCCCTATCATCTGGGCCTGTCGATCCGTGACAAGCGGCTGGTCTTTGACGTGAGCACGGAAGACGCCGAAAAAGCGGCCGAATTCCACCTGTCGCTCGGGCCGTTCCGGCAAGTGGTCAAGGATTACTTCCAGATCTGCGAAAGCTACTTCGACGCGGTGAAAAAACTGCCCCCCGCCCAGATCGAAACTATCGACATGGCGCGGCGCGGGATCCACATGGAGGGCAGCCGCGTGCTTCAGGAACGGCTGGAGGGCAAGGCCGAGATCGACATCGACACCGCGCGCCGCCTCTTTACCCTGATCTGCGTGCTGCACTTCGGGGGCTGAGGTTGGAAAAGGATCTGCCTCAATCGGTGCTCTTTTGTTGCGATCACAACGCCGTCCGGTCCCCCATGGCCGAAGGCATCATGAAGAAATTCTACGGCACCGAAACCTATGTGCAGTCGGTGGGGGTCAAGAACGATCTCGAAATCGACGGCTTCTCGATCGCGGTGTGTCAGGAAATGGATGTCGAACTGTCGCGGCACCGCTCGCGCAGCTTTGATGAAATGGAACAGTGGGGCGATGATTTGTCGTCATTCGATCTGGTGATCGCCCTGTCCCCGGCCAGCCAACGCAGGGCGCTTGAGCTGACGCGGTTCTTTCATCTGGATGTCGAATACTGGCCCATCCTCGACCCGACCGGCATCGGCGAAGGGCGCGACGCCAAGCTGACGCAATTCCGCGCCGCCCGCGATCAGATCATCAAACGTCTGACCGACCGGTTCGGCGAACCGACCCAGCCGCAAATCTGACGAACGCCCGATCTCAGGTGGCGCGACACTGGCGCGCGGCATCCTGACCGAACGCTTTCCACGTGCGCCAGAAGGCGTTGTCACTGGCGCGGTCGGACTGCCGCCAGACCTGCAACTTGTGGGGGTCCTTGAACGCCTGAACGCCGCGGCGCTGCTCGCCCGCGCTCAGCGCACGGTCTGCGACCGCCTGAACGCACCCGCAGCGCGCCTTGCTGGCCGCACGGCGGTCCTGCGCCAGACAGGCCCGCTGAACCGGTCCTGTGGCATAGAGTGTGCTGCTGGGGGCCATGAAACTGGCGCGCGTTGCAACATCGCGATTGCCACCACCACAGGCGGCAAGAACACTCAGGGCTGCCAGCCCCATCAGAACTGATTTCATATCACTGCCTTTTTTTGCGCGTGTCGCGTCGGGGTTTTCCCCGTATTGGATGCAACACTGCTCTGCCTCGTGAGTGCAATATGGCGCAATATCGCCAACGGGGCAATTCACGAAAACGCAAAGGGGGCGCCGTGCCGCACCCCCTTGTGTCAGGTTTCCGCAAATTTTCGGTTAATCAGAACTTCCAGCGCGCCCCGACAAAGGTCACGTCGATATCATCGACCGCCGATGCGCCGCCTTCGTATTCGAAAGTGCGGTAGCTGGCATAGAGCTCAACATTATAGGCGTCGAGCTTCTGGACCGCGGCGATCCCGTAAGACGTGCTTTCCGATCCGATGGTGTCGAAATCATCGCCGCGATAGTAATCGACCGACAGAAACGTGCGGCCCACCGCGAACCAGTCGCGTTGGTAGCCACCTTTGACATATACGTAATTCGCCTCGCCTTCCTGTTGACGGCCGGCCGCCACATGCAGGCTCAGGCCCGTCGGTTCATGCAGAACCGCGGTAGAGCCCAGCAGCAGCTCCTCGTCGCTGTCGCGGATGGAATAGCCCACGCGCCCCAACACCTTGTAGTCGCCGTAATCACGGTTGTAGGTGATCGCCGCGTCGTAGAATTCATCGTCATTGCCGCTGGCCAGCACTTCTTCGCCGCCCGACACCGAGAACACGAAACCGTTGTATTCGGGCGTGTCATACCGCAGCCGGAACCGGCGGCCCCCGTCAAAGGCGGAAAACGCGTTGCCGACCGTCACCCCTGAATCGCTGCCGTCCGGGCCACGGAAAATCTGGCTGCCCGCCTGATCCTGCAGGCTGGAATAGGCGATCACGCTGGTGCCCGACAGATCGGCTTCGGCCACGCTATCGGTCGCAATCGACCCCTGGCCAAAGCTGAACCGGCCAATGTTGGGCGTGTCATAGATGATCTCGAACTTGCGCAATTCCGTGCGGCGGTAATTGGCGTCGAAATCATTGTCCTCGCGGGTGATGCTGCTGGATCCGGTGAACCCGACGGCGGTTTCGAAGTGGAACCGGAATTGCCCTCCGTTCGCCAGATCCTGGCTAAAGATCAGCCCGAAGCGGCTGTTGGAGTTGTCGTTGTCGGTAAAGCTGGTTTCCGTATCGCTGCCATCGTCGACATTGATGATGCCGAGGTTCAGCTGGCCATAAAAGTCCCACGGAGACGCGTCCTGCGCGTGGGCGGTTGCGGGGACCAATACGGCAAAGGGCAGCGCATAGGTGAGTTTTCGGACGGTCAAAGCCATGAAGATTCTCCTGTGTGAAGGGCGCCGCGGCGCGAAATCGGTGCAGGGCAAGTAATGGACCATTCGGTTCCAAAGATGCAAGTCACGGATGTGCACGTCTGATCGCGGCGGCGTGATTGCTCCAGCGTAACCCGCGGCACCGGCCCGCGATAGTCCGCAAACCCGCAAAGCGACATAACCGTGAAACTCCCGCAACCGTGCTGCGCGATGCCGCCGCGCAGGCGACGCGCGGGCAGGGCGGCGCCGCGCCCGCTTTGCCACGTCGCCGCACCGCGCACATCACTGCTTGACCAGCCCCCCAAACCCCTACATATCAGGCCCATGACACCGCTTTCACACATCCGGAACTTCTCGATCGTGGCGCACATCGACCACGGGAAATCCACGCTGGCCGATCGCCTGATTCAGGAAACGAACACCGTCTCCGCGCGCGAGATGAAGGACCAGATGCTCGACAGCATGGACATCGAACGCGAACGCGGGATCACCATCAAGGCGCAGACCGTCCGCATCAACTATACCGCCCAAAATGGCGAGGATTATGTCCTCAACCTGATCGACACCCCCGGTCACGTTGACTTCGCCTACGAGGTCTCCCGCTCCATGCGCGCGGTCGAAGGCTCGCTGCTGGTCGTCGACAGCACCCAGGGCGTCGAGGCGCAGACGCTCGCCAACGTCTACCACGCCATTGACGCCGACCACGAAATCGTGCCTGTCCTGAACAAGATCGACCTGCCCGCGTCCGACTGCGACCGCGTCGCGGAACAGATCGAGGACGTGATCGGCATCGACGCCACCGGCGCCATTCAGGTCTCTGCCAAGACGGGGCAGGGCATCGTCGAAACGCTCGAATCCATCGTCCACAACCTGCCCGCCCCCAAGGGCGAGCGCGACGCCCCGCTCAAGGCGATGCTGGTGGACAGCTGGTACGACAGCTACCTCGGCGTGATCGTTCTGGTGCGCATCATGGACGGCAAGCTGAAAAAGGGCGACCGGATCAAGATGCTCTCGAACGGGACCACCCACCACGTGGACCGCATCGGTGTCTTCCGCCCCGCCATGACCGAAATCGACGAACTGGGGCCGGGTGAAATCGGCTTCCTGACCGCCTCCATCAAGCAGGTGCGCGACACCCGCGTGGGCGACACGATCACGACCGAGAAAAAAGGCACCGAAGACGCGCTGCCGGGCTTCAAACCGGCCCAGCCCGTGGTGTTCTGCGGGCTCTTCCCCGTGGATTCCGCCGAGTTCGAAGACCTGCGCGACGCCATCGAGAAACTCGCACTCAACGATGCCTCCTTCAGCTTCGAGATGGAAACATCCGCCGCGCTGGGCTTCGGCTTCCGCTGCGGGTTCCTGGGGCTTTTGCACCTCGAGGTCATCCGCGACCGGATTGAACGCGAATACAACATCGAGCTTATCACCACCGCGCCCTCGGTGATCTACCACGTCTACATGCGCGACGACACGATGATCGAGCTGCACAACCCCGCCGACATGCCCGACCTGACCCATGTCGACCACCTCGAAGAGCCGCGGATCAAGGCGACGATCCTCGTGCCCGACGAATACCTCGGCGATGTGCTCAAACTCTGCCAGGACCGCCGCGGCATACAGGAAGACCTGACCTACGCAGGCTCCCGCGCCATGGTGGTCTACGATCTGCCGCTCAACGAGGTGGTCTTCGACTTCTACGACCGGCTCAAATCGGTGACCAAGGGCTACGCCTCCTTCGACTACCAGATGATCGGCTACCGCACCGACGCGCTGGTCAAGATGAGCATCCTCGTCAACGACGAACCCGTCGACGCGCTCTCCACGATGGTGCACCGCGACCGCGCCGAACAACGCGGCCGCGCGATGGTGGAAAAGCTCAAGGACCTCATCCCCCGCCACATGTTCAAAATCCCGATCCAGGCGGCCATCGGCGGCAAGGTCATCGCCCGCGAAACCCTCTCCGCCATGCGCAAGGACGTGACCGCCAAATGCTACGGCGGCGACGCGACGCGCAAACGCAAGCTGCTGGACAAGCAGAAGGCCGGCAAGAAGAAGATGCGGCAGTTCGGGAAAGTGGATATTCCACAGGAAGCTTTCATCAGCGCCCTGAAAATGGACAGCTAAGGCTGTCCGTTTTCCAAGCTGATGAAAGACGGTGGGATGAGAGTCCCGCGCAGCGGGGCGCGGTCCCACTCCGGTTGTGGTGGCAGAAAGCTCTTTGACCGAACTGCAGAACTTGGGCAAGAACTCTAAGAACCGGCTGCACCTCCTGCTCTTCGGTTGCACAGGGTCCCATTAGAGAAGAAGGGAACGCAATTATGGTTAATTTTGCCCGTCCTAAATACACGAACAGCAGAATACGGTCAGCCGGAAAAAGGATCGTGAAGGATTGTGCGACATCCGAAGATAATCGGGTTCTCGAAAACTTTCGTGCTTCACATGCTTACATTTTGAATACTTTCCAAGCGAATATTCGAAATCATTCGAAAGGAATCGCTACATCGGTTGGTCAGAGGTTGAAACGCAGAAATACGATTCTTGATAAACTGGTGCGTGAACCCAACATGCCGCTTTCCTCGATGCACGATATTGCAGGCTGCAGAATGGTCTTTAACAACGTAGAGGATCTGCACGCTGTGAGAAGTTCAATGCACAGTGCTCGCTGGAAACATCATCTGAATCATGACCCGCAGAAATTTGACTATATACAAAAGCCGAAATCGACAGGCTATCGCGGCATACACGACGTTTATCAATACTCAGTTAATTCAGTCGGGGGCAAACCCTGGAATGGGCTAAAACTTGAAATCCAATATCGAACTCTGCCGCAACATGCTTGGGCTACTGCCGTCGAAGTTGCGGATCTGATAACCTCTAACCGAATCAAATTTGATGACGCTCAGTCGCATTACTTGCGTTACTTCCAGCTCTCAAGTGAGATCATAGCTCGAACGGTAGAGGGCCAGAAATCCTGCTGCTCGGAACTTTCTGACAAAAAGTTGATAACTGAGTTTCGCACGGCTGATCGACGCCTAGGTTTACTTCAGACATTCGATAATCTGCGTGGCACTTCCGATCGTGGCATCAACTTCAAAAAGAATACTATCTTGATTTTTCGCTTTGACTTGAGCGAGGAGGAAGATGCGCTTCAGCTAAGGGCGTATGAAAATGTGAACAAGGCAATTGAGGCTTACGATGATCTCGAAAGAGAGTTTGGTGAAGACGCAGATATCGTACTTGTGAGGGGCGAAAGTGAGGCGAATATCCGTGATGCCTTTAGGAACTACTTTTCCGACGCTAGGGCGTTTGTCGATTTCATAAGGGAAGGTTTGATGAAACTTTCCTAGCATCTGTTACGGTTTGAACATCCCGCAAACTTTGCCGCTTCCCGCCCCTCCGCTCCTGCGCAGCGCTCAACCACAACCACCCGTAGGGTGCGCATTCATGCGCACCGGCCACCCCATCAACCCGCGCGATGGTGCGCATGAATGCACACCCTACGCTTTCCCTCCACCGCGAACGCCGCGCGACGTTTACTCCGCCCCTTGCAACGCCTCGATCCGCTCACTCGCCTCTGCCTTCGTCAGCCCGTCCTCGTACTCCTCGCCGTTCTGCTCGCACAGGGTCTTCAAATAACTCGCCTGCGCGCCGGTCATCGGTTCGTCTCCGGTGACCCAATCCTCCGGGTCCTTGATCGCATTGCCGGTCGGGTTCTCTTTCGGGTTGTCCATGATGTTCTCCTTGTGTTCCGTTAACCAATGCGCGGCGCGGCGATTGGTTCCCGAACGGGTGACGCGCGGGGCGTGCGTGCTATCCTCCTCCCCGAAAGGGGCCGTCATGATTCACTTTGCTTTCGCCATCTACAGCGTCGTTTTCACCACGCTCTTCGGCGTCGCCACCGTTGCGTTGATCCTTGCGGGATATTTCTTCTGGACCCCGCTGCTTGCCGCGGGCGGGCTTGCGGCTCTGGCGTCCTTGCCCGCCACCTACGCGGTATTGCGGGCGATGGACTGGCGCTAAAGCGGTGTACGCGTTGTGCACAACCGGTGTACAGTTTGTGCACACCCCGACGGAGCCGCCATGACCCCTTGCATTCTTTGCGTTGCCATCACCGGATCGGTGCCCACCAAATCCGCCAATCCGGCCGTCCCGATCAGCGTGTCCGAGCAGATCGAAAGCACCCAAGCCGCCTTCGAGGCGGGGGCCTCCATCTGCCATGCCCACGTGCGCAACGATGATGAAACCCCGTCCTCCGACCCCGAGAAATTTGCCGCCCTCAAGGAAGGGGTCGAACGCCACTGCCCTGATATGATTGTACAATTTTCGACCGGCGGGCGGTCCGGCGCGGGCCACGAGCGCGGAGGAATGTTGTCCCTGCGCCCCGATATGGCGAGCCTGTCTGTCGGCTCCAACAACTTCCCCACCCGCGTGTATGAAAATCCGCCCGACCTTGTCGATTGGCTGGCCGCCGAGATGGTGAAATACGACGTGAAGCCCGAGATCGAGGCCTTCGATCTCAGCCATATCCACAAAGCCGCCGAAATGAACCGGGACGGCCGGATACCGGGCCGCCTCTACGTCCAGTTCGTCATGGGTGTGAAGAACGCAATGCCCGCGGATCGCGAAACATTTGATTTTTATATCAAGACGTTAGAGAGGCTGTCTCCGGATGCGCTCTGGTGTGCCGCGGGCATCGGACCCAACCAGATCCACCTCAATGAATGGGCCATCGCCGCCGGTGGGCACACCCGCGCGGGCCTCGAAGACAACGTCCGGCTCGACCGCGAAACCCTCGCCCCCTCGAACGCCGCGCTGATCGCCCGCGCCGCCGATTTATGTGCCAAATACGACCGTCCCGTCGCGACCCCCGCGCAGGCACGTCAGATGCTCGGTCTGCGCCCCGCTCAGGCGCGGTAGAACAGGTATCTGTCGGGATCGATTGTGTCCGGGCCCGTGATCTGGGTAAAGCCCACCAGCGGCTGTTGCGATACCACCAGACCGCCCGGCACCATCAAGGCCGCGATAAAAGGTGACAGCCGCGCGCCTTCGGCCACGTCCTTCTCCTTGACCCCGAAACCGAAGTCATAGTGCGCCAAAGCCATCCGCGCCCCTTCACCCGCCAGTCGGCCCAGCATGTCCTCGGCTTCGCCCAGCAGAAAGTCGGACGCGGGCGGCGTGGACGCGGGATGGGCGTTCATCACCCGGTCGATCACCCTGATACGACGCTCCGGCAGCTCCTGGCGCAGATGGTCATACGTCCGGCCATTGCCCAGCCCTAGTTCCAGAACATCCCCGTTGAGCCCGTCGATCTGGCGGGCGGCCCAGTTCAGCCCGTCAATCTGTGCCGTCAAACGGCGTCTGAAGGATTCAAGTCTGCTCATGCGGGGTATCCTTGAAAGGGCTCAGATCGGCAGGCGTGGCGCCCCCGTCGAGCAGATGGGAAAGGCAGGTCTGCGTAAAGCGCCAGATGTCGGCGTCATGCACCAGATGATGGGTCAAAAGCCCAAACGGCTCGGTCGCGTCTGTCGCGCCGGTGCGCCTGTCTGCCAACAGACCGGCCAACGTCTGGACCAGCGCGTCTTCGGGCAAAAGACCACGGGTGCCGCGCCAGAAGATCGGATCGAGATGGGTATTGATGATCTGCAACCCCGGCGCGGCAAAGACGGTCTCGCGTGGCATAAAGGTGGAGATGCCAAGGTATCCCTGCGTCGCGAGATCGGGAAAAAGCGTGGGGGTCACGCGGTTCCATGGCGGCACAAAAAGCCGGTGCAGCGTCGCGCCGAAAAGGCCGCTCAACCGATGCAGGGCACGGCGGGAGTCGTCGGCAGCGTCATGCCGCGGGTGTCCGAACTCGGCCTTCTTGGCCCCTTCGGGCGCATGGTTTTCGTGGGCCCAGCCGTGGACAAGCGGGCGCAGGCGCGCGCCATCGCCGACACGGTCCACCAGCGTGCGGTCTGCATGTGCAGGGATCACCGCAATATGCACCGGCAGGTCAAGCTGCGCGGACAAGGCGTCGAGACGATCAAGCGCGGGCGTCGCAGAAACGGCATCGTCGTCACGCCACCATATCGCAAGCGGCACGCCATCGGCGCGCAGTGCCGCCAGTTCGCGGGAGACGGGCGACCAGTCAGTCATTGGTCTGTGCCCGCAACCAATCGGTGATCTCGACCGTCCTTTGCGCCCCGTTGAATAGCGTGTCATTGGACAAGGGACCTTGGGGTAAATCGCGTACCGCCGCGGCAAGACGCTCTGCGGTGAGATCAGACCGGGCCAAAAGGCAGCGCCCTTCTTGCCTGCTCAGGGCGCGCGCGCGCAAACTCTGCTCGACCTCGGATCCTTCGTCAAACGGGATGAACACCGCCGGGGTGCCGGCCTGCAAGATATCCAGCGCCGTGTTGTAGCCACACATCGAGACAGACGCGCGCGCATGCAGAAGCATTTGCCTGAAATCGGGGCGGGCGGCTTCGACGATCGCATTCTGCGGCGCCGTGGCGGCGAGTGTTTCGACATGCTGCGCGCTCTTGCTGCCGCCGACCAGCAATCGCCAGCGCAGTTCAGGCGTCAACCGTGCGGCCTGCAAGGCGGTCTCGTAAATATATGCCCCGACATCCCCGCCCCCTGCGCTGACCAGCACGTCGCCCGCCCCGATACCGTCGGCCTGTGCCGCGGCGGGCGGAGGCGCCACGAAACCGGTGTATTGCAGATGGCGCTGCAGATCGTCCGACACAGGCCAGCTGTCGTTCAGCGGGGTGAGCGTGGGGTCCGAATGCACAAGCACCGCATCATAGAAATCGCCGATGAGCGTTTCGGTCTCTGCCGCTTTGGCGGGTTTGGACGGGGGGGCAAGGATGTCGCGCACCGAAGCACAGATGACGGGGCGATTTAACTGCACCACCGCTTTTTCCAGCAGCGCGGTAAACTCCTTTGCCAGAATGCGCCGCCCGAAGGGGAAAAGTTCGGTGATGATCACGTCAGGCCGGAACCGCACCAGATGCGCCACCAGCAGCGTGCTGCGGGCCTGCATGTACTGGGCGCTTGCGCGGCTGGCGTTTGCGGTCAACAAGCGTGCGAAGTCGACCCCATCCGAACGCACGGGCGGCAGTTGGCCAATATCGATATCGCCGGTATCGAGCACGGGGACCGGCATACCCCCCGATACGACCATCACCCTGTGGCCGGCCTTCTTGTACGCCCGCGCCAGCGTCAGCGCCCGCGACAGGTGACCAGTGCCCAGCAGGTGGGTTACGACAATCATCACGCGCATCAGCAGGCTTCTTCCAATCGAACGGGCTCCGGCCGCATGTGCCAATCCGCACCGTCGAGTTCAATGATGTAAATGCGGTTGCGCTTGACCGCGAAAGGGGCTGGCCCGTCGAAATTCCAGCCTGTCGCGTGCGCCAGCAACACCCGCATCACCCCGATATGGCATACCGCCAGCGTATCGCGCGTCAATCCGTTTGCCCAAGGGACAAGCCGTGCGCGCAGGGCAGCGGGGCTTTCGCCGTCGGGCGGGGTATAGTCCCACCCCCACTGTTCGATGTCGCGAAAGCCGCTGGCCGGATCGGCGCGCAGGTCACGCCCGTGCAGGCCTTCCCAAGTGCCCCAATTCATTTCGATCAACGCAGGGTCAGTCTGCGCGGTGCGCCCGGCCACGATGCGGGCGGTTTGCGCCGCGCGCAAAAGTGGGCTCGACCACAGATCGGCGTCCGCAAAACTCTCAGGCAGGCGCAGTTTGGCAAGATCGGCCGCCGCGTCCGGGTCGAGCGCGATGTCGCTGCGCCCCTGTATGCGCCCCGCGCGGTTCCACGGCGTATGCCCGTGCCGCAAAAGCCCCAGCCGGATCATGTGACACCTGCCTGCGCAAGACCCGCGCCCAACGCGGTGCGGGCGGACCCAAGAAGGTGATTGGCGTATATATAAGCCCGCAGGGCATCGCGGTCAGGCGGGTTCGCGAGGGTATGGCTGGCAAGGCGGGCCAGCCCTGCGGCCCCCTCTTCGGGGGCGGGGTAGGATGCGGGCAGCAAGACGTCCCGCACGCCGGGCCTGTCCTGCGCGATCACGGGCAGGCCGTACGCCTGCGCCTCGAGATAGATCATTCCGAATGCCTCGTTCACGCCCGGCCACAACAGGGCACAGGCGTTTTGATATAGCGTCTCGACGGTCGTGGCATCACATTGGCCCAGCAGTTCGACGCGATCCCCGAAAGGGGCCATGAGGGCTGCGACCTGCGCGCGCGCGTCACCGTCACCCGCAATGCGCAACCGCCAGTCCCCTTCCAGCAGGGCAAGCGTGTCTGCCAACAGCTCGTAAGACGCCAGTTTGTCGCCTGGTCGCATCATTGCGACGGTTACCATGTCGCCGCCGTTCGTTGCCGGCGGCAGATCTTCGCGGGCCAGAAACGGGCGCAGGGGCATGACCGATTGATGTGCGGGCGCAAGTTCGAGCAGGGATTCCGCATCGTGCTCGGTGAAGTAGAATATGACGCGGGCCGCATCGCTTGCCGCTTCGGCGGCGCGGGCGAAAGCATCCCACGGTCCGTTCAGCCGCTTGCGTGCGCGGGTGGCCTCGACCAGCAGATAGGGGATGCCGAGCGTATGGGCGACGGCCGGTCCCAACAGGTCGGGCGCTTTGTAGTAGTTGTGGTAGCTGATCCACGCGTGCCAACCCGCCTGCCGCCCGCGGGCGACCAGATCGGGGATCAGCGCGTCCGCCTCGGTACGCAATTCCTTTTGCAGCGCACTGACGCCCGCCCCGTCGCGGCTGCGAAACCGACTGGCGAGCGTGACGGTGTCGGCAATCCCTTCCAGCGCGGTGATCAAGGCCCGCGCCATCGCCCGTTCGCCCGAAGGCACCGGATGATCGGGCGGTTTGAAGGGAGCGTAAAAGGCCAGATGCATCAGTTTAAAAGAGCTTGCAGGCGGCGGTGCAGGTGCTTGATGCCCGGCATCATCGTGAATTCTGCGTGCAGCCTGTCGTGGGCCGCTTCGGCCAGACGGGGCCCCAATGCGGGGTCATCGGCAATCCGCATGATATTGTCGGCAAGCGCAGCGGGCGCATCATCGCTCAGCAGGCCATGGACACCAGTATCGATGAATTCCGGTATCGCCGACACGGGCGTCGACAGGATCGGAAGTTTCTGGCTGGCCGCTTCCATCAGGACATTCGGCAGCCCGTCGCGGTCGCCATCTGCCGCCACCCGCGACGGCAGAACAAAAAGATCGGCCTTGCGCATCGCCGCAATCACCTCGGGTTGGTCACAGGCACCGCGCCACGTGATGCGCGCCGCAACCCCCGCCGCTTCGGCACGCGCGCGCATCTCGCTATTGAGCGTGCCACCCCCGATGTGTGTGAAATGCCAGTCGAGCGTTTCGGGCAACAGGGCGAGCGCATCAATCAGGTTGTCGAACCCCTTTTTCTCGACCAGCCGTCCGACGGACATCAGCGCCAGCGGCGCACCTTTCGCGCGCGGCGCGCGGTCGGGGGCATCGGGGAAACGGCCGAGGTCCAGACCGTGGTACACCAGATCGACACGGGCCGGATCATCGGCCAGACCTTGCAAATGTTCCGCGCCAAAAGCCGTGCAGGTTGCGCCGAAAGCGGCCCCGTGGCTTTGCGCCGACAGTTTTTCGCGCAGCTCCCACTCCGGAGATGTCCAGATGTCCTTGGCATGGGCCGAAAAGGACCACGGTATGCCCAGCAGGATCGCGGCATACCGCGCGACAGACGAAGGGGTATGCAGGAAATGGGCATAAAGCGCCTGCAGATCCGACCCGGCCTCGTGGGCCAGCACGCAGGCCTGCCCCCAGCGGCGGCGGCGGTTGGCGGTGTCGTCCCGCGCCAGATCGGCGGCATAGGCCTCGGCGGCCGCGTCAAAACCGGGCAGGGCGCACACGGCCCCCATCGCGGTATGAACGCGGCGCGGTTCAAGGTGCAGATATTCGGGCAGGTACCGCACCTGCGCCTGCAGCCGGTCATGCAGCGGATGGGTCTTTTTGTCGGTCGGATGGCGCAGGGACCAGATGTCGAAGGCGAGACCCGCCTCTTCGAGAGCGACAAGTTCCTGCGCGATGAAGGTTTCCGACAGGCGCGGCCAGCCTTTGACGACAACGGCGAGCTTGGGCATGGGATCAGTCCTTTTTCATCAGGGCGCGGCCACGGCGCACCACCACATCCAGCCCGTCGAGCAACCCATCCGCGCCCGCCTGAGACGGTTTGCGCTGATCGGGAAGGCCGCGGATGGCCTCGATCATGGCTTGGGTGCCGCTGCCATCGCGCGTGTCGTCGAGCATGCGCACCAGTCCCAACTCTTCGGCGCGGCTGGCGCGGATGTATTGCTCCAGCCGTGGCACCGTGCGCGGCACGATCACTGCCCGTTGGTCGAAACTCAGCACCTCACAAAAGGTATTGTACCCGCCCATGCAGATGACACCTTGGGCGCCCGCAAACAACGCCTCGATACGGCTGTTGAAACCGGTCGCGGTGACACGGCCCCCCAGCTTGGCCACCCGCGCATCGAACGTGTCGCGCACGTCACCGGACAGGAAGGGGCCATAGACCAGCACAGCGTCGGGGCCGAGTGTCGGGTCGGCCTCGAACGCGTCGAGCACCTGCGACACCATTGCCGCCCCGTCTCCACCGCCACCCGGCGTGATCAGGATATAGGGGGTTTCCGGCACATCCTCGGCATCAGTGACCTCGCGGCGCAGATAGCCTGTCCAGTGCATCCGCGCCCGCGTGGCATCCGACAGGGGCAAGCCATGGGTCGGGTCATAGATGTCCTTGACCCCGTAGACCCAGAATTCGTCGTAGTAGGCCTCGGCCGCCTGAACCGCGCCTTTGCGCGCCCATTCGGCGGCCAGCACATCGGGTTCGTCGAGAACATCGCGCAGGCCCAAGACGATCCGGCAGGCGCCGCGCTCGGTCAGCCATTCCAGCGTCGGGAGCAACTCCCCCCGAAAGCCTGTGGGTTCCTTGTCCACGATCAGCAGGTCCGGCTGGTATTGTTCGACCGCCGACTGGATCAGACCGGCCCGCAGGTTGGTCGTGGCGTCGATGTTCAGCCCGAGCGTCGAGCTGACGTAGGTGCCATCGGGGAGTTTGGTCACGCCGGGCAGGCGGATGTGGTCCACCCGTTCGGGAAAGGTGAACCGCCCGGCCACGGGCGATCCGGTCAGGATGATCGCCGAGGCCTGCGGGTCGCCTTCGGTCAATGCGGTCGCCAGCGCGCGGCTGCGACGCAGATGGCCCAGTCCGAACGTGTCGTGGCTGTAGAACATCACGCGCCGCGATGTTTTCTCGGCAGGGGCGGTGCGGTCCGGCACGCGCGGCGTATCGTGGTCTGTCTGTGTCACGGTCGCGCCTAGAGCCTCAGATCGCTGCCGGATTTCCCGAACACGCCTTTGATGTCATAAAGCACGGCACCCGGCTTGCCGAAGGCTCGGATCGCGTCGGCCCCCATCGCCACGAATTCACGGTGCCCCACGGCCACGACGATGGCGTCATAAACGCCGGTCTGCGGTTGCGCCACCGCGCTCAATGCGTGCTCTTCCTCCAGCCGCGCCGCCCCGACCCAGGGATCGTGCACATCCGCGGCCACGGCATAGTCGGCCAGTTCGGCCACGATATCGGCGACCCGCGTGTTGCGGGTATCGGCGCAGTTTTCCTTGAAGGTATAGCCAAGGATCAGCACCCGCGCGCCCCGCACCCCGATGTCGCGGCCGATCATCGCCTTGATCAGCGTCTGTGCCACATGGGCCCCCATCTGGTCATTGATGCGCCGCCCGGCAAGAATGACCTCGGGATGATAGCCAAGCTGTTCTGCGCGGTAGGTCAGGTAATAGGGATCAACGCCGATGCAGTGTCCACCGACCAATCCGGGCCGGAACGGCAGGAAATTCCATTTGGTGCCCGCCGCTTCCAGCACGTCCAGCGTATCGAGCCCCAGCCGTGCAAAGATAAGGGCAAATTCATTGACCAGCGCGATGTTAAGATCGCGCTGCGTGTTCTCGATCACCTTGGCGGCCTCGGCGGTCTTGATGTCGGAGGCCTTGTGCAGGCCCGCCTTGACGACCGGCGCATAGATCGCCTCGACCCGGTCGAGCGTTTCGGCGTCCTGTGCGGCGATGATCTTGATCACATTCTCCATGGAATGTTCGGCATCGCCGGGGTTCACCCGTTCGGGGCTGTAGGCGAGTTTGATCTGCCGGCCGATGGCCAGACCGCTGCCCGCCGCGAGCGCGGGACCACAGATATCTTCGGTCACGCCGGGGTAGACGGTGCTTTCGAGGATCACCAGAGCCCCGTCGCTCAGATGGGGCGCGATAGAGGCACAGGCGCCCAGAACGGGACCCAGATCAGGCGCTTTGGCATCGGTAATGGGCGTGGGAACCGCGATGATGAAAACCCGGCAGCCCGACAGATCGGCGGCATCATGGGTGAAACGTGCACTGCTGTGAGCGACCTTTTCATCCGCGATTTCGCCGTTGGGGTCATGCCCGGCCCTCAGCGCGTCGACCGTGGGCGGGTGGATGTCAAATCCGGTCACGTCAAAGCCCGCCCGCGCGAGCGCCAGCGCCAACGGCAAACCCACGTAGCCAAGTCCGAGAACGGCAACGGGGTCGTGGTGGCGGTTTGGCGGCATGATCGGTCCTCTGGCGGTCGTATCTTGGACGGCACCAGGGCGCCTTGTTGTGCTATCGCACAGAATGCCGCGTCATGCAAAAGCATCTCTATTAGGCAACGTCTCTGGCCTGTCACAGTCTGGTGAGGCTTGCCAATTGCATTGAAGCGGGTCCCGCCGTAGCGTCATTACATGATTTCATGAACTGATTGGTGCTGCCCATGCGCTCTCTTCTTTCTTGCCTGCTGGTCTTTTTGCTGCTGACGCTCGCGGGTGCCCTTCCCGGTGGCGCACAGGGGGTCGGATCATTGTTCACATCCGACATCGGCGCGCAGGAGGACACATCCGCATCGGATGAGCTGGCGGCAACGCTCAAACAGGCGGCAGAGCAGGGTGTCGGCATCATCGTTATCGACACCAACGGCAATGTACTGACCCAGACGCCTGCCGCGGCGACGGATACGTCTGCCGAGGACGGTGCGATGGCCCGCGGGTCGGAAATGTCTGGCCTGATGAAAGCGCAATCGACCGCGGACCAGTTCCGCGATCTTGCCATCGAGCGGATCAGGGACCTGCCAAATTCCTACAACGAAGTGCTGTATATCCTGCGGGCCGCCAGCCCCACCGGCGAAATCTATACCTTTTTCAAGGCGCTCTGGTTGAGCCTCCTGCTCTTTGGCATCGGTGTATTGGTCGAGATCGAACTGTTCGGCAAACGCTTTGCCAGAAAATTCGTGGTGGCCCGCACCATCGATGCGCCGCAGGGCTATGCCGAAAAGATGCCGTTTCTGGCGTTCCGGTTCTTTCTGGGCGTCGTGGGGGCGCTGGTGTCAGTCGCGGTGGCCTACATCATCGGGATCCTTTTTCTGCCACCGCTCGAAGACAGCGCGATGCAGTTCACGGTCACCCTGATAAACGTAGGTTATCTGGGCTGCCGCTTCGTGGCGGGGGTCTGGCGAATGGTGCTGTCGCCGTTCCTGCCGCAATACCGGATCCCGATCATGTCGGACCGCGCGGCCAAGCGGCTGCACCGGTGGCTGTGGATCACGACGAGTTTCAACATCATCGGTATCCTGTTCGGCATCTGGCTGGCGGAACTGGGCCTGAACCGGGACATCACGGCGGTCTTTGTCACGATGATGTCCGGGATCATGGTGCTGCTGAGCGTAGCGCTGGTTCTGACGAACCGTCGCGCGATTTCGAACGCCCTGCGGCACGGCAAGGCGCCGGCCGATTGCGGAACGCTCATGCGCTTTCTGGCGCAGGCATGGGCGCCCGCGGTCATCCTCTACGTGGTCGTGGCCTGGCTCAGCATCACCTACCAGCAGGTCGTGGGCATTCCCTTCGGGTTCCCGCTTATTGCAGGGGCCTACGCGATCCTGCTGTCGATCCTCGTGGTCTACGGGGTCATCAATTTTGTGATCGAACGCGGGTTCGCCCGCGCCCGCGCGGTGCGCATCCTGCGGGCCGAACAGGCCGAGCGTGAGGCCGCAGAGCAAAGCCGCCTGCAGGAAGTGGCCCGCGCACAGCGAGAGTTGCAGGAGGACGGACCGGATGAGGACGCCGACCCAACAGGCGCGCTCGAAGCAGACAGCCCCGCAGGTCCGTTGAAGGACCGGATCGAACCGGCCCAACCGGTGGAGATCGCTGCCACCGACGCGCTGAGCAGCGACGAGATCGACGCGCGGTCGCATCAGTTGATGGCGGATCGTGCGCGCGCCGCCGAAATAGCGGGCAACGCGCCGCGTGTGCTCAACAGTTACGAGGATCTGGCGCGGCGGGTGGCGGGTATTCTCGCCTTCGTGGCGGGGGCCTACGCGTTTCTCAACATCTGGGAAAACGAAAGCACCCGCATGGTGGCCAACACCACCAACCGATTGCTCGACGTGATCATCATCATGTTCATCGGCTACATCGTCTACCACCTGTTCCGCATCTGGATCGATACCAAGATTGCCGAAGAGTCGGGCGACGACGAAGAGGGAGAACTGGGCGACGAGGGCGGTGGTTCGTCGGCATCGCGTCTGGCCACGCTGCTGCCGCTGTTCCGCAATCTGATCCTGATTGTGGTGGTGGTGTCGATCGGGCTCATTGTGCTGATGGAGCTTGGCGTCAACGTAGGCCCCCTGTTTGCCGGTGCGGGCATCGTGGGCATTGCCGTGGGCTTTGGCAGTCAGGCACTGGTTCAGGATATTTTCGCGGGCGCGTTTTTCCTGCTCGACGATGCGTTCCGCAAAGGGGAATATCTGGACGTTGGCGGCGTGAAGGGCACGGTCGAGAAAATCTCCGTTCGGTCGTTCCAGCTGCGCCACCATCTGGGCGCGCTGCACACGATCCCGTTTGGGCAATTGCAAGTCATGACCAACTACTCACGCGACTGGGTCATCATGAAGCTGCCCTTGCGGGTCACCTATGACACGGACGTGGAAACCGTACGCAAGCTGATCAAGAAGCTCGGTCAGGAGCTGTTGAGCGACCCGGTGATTGGCGACAACTTCATTCAACCGCTGAAATCACAGGGCGTGATCGAAATGCAGGACAGCGCAATGATCATCCGCGTCAAATTCATGACGAAACCGGGTGATCAATGGTTGGTCCGCAAGAAGGTATACGAAGAAATCCGTGTCCTGTTCGAACGCGAAGGGGTGAAGTTTGCCCACCGCGAAGTGACTGTACGGCTGGCCAATGGCAATGCCGAAGACCTGACCGAGGAGCAAAAGCGCGAGGTGGCGGCTGCCGCGCACGCGAGCCTGGAGGAAGATCTGCTGGAAGGGGAGGAAGCCGGCGGCGGCGATGACCGCTGAGGGCTTGGCGTTGAAGAGACGCGGCTCAAAAGGCGGGGGTTGAACGGGCGGGGCTGCAATCTAGGTCGAAGGGCAGATGACCCGAGCACTGGAGAGACCCCATGTCCCATGCCTACATCCCGTCCCGCCGCCGTTTTCTGATCGACAGCGCTGCCAGCGCCGGAGCGGTCACCATTCTGCCCTATGCTGCGCTTGCGGACGCCCATGCGGGCGACCGCTTTGACACGCCCGCGGGGCCAATTACGATCCATCCTGTCGCCCACGCGTCTTTCGTGGCGCAAACACCGCTCGGTACGATCTATGTCGATCCGGTGGGTGCGGTCGACACCTATGCCGATTTCCCTGCGCCCGACCTTATCCTGATCACGCATGAACACGGTGATCACTACAATGCGGCCACGTTGCAAGGCATCGCGGGGCAGGACACGAAGATTATCACCAATCCTGCCGTTTTCGCGATGTTGCCGGAGGGGTTGAAATCGCGCGCGAGCGAGATTGCCAACGGGGGCACCGCGCTTTTTGCGGAATTGGCCATCGAGGCGATCCCGGCCTACAACACCACGCAAGAGCGGCTGAATTTTCACCCCGAAGGGCGCGACAACGGCTATGTGCTGAATTTCGAAGGATTCCGTATGTATGTGTCGGGCGATACCGAAGACATCCCGGAGATGCGCAATCTGCAGAACATCGATCTGGCGTTTGTCTGTATGAACCTGCCCTTCACGATGGATGCCAATGCGGCCGCATCCGCCGTGGCGGAGTTCAAGCCGACCTATGTCTACCCCTATCATTTCAGGGGCCGCGATGGTGGCACGCAAGACCCCGACGCCTTTGCCCGCATGGTCGGGACGGATACGGAAGTGAAAATCGCGGATTGGTACGGCTGATCCGGCGGGGCCGGATGCGAGAGGCACTGCCTCTCGCGCTCTCCGGAGTTTTTCGGCAAGATGAAGAAAGCGGCCCCTCGGGGCCACCCGCTGTGGTTCTCAGGTCCGGTAGGGATCGAGCGAGGCGCGCAGGCCGTCACCGAGGAAGTTGAAGGCCAGCACCACCACGATGATCGGCAACATGGGGATCGCCGTCCAAGGGTAGATTTCGATGCTTGCGAGGTTTTGCGCATCGTTGAGCATGACACCCCAGCTGACCGCCGGTGCCCGTAGGCCGAGGCCGAGAAAGCTGAGTGCTGTTTCGCCGAGGATCATCGCCGGAATTGACAATGTTGCGCTCGCGATCAGGTGGCTCATGAAGTTGGGCAGAAGATGGCGGCGGATGACCCGCGAGGGTTTGGCCCCCATCATCTCGGCGGCGCGCACGTATTCTTCCTCGCGCAGGCTGAGGAATTTCGCGCGCACGGCGCGAGCCAGCCCGGGCCAGTCGAGGATGCCCAGAATTATGGAGATGATGAAGAAGACCGCCACCGGCCCCCAGTTTGACGGCACCGCGGCGGAGAGCGCAAGCCAGAGGGGCAGTTCGGGCAGGCTGCGCAGGATTTCGATGGCCCGATTGATGGTCCAATCCGTCTTGCCACCGAAATAGCCCGCCATCGCTCCGAAGAAGATGCCCAGAATGAAGCTGACCGTGATGCCGATAAGTCCGACCGTCATGGAGAGCTGCGCGCCGTAGAGGATGCGGCTGAAGACGTCGCGGCCCAGCCTGTCGGAGCCCCACAGGAACACTGTCGCGCCCTGCGGGGCGCAGAAAAGGTGCGTGTCCGCCGGGATCAGACCGAAGATGTTATACGCCCGTCCTTCGCAGAAAAACTCCAGCGGCATCGGCGTGGTTTCATCCACCGTATAGGTCCAGCGATAGTTTTCCAGATCCGGCACCGCAGTCGTGGGGTAGACGAAAGGTCCGATATATTCGCCCTCATGCCACAGGTTGATGTCCTGGGGCGGGTGATAGAGGTAGTCGGCGCTGCGCTCGTTCGGGGTATAGGGGGCGATGAACCCCGCGATCGGCAGGATCAGGTAGCAGATCAGCAAGAAGGCACCCGAGATCAGCCCGAGCCGGTGGCGCCGGAACTTGCGCCAGATCAGCAGCCAGCCGGGCGCATCGAATTCGGCCCGTTCGGGCGCGGACAGGTTGCCCTCTTCGGTCCAGGGGGCATCGTCGATAAAACGGTTGTCAGGCTGCGTATTCATGCCTTGCGCCCTCCGTAGCGGATGCGCGGGTCAAGCAGCACCAGCAGCATGTCCGATACCATCGTGCCGATCAGTGTCAGCAGCGCCACGAACATGAGCACGAAACCGGCAAGAAACTGGTCTTGCGATTTCAGCGCCGTGAGCAGGAAGGGTCCGATGGTCTGCAGGCCCAGCACCACCGACACAAGCACCGAGCCCGACACCATCGCGGGCAGCAGGTTGCCGATGTCTGCGACAAAAGGATTGAAAGCCATGCGAAGAGGATATTTGCGCAGCATCTTGGCGGGCGTCATCCCCTTGGCGATTGCGGTTTCAACGTAGGGTTTGCTCAGCTCGTCGAGCATATTGGCACGCAGTCGCTGCATCATCGCGGCCGCGCCTGACGTGCCGATGACGAAGGTCGGCACGATCAGGTGGATCAGAATGGATTTGACCTTTTCCCACGACATCGGTTCCCCCTCGAGCGCGGGATCCATCAGGCCGCCAATCGGCAGGTCGAAGTATTTGTGACCGTAGTAAAACAGCATGAGTGCCAGAAGAAAGTTCGGCGTTGCCAGACCCAGATACCCGACAAACCCGGCGGTATAATCCACCCATGTTTCGGATTTCGCAGCCGCGAGCACACCCAGGGGCAGGGCGACCGCGTAGACAAACAGCACCGCCGCGAGGTTCACGAGGACCGTCAGCCAAAGCGCATCGCCCACAATTTCGGCCACGGGGCGGTCAAATTCGAACGACCATCCAAAGTTGCCCTGAAGCAGGCCCGAGAACCCCTGCGGGCCGGGGATAAAGCCGACCCAGATCAGATATTGCTCCCAGATCGGGCGGTCGAGCGCGTATTCCTTGCGCAGGAATTCTGCCTTGGCCACGCCCTCGGCCTGACCGGTGGCACGCAATTCGGCGATCTGGTTGGACAGGTAATCCCCGGGGGGCAGGTTGATGATGGCAAACACAAGGATCGACACGACCCAAAGCGTCAGCAGCATCGTGGCAAAGCGGTAGACCGCATAGCGGATGAACATCATTGCGTCACCTGCTGTTTGGCGTCTTCGAAAAAGAACTCGTCCATCCGGTGGATGCCGAAATGTGCCCCCGGATCGTAGGCCCAGATGCCTTTTTCGGGCACGTTGCGCAGCCGTTTAGACACAACGACAGGCTGCGGCGCGGCGGCAAGGATGCCGATGCCGAACTGCTGGTTGGCGTGGATTTCCAGCATCTCGTCCCAGATGCGGGCACGCTTGGCGGTGTCGTCGGTGTGGGCCCAGTCATAATCCAGCTGCATCAGGCGTTCGGCGGCTTCCATATCGACCTTTTCGCCCACCTGACCCTTGGTCTGGTAGTATTGGCCCCATTTTGGCCAGGCAAAGAATTCCTGTTGTGTCGGAGCGAGATAGTGCGGCGAGGTCTCCGCGCGGGGCAGACCATTGTCCCAGCCATACCAGACGCCCGCCATCGAGAGCCCGGCATAGATACGGTTGCGCAGGATATCGCGGTCCAGCGGGCGCATGATCAGACGGATGCCCAGATCGCGCCACGTGTCGGTGATGATCGCCAGTGCGTTCTCTTCTTCCTGCCGCTCGCCCGCGGTTTCGACCACGAATTCCATCGGCCGCCCGTCCGGCAGTTTGCGCAGCCCGTTGGCGGTCCGTTCGGTCAGACCCATTTCGTCAAGCAGCCGGTTCGCGTGGTCGATATCCATCGCGGACCACGCTTTCATATCGGCAGGATCGTGCAGCGGGCTCGAGGGCAGGGCCGTCATTCCGCCCTCTTCTGCAAGACCGAAGTACAGGGCGCGGTTGATCATGCGCCGGTCGATGCCGAGGCTGAGCGCGCGGCGGAACCGCACATCGCGGATAACCTCGCGCCAGACCGGATCGGCGAAATTGAGGTTGGGATAGATGGCAATCTGGCTCGCCGCCCCGTTGCCCCACAGGTAGGTGCGATAATTGCCGCCTTCGGCCTCGCCCTTTTTGAGGATCGCAACATCGCGGAACGACAGGCCGCGGGCTTGCAAATCGACTTCGCCGGCGTTCGCCTTGGCCGCAATCAGGCCGCCGCCCACCACGGTCATTTCCACCACGTCGATGTAGGGCAACTGTACGCCACGCGCGTCTATGCGGTGGAAGTAGGGGTTGCGGACAAAGACGTTGCGCGATGATTTGCCGCCTGTCGCATTCAGCCAGGGCTGCAACGTGGGCAGATCCTGATTGTCGAATTTGTACATGTTGTCGTATTTGTTGTGCAGCGCAGGCCAGCTTTCGACCCGCTTTTCGTCAATCAGCTTGGCCAGTTTTTCGGGATCCGTATAGGTGGCGTGGAACTGGCGCAGGTAGTGTGCGGGCCGGTAGATGAAGGGCGGGCGGGCCTGTGCCAGTAGCGGCAGGAAGTTCGGATTGGGGGTTTCCCACTCGAAAATCACCGTTTGCGGGTCGGGAAAGGTCACGCTGCCCATCTTGTCGTCGACGATCATCCAGTCGGGTGGACCCGTCGGTGTGATCTCTTCGTTGTTGACCACGTCTTCCCACCAATAGCGGAAATCCTCCGAGGTGAAGGGCGCGCCATCGGACCATTTATGCCCGTCGCGCAGATGCAGGACGAACCGGCGTTCGCCCTCGATCTCGATCTCGCGCAAAATGTCGGGCTGCAGCGAATAATCACCCGCATAGCCGATCAGACGGGCGTAGCCGTAAACCACCATCTGCCGGATGTCCTTGGTGCGCGACACCAACGTGCGCAGGGTGCCGCCCTGTTCGCCGAATTCCCTGCCCTTGGCGGCCAGATCGACAATCAGGGGCTCCGCGGGGATGCGCTCGGCTGCGGGGGGCATGTCGCCGTTGGCCACTTCCTGCTCCCAGAAACTGCTTTCCTGAACGGGCGTCTGGGCCCAGACGGGCGCGGCGATGAGACTGAGGGCAAGTAACAGTTTACGCATGGCATCTGACCTTGTGACCGGGTTCGAGTTCACGCAAAGCAGGCGCATCGGCCCCTTCAAAGCGGAACATTTCGGGCCATGTTTTCGGCTGGCCCGCCCCTTTTGCAACCAGATCCAGATCGATCGGCCGGTTCACGTCCGGTTCGGGCTGTGCCGCGATCAGGGCTTTGGTGTAGGGGTGTTGCGGATTGTAGAAAAGCGTATCCGGCGCGGCCTGCTCGACGATGACACCCGCACGCATCACGGCCACTTCGTCGGCAATGCGGGCCACAACCGCGAGATCGTGGCTGATGAACAAATAGCTCAGGTTACGTTTTTCGCGGATATCTTCGAGCAGCGTCAGGATCTGGTCCTGCACCGACACATCAAGCGCCGACGTGGGTTCGTCACAGACCAGAAGCTGCGGATCGAGCGTCAACGCCCGTGCGATCGACAGGCGCTGGCGCTGGCCGCCGGAAAACGCATGGGGATAGCGCGGCAGCATATCGGGGCTCAACCCGACAAGACGGATCATTTCGGCGGCACGTTCCTTGCGCTCAGCACGGTTGCCGATGCCATGGATTTCCAGCGGTTCGGTCAGTGCGCTTTGCACCCGCATCCGCGGGCTGAGCGACGAATAGGGATCCTGAAACACCATCTGCGCGTCGCGCTGGAACCGGCGCCGTTCGTCCGTCGTCATGTCGTGTACCGTCACCGGCGCGTCGCCGGGGCGGGCAGTGAAAAGCACCTCGCCGCCCGGATCGGGGTCGGTCGCACCCAGGGCCACACGCGCACATGTGGTCTTGCCCGATCCGCTTTCACCGACCACGGCCAGTGTCTTGCCGCGCGGCAGCTTCAGATCAACATCGCGGCATGCCGTGATCACCACCGGCTTGCGCCACCCGCCCGCGCGCATGGTGAAGGATTTGGTCACCTTGCGCATGTCGAGGATCAGATCGGCACCTTCGGATTGCGGCCGCGCTGGCGCTGCGACTTCGGGGATCATCGGGGCCGCCGCAAACAGCTTTTGGGTGTATCCGTGCGCGGGGGCTGCCAATACGTGCTGGGCCTCTCCCGCTTCCATGACGCGCCCGTTGTTCATCACAACGACCTTGTCGGCCATATTGGCCACCACACCCAGATCATGCGTGACGAGAATCACGGCCATGCGGGTTTCGCGCTGCAGATCCTTGATAAGCCCCAGAACCTGTGCCTGTGTCGTCACATCAAGTGCTGTGGTGGGTTCGTCCGCAATCAGAAGGTCGGGTTTGGAAACCATCGCCATGGCGATCATCGCCCGTTGGCGCATGCCGCCCGACATCTCGAACGGATAGCTTTTGTAGGCGCGTTCGGGATCGGCAAAACCGACCCGCTCGAACTGGGCCAGAACCCGTTTGCGCGCGGCGTCCTTGCTGATGCTTTCGTGCAGGTGCAACACTTCGCTGACCTGATCGCCCAACCGGTGCAGTGGTGACATCGAGCGCATAGGCTCTTGAAATATCATGGAAATCCGGTTTCCACGCAGTTTGCGCAGTTGCCGCGCAGGCGTTTTCAGCAGATCGCAGTTCACGCCCCCGTGGTCGTAGAGAATTTCACCCGATCGCAGCTGCGCATTGGCGGGCAGGATGCGCAACGCGGCCCGACAGGTCAGCGTCTTGCCCGACCCGCTTTCGCCGACCAGCGCAAGTGTTTCGCCACAATTCACATCAAAGCTGACCCTGTCGACAACCGGCGGCGCATCCCCGAAGCCGATGGTCAACGATTTCACGTCCAAAAGTGGCATGCCAATCCCTAGTTAATCCAGCAGAGTGAACCTGATAATATCGCAGACGTCCAGTCGTCTTGCCCTACCCCTACGTCAATTGCCGTGCGCACACCCGATGACGCCTGCGTGACGGGTCTGTCCTTCCCGCGACGGTTGGCGCATATGTATGTCACCCAAATTACCGGAGATATCGCCATGTCGCAGGCCCCCATGACCCGCCTTGATCTGTTTATTGCCCGCATGGTGTCTCAACGCGCCTGCATCGACGACGCGGTCGCCCGCACCAAGGATATGACCGGGCCTGTGTATGAACTTGGTCTGGGCAACGGCCGGACCTATCACCACATGCGCGAAACGATTGCGGGGCGCGATATCTACGTGTTCGAGCGGGCCGTGGCCTCTCACCCCGACAGCCGCCCCGAACCCGGCTTTCTCTACGAAGGTGACGTGTTCGAAACCCTGCCGCAGGCATTGGTTGATCTGGGGCCAACGGCGTCGTTCATCCATGCGGATCTTGGCGGCCATAACCGCGAAAAGAACGATGCCTTCGCCCGCAAGATTTCGCCCTATGTCGAGCCGCACCTGGCGCCGGGGGGGATCATGGTGGCCAGTGACCGGATGTATTTTGACGCACTCGAAGAACTGCCTTTGCCGGCCGAGGCCTTCGAGGGCCGGTGCTTTATCTACCGCAAACCCGCCTGACGCCGTTTCCACCGCACCGCCATCGGTGGCAAGGCCCGGCGCGAAACAGCGCCGGGCACAACTTTTGCTTGCGTGAAATTTCGACTCAGCCTAGCTTCATCTCAAAATAGTGAAACATTGTTTTACTAAGCGAAATAAATCTTTGGGAGGAGACTTCGCCATGACATTTCTGAAAAACGCATCTCTGGCTGCAGCCATGACGCTGGCCGCCGCGGCGGCGCAGGCCGAAACGACGCTGATCCACGGCGAGGCCGGCCCAAACCGCGGCGCGCGTGCCGCCGCGTTGCAGTGGTTCGCCGACGAAGTATCGGAACGCTCGGGCGGAGACATCAAGATCGACATCCAATGGGGTGGTGCGCTTTTCAAGGCGAAGGCGGCGATGCAGTCGATCGCCGACGGGGTGGCCGACATGGGGTCGGTGATCGCGGTGTATTACCCGCAGGACATGGCCGCTTACGGCATCGCGGATCTGCCGCTCAACAACCCCGATGCATGGGTCGGCATGCGCGCCACGGATGAGCTGATGCGCTCGTCCGAGGCGATCCAGAACAATCTGGCCGACCGTGATCTGCGCTACATCGGCACCTGGACCACCAGCCAGGTCAACATCGGTTGTAAGGACACCGCCATTCGCAGCGCCGCCGACATCGACGGCAAGAAAGTGCGCGGCGTGGGCGCCTACGGCAAGGTTTTCGGCGAGCAAGGGGCGAATATGGTCAGCATGTCGATCTATGACGCCTACCAGGGGCTCGACACCGGATTGATCGACTGCAGCCAGGGCTATTCCTATGCGGTGGCCGCGCTCAAACAGGCCGAAGTGATGAGCAGCTATACCCTCTTGGACTGGGGACAGGTCGGCGGTCTGGGCATCTTCATGAACCTCGACACCTACGAAGGCCTGACAGACGAACAGCGTGCGGTCATCAATGACACGGGCAAGGACATGGCCGATGAATTCGGTCGCCTGATCACATCGGCAAACGAAGCGGCCATCGCGTCGATGAAGGAACAGGGCGTCGAGATCATCGAGTTGCCCGAAGAAGAACGCGCCAAGCTGGTTGCGGGCGGCGAGAAGTTTCTCGACCAGTGGGTCGAAACCGCCAGCGACAGCGGTCTCGACGGGGCGGCGCTGCTGGAGGAATACCGCGGGCTGATCCAGAAATGGACCGAGGAGCGCGACACGAACGGCTATCCATGGGACAGCGCAACCAACTGAAACTGACGGATCGGGGGCGCACGCTATGCTTTTGCGACTTGAGAAAACCTTGCTGGGACTGGGCGCTGTGGCGGTCATTCTTCTGGGGGTGCTGATCACTGCAAATGTCATTGCGCGCGCCGTCTTTGGTACCTTCGTGCCGGATGCGGTCATCATGGTGCGGGAATTGATGGTGGCGGCGATCCTGCTGCCGCTGGCTGCGGCAACGGCGGCACGTGCCCATGTCAGCGTTGCGTTTGTCTCCGACCGCTTTGCGCCCCGTGTCCGCTCTGTGCTGATCATCGCAGGCTCGCTGATCGGTATGATCGCGCTGGCCCCTCTGATCTACAAAGGCAGCCTCGAGTTTCTCAAGGTTGTGGAGCGGGGCAGCTTCTATTCGGGCTATCTGGACCTTCCCAAATGGCCGGGGCTGTTGTTTTTTGTGCTGGGCCTCGGGGCGGCGTGGCTGCGTCTGGCCGAGCTTTTCGTGCGCGACATCCGCGTCGTGGCAGGCGGGGGTGTCGTATCGGACGCGCAAAAGCACGCCGGTGATCTCCTCGAAGAAAAGGGCTGACGCATGGATCCCGCCACAATCGGCATGATTGCCTTTGCCGCTGTTCTGGTGATGCTGGCGTTGCGTGTGCCCATTGGTTTCACGCTGGCCTCTGTCGCCACGGTGGGTGCCTTTTTCATCTATGCGTTCCGGTCGGGCAGCTTTGCGCCCGAGCGCGCGATCAAACCCACCTCCTCGATGGTGTTTTCCAATTCCTACGACCTCGTGCACAGCTATGACCTGTCGATGATCCCGCTGTTCGTGGCGCTGGGTCACATCGCCTACAAGGCCGACATCACGACCAAGATCTACTATGCCGCCAAGGTCTGGCTGACCAAGCTGCCGGGCGGCGTCGCCATGGCCTCCGTGATGGGGTGTGGCGGGTTTTCGGCCATCACCGGATCGTCCATCGCCTGCGCCTCCACGATGGGCAAGATCTGCACGCCCGAAATGTTGCGGATGGGGTACGATCCGCGCCTTGCCACCGCCAGCGTGGCGGCGGGCGGGACGCTGGGCTCGCTCATCCCGCCGTCGGTCCTGTTCATCATCTACGGCATCTTCACCGAAACCTCGATTTCATCGCTGTTTCTGGCGGGCATCCTGCCGGGCCTGCTGACACTGGCGGGGTTTGTGCTGGTCATCGCCGTCTGGGTCTGGACCCGCCCCGAAGTCGCCCCGCCCACCGACCAACGCTTCACCGCCCGCGAACGCTGGATCGCGGCATGGGAAAGCTGGCCTGCGGTCTTGCTGTTCATCGTCATCATCGGCGGCATCTATGGCGGGATATTTACCGCCACCGAAGCGGCCGCCGTCTGTGTCACGGCGGCCACCCTCATCGGCTTTGCGCAGCGCAAGCTCAGCCTCGCGGACCTGTGGGAAGCCGTGAAAGAGACCTGCATCCAGACATCCGCAATTTTCCTGATCGCGGCCTGCGCCAAGATTTTCGTGGCCTTCATCGCGCTGACCGGTGTCGCGCCGGTGATCGTGCAGGCGGTGACGGATGCGCAGCTTTCGGTGGTGATGCTGATGCTGTGCATCGCGGTGATCTACCTTCTGTTGGGCATGTTTCTTGACCCCATCGGCATCATGGTGCTGACGCTGCCGCTGATGATCCCGCTGGTCGAAAGCTATGATCTGAACCTGATCTGGTTTGGTGTCGTGGTGATCAAGCTGTTGGAAATCGGGCTCATCACGCCGCCTGTCGGGCTGAACGTCTTTGTCATCGCAAATGTCGTGGGCCGTGACGCACCGATCGACAAGATTTTTGCCGGCATCACCCGGTTTCTCAGCGTTGATGTCATTGTGCTAGGCCTCATCATGGCCTTCCCGATCATATCACTTCTGATCCCGATGGCCGCGCGATGACGGATCAGAGCACAGACCGCAAATTCGCCAATACGCTGGCTCGGGGGCTCGGGGTTCTGCGTGCCTTCCGGGCCAGCGACAACGGGCTGACGCATGCCCAGATCGCAGAGCGGACAGGCCTGCCGAAACCCACGATCTCGCGTTTGACCTATACGTTGTGCGAACTGGGATATCTCAGCCACGGGGGTCGCAATGACCGTTTCCGGCTGGGCCCTGCCGCAATCGTGCTGGGGTCGGTCGCATCGCAGGCCGTGGGGTTCGTCGATATGGTCAGCGACGACATGCAGCGGCTGGCCGACGACACCGGAACACTCGCCCTGATCGCCGTGCGCGACGGGGACCGGATGATGCTGGTGCGCACGTGGCGCCCTGCGACGGCCTCGACCATCTGGCTCGAACCGGGCCACCGCATTCCGGTGCATGGCTCTTCGTCGGGCATGGCGTTTCTGGCCAGTCTGGACGACGAAAGGTTCGCCGCGCTGCAGCCCGATGAAAACCTGTGCCAGTTCCGGCAGGATGGCTACAGCCAGCTTGTGGGCCGCGGTTTTGCCATCGCGCCCGATGATGTACGCTATGCCAGCACCGTAAATGCCGTCAGCGTGCCCTACCACGCCGCCGAATTCGGCGAGGCCGTCGCCTTTACCTGCGGCGCTTTGCCCGTTGATTTGCCGCGCGCTCGCATGGAGCAAGAGGTCGGACCGGCCCTGCATGCGCTGGTCCGCGCTCTCGAACACCGCACAGGCCGGGCGCCCACGCTCAGCCGCCGCGGATGACACCAAGGAGACCCCGATGACCGATAAGATCGCCTATGAAACGCACGGCCCCGTCGCTGTCCTGCGATTGCAGAATCCGCCCGTCAACGCGCTGAGCCAGCAGGTCCGCCAGGGGCTGAGCGATGGCATGGACCGCGCCGAAGCCGATGACGCGGTACAGGCGGTTTTGATCGTCGGCGATGGCCGCGCCTTTATCGCCGGTGCCGATATCAAGGAATTCGGCAAGCCGTTGACCGAGCCAAATCTGCCCGATCTGTGTACCCGCATCGAAAGCTCGCCCAAGCTGGTGGTGGCCTCCATGCACGGGGTGAGCCTGGGTGGCGGGCTGGAGGTGGCGCTGGGCTGCCACTACCGCGTGGCGCAACCCACTGCGCGGGTGGGCCTGCCCGAGGTCCATCTGGGCATTCTGCCCGGTGCAGGCGGCACCCAGCGGCTGCCGCGTCTGACTGGCGCGCAAAAGGCTGTCGAAGCCATCACGACGGGCCGCCATATCAAGGCCGCCGAGGCGCTGGAGCTTGGCATCATCGACCGCATCGAAGAGGGCGATCCGCTGGAAGTGGGGCTGGCCTACGCGCAGGACCTGCTGTCACAAGGCGCCCCGCGCCGTCCGGTCAGCGCACTGCCCAATCTCGAAGGGATCGATTGGGACGCGACCTATGATAACGTGCTCAGAAAAGGCCGCGGTCAGATCAGCCCGGCCACCGCCGTGCGTGCGGTTCAGGCAGCCTCCGAGCTACCCTTCGAGAAAGGCATCAAACGCGAACGCGAATTGTTCATGGAGCTGATGAATACGGACCAGCGCAAAGGTCTGATCCATGCGTTTTTCAACGAACGGGCCGTCAGCAACCTGCCCGAACTCAAGGGCGTCGATCCGCGTCCGGTCCAGACCATCGGGGTGATCGGCGGCGGCACGATGGGCGCGGGCATCGCAACTGCAGCGCTGCTGTCTGGGCTGAATGTCGTGCTGATCGAGATGACGGATGATGCCGCCACAGGAGCGCACAAGCGCATCGCGGGCAATCTGGCAGGCGCGCTCAAACGCGGCAAGATCAACCAGGAAAAGCACGACGCGCTGCTGAATGTCGCGCTGGAGGTTTCCCAGAACTACGATAGCCTGCGCGACGCTGATCTGGTGATCGAAGCGGTCTACGAGGATATGGACGTCAAGAAAGAGGTGTTTGGCAAGCTCGACGCCGCGTGTAAACCGGGCTGCGTGCTGGCGACCAACACGTCGTATCTGGATGTCAACGAGATCGCGGCGAGCACCGCGCGGCCTGCCGATGTGATCGGGTTGCACTTCTTTTCGCCCGCACATGTGATGAAGCTGCTGGAAATCGTGGTGGCAGACCGGACCGCGCCGGACGTGGTTGCGACCGGTTTCGCGCTGGGCAAGATGCTGGGCAAGGTGTCGGTGCGCGCCGGGGTGTGCGACGGCTTTATCGGTAACCGCATACTCGCGGTCTACCGCACGGCCGCCGATCACATGATCCTTGACGGCGCGTCGCCCTATCACATCGACAAGGTGCTCAAGGATTTCGGCTTTGCGATGGGGCCGTTCGAAGTGGCCGATCTGGCCGGGCTCGACATCGGCTGGGCCACGCGCAAGCGCAAGGCGCCCGACCGCCACCCGCAAGAACGCGTGCCGACCTACATCGACCGGCTGTGTGAACAGGGGCATTTCGGGCAGAAAACCGGCGAAGGGTATTATGTCTACGAAGAGGGCAAACGTGGCGGCACACCCAATCCGAAGATCCCCGATCTGATTGCGGCCGAACAGGCCGAGCTGGGGATCACGCCGCGCGACTTTACCGACGCGGAAATCCTGCGCCGCTACATGTGCGCGATGGTCAACGAATCCGCCAAGGTGGTCGAGGAAGGCATCGCCGCCCGCCCGCTGGATGTCGATATGACACTGCTCTTCGGGTACGGGTTTCCGCGCTACTGGGGCGGGCCGATGAAATGGGCGGACATTCAGGGCCTGCCGTCGGTGCTGGCCGATATCGAACGCTATGCCGCCGAGGATGCGTGGTTCTGGGCCCCCGCCGATCTGCTGAAAAAACTGGTGGCCGAAGGCCGCACATTTGATGATCTGAACAAGGAAGCCGCACAATGAAACAAGCTGTCATCGTCTCTGCCGCCCGCACGGGTCTGGCCAAATCCTTCCGGGGATCGTTCAACATCACCCACGGCGCGACGATGGGCGGGCACGTGGTCGAACATGCCGTCGCGCGCGCGGGTATTGATCCGGCCAGCGTCGAGGACGTGATGATGGGTTGCGGGTATCCCGAACACGCCACCGGATCGAACATCGCACGCCAGTCGGCACTGCGCGCGGGCCTGCCGGTCACCGCGTCCGGCGTCACGATCAACCGCTTTTGCTCGTCCGGCCTGCAATCCATCGCCATGGCCGCCAACGCCATTACGCAGGAAGGCGCGGGCCCCATGGTCGCCGCGGGCGTCGAAAGCATCAGTCTGGTGCAACCGCAAGCCGCGCGCGAGCAGGAGGCATGGCTGACCGAACACAAGCCCGCCGTTTACATGACCATGATCGAAACCGCCGATATCGTGGCCGAACGCTATGGCATCAGTCGCGCCTATCAGGACGAATACGGCCTGCGCAGCCAGCAGCGTATCGCCGCCGCGCAGGACGCCGGTAAATTTGACGACGAAATCGTGCCGATGCAGACCACGATGGCCAAGCAGGACCGCGAAACAAAGGAAATCACCCATCACACGGTCACGGTCGACCGCGACGAATGCAACCGCCCCGGCACCACGCTCGAGGGGTTGGAGGGCCTGAACCCCGTCCGCGAGGGCGGTTTTGTGACGGCGGGCAACGCCAGCCAGCTGTCCGACGGGGCCGCCGCAGTCGTGGTGATGGACAGCACACAGGCCGAACGCGAAGGCCTGTCACCGCTGGGCGCGTTCAAAGGTTTCGCCGTCGCAGGGTGCGAACCCGACGAAATGGGGATCGGTCCGGTGTTTGCCGTGCCACGGCTGCTGGAGCGTCACGGGCTCAAGGTGTCGGACATTGATCTGTGGGAGCTGAACGAAGCCTTCGCTTCACAGGCGCTCTATTGCCGCGACCGGCTCGAGATCGACCCGGAAATCTGCAACGTCAACGGCGGCTCCATTGCCATCGGCCACCCCTTTGGCATGACCGGAGCGCGCATGACCGGGCATCTGATGTTCGAAGGGCGCAGGCGCGGCGCAAAGCTGGGCGTTGTGACGATGTGCGTGGGCGGCGGCATGGGTGCTGCCGGCCTGTTTGAAATCTACTGAAAGGACCGATCCAGATGGACCTGAGCTATTCAGACGCAGATATCGCCTTTCGCGATGAAGTCCGCAGCTTTCTTGCCGAAAAGCTGCCCGCACATTTGTCCGACAAGGTGCGCGAGGGCAGGGAACTGACCAAGGCGGATCATGACGAATGGCACGCGATCCTCAACGACCGTGGCTGGCTCGCACCGAACTGGCCCGAAGAACACGGCGGCGCGGCGTGGGACGCAGTCAAGCGGCACATCTTCGAGGAGGAGATGGCCGCCCACAACGCGCCCCGCATCGTTCCTTTCGGCCTGTCGATGCTGGGCCCCGTGCTGCAGAAATTCGGCTCGGAGGAACAGAAATCCTACTGGCTGCCGCGGATCCTGTCGGGCGAGGATTGGTGGTGTCAGGGATATTCCGAACCCGGCGCTGGCTCCGATCTGGCCTCGCTCAAGACAGAAGCGGTGCGCGACGGCGACCACTACGTCGTGAATGGCCAGAAGACATGGACCACGCTGGGCCAGCACGCCAACATGATCTTCTGCCTCGTGCGCACTGACAAGAAGGCGAAACAGCAAGAGGGCATCAGCTTCCTGCTCATCGATATGGACACGCCGGGCATCGAGGTGCGGCCGATCGTGCTCCTCGATGGCAGCGCCGAGGTCAACGAGGTCTGGTTCACCGATGTGCGCGTGCCGGTCGAAAACCTCGTGGGCGAGGAAAACAAGGGCTGGACCTATGCCAAGTACCTGCTCACCCACGAGCGGACGAATATCGCGGGCGTCGGATTTTCGCAGGCCGGACTGCGCCGCGTCAAACGCATCGCCAAGGCCGAAATGGCCAACGGCAAGCCGCTGATCGAAAACCCGCATTTTGCCGCCCGCGTGGCGCAGGTCGAAATTGACCTGATGGCGATGTCGACAACAAACCTGCGCATCATCTCCAAGGCGGCGGCGGGGCAGGCACCCGGTGTTGAATCCTCGATGCTCAAGGTCAAAGGCACCGTCATCCGTCAGGAAATCAACGATCTCGCCCGCCGCGCGGCAGGGGTCTATGCGATGCCCTTCGCGTCCGAAGCGATCGAAGGGGCCAACACCGCCTTGCCCGATCCGCTGGCCGCCGGCCCGGTGGCGGCGCAATATTTCAACAACCGCAAACTGTCGATCTTTGGCGGCTCGAACGAGATCCAGCGCCAGATCATCGCCAAGACGACGATGGGAGGCTAGGCCATGAATTTCGACCTGACCGAAGAACGCCAGATGCTGCAGGATACGCTGCGCCGGTTCCTGCGCGACCGCTACGATACCGCGACACGCAACGCGATCCTGAACAGCGACAGCGGCATGTCGAGCGAGATCTGGGGCGAACTGGCCGAACTGGGCATCATCGGTGCGCTCTTTACCGAAGAGCAGGGCGGCTTTGGTGGCGCGGGGTTCGACATCGCCGTGGTGTTCGAGGAACTCGGTCGCGCCGGTGTGGTCGAGCCGTTTCTCGACAGTGCCGTGCTCGCCGGCGGGCTGGTCGCCGATCTGGGAAATGCAGACCAGGTGGCGATGGTCGAAGATCTCATCGCCGGTCAGACACAGCTTGCCTTTGCCCACACAGAACCCAACAGCCGCTATGACCTGACCCGCGTCGCCACCACCGCCACGGCCAAGGCCGACGACATCGTGGTGAGCGGGCGCAAGGCCGTGGTGATGAACGCTGAAGCAGTCGACGCGCTGATCGTGTCGGCGCGCGAAAGCGGAGAGCATGACGAGGCAGAGGGCATTTCGCTTTTCGTGGTGCCCGCAGATACGGCAGGCCTGACAATCGAAGGCTACGCCCTGCTGGCCGGCGGACGTGCCGCCGAAGTGACATTGGACGATGTGACGTTGCCCGCCTCGGCCCGGCTGGGGGATGCGGGCGGCGCCAGCCCCGCCATTGAACGGCGCACCGCGGCGGCCACGGTGGCCCAGCTTTCCGAAACGCTGGGTGCGATGGAAACGGCCTGCGCGCTGACCCGCGACTATCTGGGCACCCGCAAGCAATTCGGCCGCCCCATCGGCACGTTTCAGGCCCTTGCCCACAGGATGGCCGACCTGTTGATCGAAATGGAGCAGGCCCGCTCGGCGGTGATCCTCGCCGCTGGTCATCTCGAAGCCGACCGCAGCGCGCGCGAGCGGCACGTATCGGCGGCCAAGAACCTGATGGGCCGCGTGGGCCGTCTCGTGGCCGAGGACAGCATCCAGATGCACGGCGGCATCGCCATGACGCAGGAATACGAACTGGCCCATATCGCAAAACGCATCGTGATGGGCGACCACCGGTTCGGCGATACCGATCACCATCTGGAGCGGTTCATTGCCCTTAGCGCCGCCTGAAACGCTCATCCGCGATGAAACAGGGACCCAGCGGTTGGTGGGGTACGTCGTCGATGTGTCCGACCCTGCCCACGGGCGCTGCTGGCTAGACGTTGACGAACGCCACCTCAATCGCCACGGGGCGCTGCACGGTGGGATCGCGGTCACATTGCTCGACAATGCGTCGGGCACAACGGGGTCGCTTACGGTGGACGCAACGGGCAAGGCACCGTTTCTGACGGTGTCGCTCAACACCCAGTTTGTCGGATCAGGCAAGCCGGGGCGGATCACGGCGACCGGCACGGTGACAGGGGGCGGGCGCAGCCTGTTGTTTATTTCCGCCGACCTGCGCCATGAGGACGGAACGCTGGTGGCGACATCGACGGGCGTGTTCAAACGCGTCCCCAAGGAGCGACTGACATGAGTGCAAGACTGGAAGACGCAGGCGATCGGCTGATCATCTGGAACGGCAACACCGCACGGCGCGGCGCCCTGTCGCCCGAACTCTATGACGTCATCGGCAGAGCCATGACGCTGGCGGCCGAACGGCGGATCAAGGCGGTAATTTTCACGTCGGAGGGCGGGTTTTTCTGCGCCGGTGGCGATCTCAACACCTTGATCACGCGCCGCGACCTGCCCGAGGGGGAGCGCCGCGACCGCGTCGATGACCTGCACAGCCTGATCCGGGCGCTGCGGGCCTGTCCGGTGCCCGTCATCGCGGCGATCGAAGGGGGTGCCGCGGGCGCGGGCCTGAGTTTTGCACTGGCCTGTGATATCATCGTCGCCGCGCAGGATGCAAAGTTCACCGCTGCCTATGTCAAAGCGGGTCTGGTACCCGACGCCGGTCTGACCGCGCATCTGGCGCGGCTGGTGCCGCGGGCGCTCGCCATGGAAATGTGCCTGCTTGCGACACCCGTCACCGCGTCGCGGATGTTCGATCTGGGGGCGATCAATCTCGTGACGCCACCGGCGGGCGCCTTGGCCGCAGCACAGCAGGTCGCGGACCGGCTCGCTGCCGGGCCGCGTGCCGCGCAAGGTACGATCCGCCGGCTTGTGTCGCAGGCCTACGAGGCGGCCGAAGACGACCAACTCGATGCCGAACGAGACGCGATGGCCCACGCGGCCGGTGCGGACGAAGCCGCCGAGGGTATCGCCGCCTTTCTTGAAAAACGTGCGCCGCGCTTTGACTGAACACATGGCCCCGCGCGCCCCTGCAAAAGGACACCTCCATGCCAAGGGTTGAACAGGTGCTCAGAGACCGCGTTGCCGAAGCGCCCGACCGGCCCGCACTGGCCGATGGCACGGGCGCAAGCTGGAGCTACGGTGATCTGGACCGTGCCAGCGACGATCTCGCGGCCCATCTTCAGGCGGCGGGCGTTGCGCCTACGGACCGCGTGTTGATGCTGGTGGAAAATTGCGCCGCAGCGGTCGCGGCCTTGCACGCGTGCTGGAAAATCGGCGCGGTCGCGATCCCCTTCAATGCGCGCCAGACCGAGGCCGAGGTCGACCGGGTGCTCGCCCACGCCGATCCCGCCGCCATTCTTGCCACCGCGCATGTATCGCCCGATGCGGCGGCCCATGCAGAACGGATGCAGGCCCGCGAAGTCACCGGCGCCTTCGGCTCGCTGATGCTGGCAGAGGCGCAAACCGCACCCGATGCGGACCTCGATGGCGTTGCCGTGCTGCTTTATACCACCGGCACCACGGGGGACCCGAAAGGCGTGATGCTGACGCATGACAACATGTGCTTCGGGGGCAGGGCATCGTGCAACCTGCGCCGCATGACGCCCGATGACATCGTCTATGGCGTTCTGCCCATGAGCCACGTCTTCGGGCTCGTCTCGGTCCTGACGGCAGCCGCGCTTGCCGGTGCGATGGTGCAGCTTGACGCGCGGTTCTCGGCGGCAAACCTGTTCGAAGCGGCACTGCAGGGTGTGACCGTGATCCCTGCCGTGCCACAGATGCACGCGCTGGTGATGCAGCACGCCAAGGAACGCGGGCGTGAAACCCTCGGCGCGCCCGCCCTGCGCTATGTCTCGTCAGGGGGCGCGCCGCTCGATCCCGCCTGGAAACGCAAGGCGGAAAAATTCTACGAATTGCCATTGCAAAACGGCTTCGGGATGACAGAAACCTGTTCTGGCGCGTCGGCCACGAACAACCCCATCGGGTCTTCCGATATTTCGGTCGGGCCGAAAACGCCGGGCACGGATGTGTCGATTGACGTGGATGCCCCTGGCGGCGACGGGGCACAGGTCGGAGAAGTGCTCGTGCGCGGTCCGCACGTGATGCGCGGCTATTACCGCAACGCCGAAGAGACGGCCAAAGCGATTGACCCCGATGGCTGGCTGCACACCGGCGATCTGGGCAAGATCGACGACCACGGCCACCTGCACATCCTCGGGCGGTCGAAAGAGCTGATTATCCACGGCGGCTTCAACGTCTATCCCCCCGAAGTCGAAGCCGCGCTGAACGATCACCCGCAGGTCATCCAGTCTGCGGTGATCGGCCGGACCCGTGCGGGCGACGAAGAGGTGCTTGCCTTCGTGCAGATTGCCGACGGCGACACGCTCGACACCGACACATTGCGCGCCTTCGTCAAAGAGCGGCTGGCCGGGTACAAACGGCCGCGCCATATCGTCATTGCCACGCGGTTGCCTGCGGCGCCAACGGGCAAGATCCTCAAGCACAAACTGCTGGATGCTTTTGCAGACCGGCTGGACTAGCGCGCGGCGCGCCTAGACATAGGTGCCTTCGGCAGCGGCGCGGATCGCACGGATGTTTTCGCCATAAGGGGCGGGATCGTCGACAGACCCGCCGCGGAATACCGCGGACCCGGCGACCAGCACATCGGCCCCGGCCTGCGCGACCACAGGCGCTGTCGTCGGATCAACACCGCCGTCGATCTCGATATGCACGGGCCGGTCCCCGATCATCGCGCGCAGGGCTTTGATCTTGTTGGTCATATCGATGAATTTCTGGCCACCGAACCCGGGATTCACGGTCATCACACAGACCAGATCGGTCAGATCGAGCAGATCGGCAACGGAATCGGCCGGGGTGCCGGGGTTCAGCGCGACACCTGCCTTCGCGCCACTTGCCCGGATGGCCTGCAACGTGCGGTGGATATGCGGCCCCGCTTCGACATGGGCGGTGATAACGTCGGCACCGGCGCGGGCGAAATCCTCGATATAGGCATCGACCGGCGAAATCATCAGATGCACGTCCATCACCCCTTTGATGTGGGGGCGGATGGCCGCGCACGTCGCGGGGCCAAAGGTGATGTTGGGCACAAAATGCCCGTCCATCACATCCACGTGGATCCAGTCCGCGCCTTGCGCCTCGACGGCGGCACATTCGGCCCCGAAGTTGGCGAAATCTGCGGCCAGAATGGACGGGGCGATCTTGATCGTGCGGTCAAAGGACATGGGCCGGGCCTGTATAAGAGCGAGTTGCCGCGTTCTAGCGCCTGTCGCGCACGGTGGCAAACCCTAGCTGGCGGGAACCAAACATGCGCGCCGAAAGTTAGCTAGGCAAATGAGAGAGGATTGAAAAATGGCTGATTATTCGGAAGGCGACAAGGTTGAATGGGACTGGGGCAATGGCACCGGAACCGGCAAGGTGCAAAAGACTTACACCCAGAAGATCACCCGCAAGATCAAGGGCTCCGAGGTGACGCGCGACGGGTCCGAGGACGATCCGGCCCTGTTCATCGAACAGGAAGACGGTGACGAAGTGCTCAAGCTCAGCTCCGAAGTCAGGGCGGCCTGACACGTGGCTCCGGGCGGGCTTGTGTACGTCAGTGATGAACAACCGGGCATCCGGCGTCAACGGCGTGGCCGGGGCTTTACCTACGTGGCGCCCGACGGGACCACCATCGCCCGCGGCACCGAACGCAAACGCCTCGAAGCGCTCGCGGTGCCGCCTGCCTACGACAACGTCTGGATGTGCCCGCTTCCCAATGGCCACCTTCAGGCCACGGGCCGCGACCAGCGCAAGCGCAAGCAATACCGCTACCACCAGAAATGGGCCGAGGCGCAGGCGCAGACCAAATTCGATAGCCTGTGCAGTTTCGCCCATCGGCTGCCGCGTCTGCGGGCCCGCGTCGCGCGCGACCTCGAGGAGGACGCAGGCGAACGCATATTCGCGCTGGCCTGTGCCGTGACGCTGATTGACCGCGCCTCCATCCGCGTGGGCAACCCCGACTATACCCGCGAAAACGGCAGCTATGGTGCCATCACCCTGAAACGCGGCCACATTGCCCTCGACGGAAATGAAGTGCGCCTGCGCTACACCGCCAAGGGCGGCAAGAAGGTCCGCCGCGCGCTCAAGGACCGGACGCTGTCGCGGGTGCTGCACCGCATCGGCGATCTGCCGGGCGCAGAGCTGCTCAGTTGGGTGGACGATGACGGCACCGCCCACGGTCTCAACTCGTCAGCGCTCAACGATTACATATCCGAGGCCGCAGGCACCGAAGGGATCACGGCCAAGACGTTTCGCACGTGGGCCGGGTCCGTTGCGGCGTTTGAAGTGGCCGAAAACGGCCATGCCTCGATCAAGGACATGTCGCAAGCCGCAGCCGCGCGATTGGCCAACACACCCACCGTGTCGCGCAACAGCTATATCCACCCCGATGTCATCGACCTTGCCGGTGCGGATCCGCTTGATGGCTTTGACGCGGGAAAGTCCGGCTTGCGGGCGTCAGAAAACCGGCTGCTGGCCTATCTGGAGCGCTGACAAAGGTCCGATGCGGCCATATAGGACATAATCATTGACCTAAATCGCGCGCCATGCTTCCTGTTGATCCAAGGGTCGTCAGGGAGGGACGTATGGACTGGCAACAGATATTCGCGACACGTACCGCGCGCATGAAGGCGAGCGAGATCCGCGAGCTGCTCAAACTTCTGGATCAACCCGATATCATTTCCTTTGCTGGCGGCATTCCCGATCCGGCCCTCTTCCCCGCCGCCGCCTTTCAGGATGCGTTCTCACAAGCCCTTAGCGCCGAAACCCAAGACGCGGCTTTGCAGTATTCCGTGTCCGAAGGCTACGGTCCGTTGCGCGACTGGATCGTTGGTGAAATGGGGGCCTTGGGCATACCGTGCAGCCGCGACAACATCCTGATCACCTCCGGTTCGCAACAGGCGCTGGACTACCTTGGCAAGCTCATGCTCAGCCCCGGCGACACGGCACTGGTCAGCTGGCCCACATATCTGGGCGCGTTGGGGGCCTTTAACGCCTATGAGCCGCGGTACGACCGGCTCGACCCCCAGACAAACCGCGGCGCCGATGATTACGCCCGCGCCGCCCAACCGGGGCGGGTCAAATTTGCATATATGTCGGTCGATTTCGCGAACCCGACTGGCGAAACGCTGGACGCTGCGATGCGCGACCGGATGATCGACCTCGCCGACGAAATGGATATCGCCATCATCGAGGACGCGGCCTACCAGTCATTGCGCTACGATGGGGCGGCGCTCGCACCGGTGCTGGCGCGTGAAATCGCGCGCAAGGGCGATATTGACGCCTGCCGCACGCTCTATTGCGGATCGTTCTCGAAAACACTGGCACCCGGCTTGCGGGTCGGCTGGATCTGCGGGGCATCCGAGGTAATCAGCCAACTCGTGTTGATGAAACAGGCCGCCGATCTGCACAGTTCCACAATCAACCAGATGGCCATCGCCCAGGTGGCACAGACAATGTTCGACAGCCACGTCACACGCATCCGCGCCGCCTACGTCGTGCGGCGCGACCGGATGCTTGCCGCCCTGTCGCAGCACATGCCCGATGGTGTCAGCTGGACCCGCCCGGAGGGGGGGATGTTTATCTGGCTCACCCTGCCGTCGCATCTGCGCAGCGACGATTTGCTGGCGCAGTCGCTGCGCTCCGAGCGGGTGGCATTCGTGCCCGGGCACGCGTTTTTCGCCGACGGGTCGGGCACAAACACGCTCCGGCTGAGCTTTAGCCGCGCGGATGAGGCCAGCATCGACGAAGGCATCGCGCGTCTGGGACGGCTGATTGCCGCAGGACTGGCCGACGGCGATTGAACCACGCGGCGCGCTTGCCTAAGTTGCGCGGCATGAAACACCTGTTGCTCACTGCGGCTCTGGTCGCCGCGACGCCCCTGACGGCGCATCCGCATATCTTCGTCTCGGCGGGGCTGGAGCTGTTTGTCGATGAGGCCCGGCGCCTGACGCATGTCCGTGTCACATGGGAATACGACGAGCTTTACTCGCTGTTGATCACCGAGGATCTGGGTGTGGATGCCGATTACGACGGGGTGCTGACCGATGCCGACCGTGCGGTTCTGACCGGGTTCGATACCCAGTGGATCGCGGGGTTCAATGGCGATCTGGTGGCCGAACGGGACGGCAAGCCGCTGACCCTGTCCGGCCCGTCGCAGCCCACCGCCGATCTGGTTGATGGCAAAGTTGTCACCTCTCATCTGCGCCGGATCGAGGAAACGCCCGTGATCGACGAGACCGGCGTGGTCCTGCGCCCCTATGACGGCACCTTCTACACCGCCTACGAGGTCGGCCTGCCCACGCAAGTATCCGGCCCGCAGGCCTGCGATGTCACGCTCGACGTGCCGGATGTCGAAGGCATGCTGGCGATGATGCAGGCCGAACTCAGCCAGATCCCCGAAGACGTTGATCTGGCCGAACAGGGCTTTGGCGACATCGGGGCGCGCTTTGCAACAGACGTCATGCTCACATGCCCCGCGTCCTGAGCCTCGCCGCGGTTGCGGCCGCCCTCGTGATTGCGCTGCTGTGGCTGTCGGGCGGGTTCGACCAGATCGCCCAATATGCCGCCCAGGAACAGCGCAATTTCCAAAATGCGATGGCACGGACCCTGCGTGCCCTGCGCGCGGGTGAACCCGGCGCCACCGCGATCCTGATGACCAGCGCCTTTGCCTACGGATTTTTCCATGCCGTAGGCCCGGGCCACGGAAAACTGCTTGTGGGCGGTTACGGCGTGGCGCGGCAGGTGGCAATGTGGCGGCTGTCAACAATCGCGCTGGTGTCGAGCCTCGGTCAGGCCGTCACCGCGATTGTATTGGCCTACGGTGGCCTGTGGCTGCTGGATCTGACGCGAGACGGGCTTATCGGGACCGCCGAAGACCTGATGGCACCGCTCAGCTATGGGTTGATCGCGGCGATCGGCGTGTGGTTGGTGTTGCGCGGGCTTCGCCGCTTGCACCGCGCCCAGCGGCAGACCACTAGCCACGACCACCATCACCATCACGACCACGGCGACGACGCCCTGTGTGGGCACTGCGGACACCGGCACGGCCCGTCGCTGGACGAAGCGGAAAAGGCGGGCACACTGCGCGAAGCGCTCGTGCTGATCGCGGGCATTGCGGTGCGGCCCTGTACGGGGGCGCTGTTTGTGCTGGTGATCACGTGGCAGATGGGAATCCCGGGCGCAGGGATCGCGGCGGCTTTTGCCATGGCGCTGGGCACTGCATCGGTCACGGTCGCCGTCGGGCTGGCGGCAGGAGGGTTGCGGGGCACGGTATTGCGCAGCCTGGGTAACACCCGTGCCCTCGCCCTTGCCATGCCCGCGCTCGAGGTTGCCGCGGGTGCCGTGGTGGTGGCGCTGGCAATCGGGCTCTTGCTGCGCGCGGTCTGACCATGGTGCCGGTGTCGTTGTTCTGGACGCCAATCTGCGCTATGCCTCTGACATGAAAATCAACGCCAAATTTTCATGGGCCAGCGGATGAGCCGGACGCCCCGAGATGCCAAGTCGCGCAGTTTCGAGCTGTTTATCCAGCGCGGGTTTGCGGCGCAGGAGCTCACGGCAGTGCAGCACGTGCTGGCAACGGCCAACAGCGTGGCGGGGCGCACCTGCTTTACCAACCGCATCACGTCGGACATGCCGGGGCTGGTGACAGGGCAGGGCGGCGTGCTGGCCCGCGCGGAACCTGCGATTGACGACTACGGGTTTTCGGACGTGCTGATCGTGGTGGGCGGCACCCGTATCCACCGCCGTGGCTGGGCAAAACGCACGCGCGCCATGCAGCGCAGCGGCCGGACGGTGGTGCTCCTGTCGGATGCGGCGACCGCCTTCATCCGCACCGGCGAAACCAAAACGGGCCATGTCACAACACATTGGCGCGATACCATGCGCCTGAGCGAGCAGGGCTACTACCCCAATCTGACCACACGGTTTTCCGAGAATGCGGGCGGTTTCATCACCGCGGCAGGCGGCGGCGCGACCGCCGAACTGATCGTCGGTTTGATCGCCGATGTGCTGGCCCCGGATGAAATCGCCGAGTTGGGCAATCGTCTGCTGCTCAGCGTGATCCGGTCATCCGACAGCGAACAGCCCCGCGACATCGCCGACAATGCGGGGCTTTTCGACGCCCGTGTCACACAGGCGATCAAGCTGATGGAAACAAACATGGAAGAGCCGCTGGCGATGACCGAGCTGACGGCGCTTGTGGGGCTTTCGACACGGCACCTCGAACGGGTGTTCCGCGATGTGTTCGACGACACGCCCGCGCGGTTTTATAAACGTTTGCGGGTCAAACGGGCGCGCACGATGATCGAAGATACGCTTGTCCCTCTCATTGATATTGCCATCGCCACGGGATTTTGTTCGCACAACGCGCTCGCCCGTGCCGTGCGGGATGAATTCGGCATCACCCCGTCGAAAATGCGCGCGCGCAAATCCATCGGCATCCTGCGCCACACCGATCCCACCGCAGCGGGGGATGACCCTTCGAAATAGCCACGGACGCCCCCAACGGCTGGTCCCGTTCATGCGGTTTTCGATGCAATTGCGCGGTAAATCCCGTTTCACGTTTTTGAATCCTTAAACCTTTTGCTGCACTGCTTGTGCGGGATTTACGGGATTGTTGTGCGGGTCACACATCCTGAACGGGAAAAAGGGACGAACCTGTTTTTTATTTGCCGGGTGCGGGTGAACAACCTAGACGAGAGAAGGGTCAAACCGAAAAATCACGGCAAAACGTGGTGCGATTGACCCGTTGAGGCCGAGAGAAAGCAGTATTTAGGGAAAGCGCACTTTGTCACGCAAGCTGGGATATCTTCTCGTCTTCGTCTGCCTTTTGATGAGCTTCGGGCTGTTCAATTTCGCGCGCGAATATACTTTTCTACGCGCTGACTACGAATTCCGCCGCATCACGGATGACAGCATCGAGGCTGTCGAAAACCGCATTAATTCCTACACGCAGGTACTGACCGGCGTTGCCGCGTATCTCGGGGTCGAGGGCAATGTATCGCGGCAGGAGTTCGAGGAATACATCGCAAGCCTCAGCTTGCCGATCCGCTATTCCGGCATGCTCGGCATTGGCTTTATCGAAGAAATCGGGCGCGACCAGTCAAGCATGCTCGAGGCGCGGCTCGGCTGGGAATACGGGCGCGACATTGCGATCCACCCCCAAAGCGACGCAGCGACCCAGTTCGTCGTCGTACGCATGGCACCGACCGAGGGCAACGAGACGGTCATCGGTCTGGACACCGGTTTCGAGGAGGGGCGCCGCCACGCGCTCGAGACGTCCCGCGCCATCCGCGGATCAATTCTCACGCCGCGGCTTCTGCTCGTTCAGGATGAAACGCAACAGGCCGGCTTTTTGCTCACCCAACCCGTTTTCACGCGCAACCCCGATGCCGTCGATCCGGTCATTGACGGTGACGAATTCCGCGGCTGGGTCGTCGCGCCCTTCATCGGCCCGAAAGTGCTGTCAAAACTGACCGGGGCAGAGGGGACCAGCTACGAGGTCGCCATTTATGACGCCCAGGGGCCATCGCCCGATGCCCTCATCCACTACAGCTCCGATGACGGGGCCAGCATCGTGGGCAGCACGGCACCCACCGGCACGTTCACCAGCACCTACCAGCTCAATCTTCACGGGCGCACGTGGCACATCGCCTATGCCAGCACACCGGGTTTTGACAAGGCGTTCTCCAGCTATCTGCCCCATCTCGCACTCTTGCTCGGCCTGACGTTCAGCGCCCTACTGGCGCTCGCGCTCAAATATATTTCGTTGCGCAGCCGCGCGCTCGCCGAAGTTGCCGAAAACCGCGCCCGCCTGCTCGACGCACAGGAAGACGAAAACCGCGCCCTGCTCGAAAACGCGGTCTCCGCGATTCTGATACTGGACAGCACCGGCAGGATCATCTTTTCCAATCAGGCCGCCGCCGCGGTGTTCAAGGCACCTGTCGGCAGCATGATCGGCAAGGGCTTTGACGACTACGTCTCGCTCAAACCTGGCAAGAAGGATTTCGACCGCCATAACGCCGAAGGCATATGCGCCGAAGGGCGCCGCCTGCTTCTGGACGTGGAAACCAACAGCTGGTCGACCGCGGATGGCGCAGAACGCATCACCGCCATCATCCGTGACGTCACCGAACAGATCCGGGCCGAACGCGAAATACAAGAGATGCGCCGCCGCTACGATCTTGCGCTGGATGGTGCCGAAATCGGGGTTTTCGATATCGATCTGACGACCGGAAAATCGGTTGTTTCGGACACATGGCACAAGATCATGGGGACCTCCGATGTGGCCGAGGTATTCGACCATCAGCGGCACTTCATGGAGCGTGTGCATCCCGACGACCTTGCGGAACTGCTCGAAGCGGACAGGAAATGTATCGCCGGCGAGGAACGACGCAGCTGTGCGGAATACCGCATCCGTTTTGGCGACACATGGCGCTGGATGTATTCCGACGCGGTCGCGGTCGAGCGGTCCAAGAGCGGCAAGGCCCTGCGCCTCGTGGGCACACAGGCCGATGTGACCGAACTGCGCCACAGCCGGAACGCCCTTCAGGTCAGCGAAGAGCGTTTCCGCATGGTGCTGCGCGAAGCCCCTGTCGGTATGGCGCTGATGGACGAACACGGCCACTTCACCGGCGTGAACGATGCGTTGGTGCGCCTGTGCGGCTATTCCGAGGAAACGCTGCAAGACGGCATGCGTCTCGGCGATCTGATGCATCCCGACGATCTCGATGCGATGACAAAAGATGTGCGCAACCTGATCGCGCATAACGGGGCCAAAACGCATGCGGGCCAATACCGCTTTATCCGGCGCAACGGAGAGGAATGCTGGGGCCTCGTAAGTGTCACGTGGACGCGTGATGAAAACCTCGACAGCAATGTCTTCATCGCACAGATCGTGGACATCACGGACCAGAAGAAACTTGAACAGATCAAAAGCGAGTTCGTGGCCACAGTCAGCCATGAATTGCGCACACCTCTCACCTCGATCAAAGGCGCTTTGGGTCTGCTGGGTGCCAGCAGCGGCGACGGCATGCCGGAGGCCGCCACCCGTCTGCTCGAAATCGCCCGCGTGAATGCCGACCGCTTGACTGTCATCGTCAACGACATCCTCGATCTGGAAAAGATTTCGTCCGGAGAAGTGGTTTTCCAATACGAAAACGTCAGCCTCAACGATGTGGTGCAGGCCTCGCTCAACGAAATGCAGCCCTTTGCCGCGGAACATAAAAACACACTCGATCTGACCGCCTCCGACGATGATATTGTCGTCAAGATTGACGGCAGTCGCACCAAGCAGGTGCTGGCGAACCTGATTTCAAACGCCTGTAAATACTCTGATCCGGAAACGGCCGTTTCGGTGCGGATCGAACGGTTGGGCGAGGATGCGATCGTATTCGTGCAAAACATCGGACCCGGCATTCCCGAAAGCTTCCAGTCCAAGATTTTTGACGCTTTCACGCAGGCCGACGGGTCCGACACGCGCTCCAAGGGCGGCACCGGTCTGGGCCTGAATATCACCCGCCAGATCGTGGCCCGGCAGGGAGGCAAGATCGGCTTCCAAAGCAATCCCGGCGGGCTCACCGTCTTCTGGTTCACCTGCCCCCTGATCGAGGTCGACGCGGTCCTGCCGCGTGACGAGACCCCCGCCGACCAGATCGCCAACCAAAGCGAGTTGCGTCTCATGCACCTCGAGGACGACAAGGATTTCGCCGAGGTGATCCGTGCAGGGTTCGGACCGCGTGTCAGCATCGAGCATGCGTGCAGCATTGCCGAAGCCCGCGAAATGCTCCGCGGTGACCCGTTTGACGTCGTCCTGATCGATTGGAGCCTTCTGGACGGCAATGCCGAGGTGCTCGTCGCGCAAATCAAGGAACATCAGCCGCAGGCGAAAATCGTCACCCTCTCCGCACAGAGCAACACGAAATACAGCGATGATGTCTGCCTCGCGATGATCAAATCGCGGGTCGAGATCGACGCGGTCGTGACGAACGTCTGGGCGGCTTTGGGTCTGACGCCCCCCGCCCGCACCACAGCTTCCCGGGCAGGACCGTGATGCTGCCTCAATCTGGTCATCTTGGTATGAGACCACTGCGTGAAAGACATACACCGCACTTCGCGGCAATTTATGCGAGGAAGGGTGAGGAGCAGTGATGCGAGGACGACCATTATATCACCACCCGATCGGCGCAGCCTTGGCCGGCGGCGCACTCGCGACCGCGTGGTACGCGACGTGCCAGTCGGTCGTACCGCAACCTATCGCCGATTGGGCATCGATGTTTGGCGCGATCGCGGTGGCGGCATCGGTGCCGCTGTGGCTGTCCCGAAAGCCGCAGAAACGCATGACCACGACCGCGGATCCCGTTGAAGCGCTCAAAGCCTTGCGCGACGAGGTCTGGATCATTGACGCCACCACCCGGAAAATCCGCTTTGCAAATGATACCGCGCTCGCACGTCAGGGCCGACAGGATCGTCACGAAGCGGATGAGGCTTTCAGTGACTGGCTCCATCTCGACGATGACGGGCTGTTGAACGATGCCATTCGCCAGATTTCCGAAGGGCACGCCGACACGGAACAATGCCGCATCACACGGGGTGTGCAGCATTTCGAAGTTGATCTCACAAGGCTTCGCAAGGCAGACCAGCCGGACCGCATCCTGATCGTTTTCCACGACGTCACACTCAGCGCGGCGCACGAGCAGCTGAAGGCGGATTTCGTGTCCACTGTCAGTCATGAACTGCGCTCGCCCTTAACGTCGATCAAGGGCGCCATGGGGCTCTTACTGTCAAACGCGGCAGGGGATCTGCCCAAACCGGCGCGCGGGCTACTCGAAATCGCGCACCGTAATGCCGAACGGCTCGTGCTCATCATAAACGACATTCTCGATCTCGAAAAAATTGTCGCTGGCGGCATGGAATTTGATGTCTCGCCCGTCGATCTCAGCGCCCTCGCCAAGGAAGCGGTTGCATCTTCCGCGCTGTATTTTGAACGCTTCGATTTGCAGATCGATATTGTCGGTGCCGATCAACCGCATTGGGTGAACACCGATCCCAACCGCATCATGCAGGTGCTTACGAACCTGCTGACAAACGCCGCCAAATTCTCCAGGACCGGCGGCACTCTGGAGCTGCGGCTGGACACTTCGGCCACCGGCACAACCGTCAGCGTGAAGGATCATGGGGCGGGTATTCCCGAAGCGGACCAGCACAAAATATTCCAGCGCTTTGCCGACATGACCAATTCCGATCGTGCCGCCAAAGGCGGAACGGGGCTCGGGTTGAGCATTTGCAAGGCCATTGTCGAAAACCTCGGCGGCCAGATCGGCTTTGACAGCGTTGAAGGCGAAGGCGCGACATTTTACTTTATTTTACCTGACACCGAAGCTGCGCAGAATACGGCGCCAAATACAGTGTCCATGCAGTCTGTCGGCTGAGCATCGCCGCGAAGGAGATATCATGATCAAGCTATTGCATGTCGAAGACGATGCGGACATCCGCGAGATCGCCAAACTGTCACTCGAACTGTCGGGCGAATTCGAAGTGGTGCAGTGCGAAACCGGTCCCGACGCGCTGGCCAAGGTGGAAACCTACACCCCCGATATCATTCTGCTCGACATGATGATGCCCGGCATGACGGGGAAGGAAACGCTGCAATTGATGCGCAAGATGGAAAGTCTGAAGGACACGCCCGCCGTTTTCATGACCGCGCGGGCACAGGAATCCGAACTGGACGAACTGCGCGCCATCGGTGCCGCCGAGGTGATCAGCAAGCCGTTCGATCCCATGTCGTTGGGCGAGCAGATCAAGCAAGCCATGGGCTAGCAGAGAACATCATCCAGGCAAAAGGCCACCGCATCGTGATGCGGTGGCCTTTTGCTCACACGTCTTGCGATTTCATTCCTTTATCTGGGCACAGGCCGCGACGAAACTGTCGATCCGCCAGATGATTTCACCCGGGCATATGGCGAGATCGGCATAGGGCCCTTCAAGATGGTTGATGATCTCGACCTCGCATTCATGCGCGCTTTGGCCGAGGTCCTGAAACCCGACCGTACCTGCGGTCCCGGCGATCTGGTGCAATATCCCCTTTGCCGCTTCGAGGTTGCCGTTGATCTGTTCGACGGTTTCACCATCCCAAGCGTTCAGCGCATGCTGTGCGATGGTGGATTGACGCTCGTCCAGCATATCGACAAACCGCGCGCGGATCCGGTCCAGACCCGGCAATTCAAGTGCAACAGCGTTCATGCGGTTCTCCCGAATTGGAAAAAGTCTGTTTTCAGCCGTTCGTATTCAATAGCCGCCTCTTCGGCCGTTCCCTGAGCCTGGCCAAGCGCATTCATGATCTGGTCACCGGATTTCCAGACCAGACGGATCGCAGAGCCGCTGCTGACGCGGGGGTGCAGCTCTTGCCCGTCGTTCGACATGATTTGTGCGCGGCTCAGATACAGGTTCACCTGGTCCGTCAGCCGCGACATATCCGGCCGCCAGCCGCTTTCGGTGATGCAGACATATGTGCCGTTGCCAGCGTAGGACATCAGGAACTGATGTCCGGTCAGCGTGTCCGAAATGACTTCGGCCACATCCTCGATCAGAAACTTGAATTCCGCACCGCTCAGCGCCTCGTGCATCTGGTCGATCTTGCGCAGCGTGAAAGCAAACACAGTCGAGCCGAACAGAGAGCTGCGTGACAGCTGCGCGACATAGTTCTCCATCGCCGTACATTCGATCACATTATCGACGTCGTGCAGCGACATCGGATCGTGCAGCGCAACGGCATCGGTCTCCATGACCGATCCCTTGCCCTGCAGCGATTTCGCCGAAAAAATCTTGTCCGTGCGGGCGCGATTGGACTTGGCCAGTTGCTCGACAACACCGATGCGCGTTTTCAACTCGGTGATATCGAAAGGTTTGGTTACATAGTCCGTGGCACCCGCGTGAAATGCGCCGTCGATGTAGCGCTTTTCCGACATCGCGGTGAGCATCACAATCGGGCTTTCGCTATAGTCGGGCAGGGCGCGGATCGTACGGGCGAGTTCCATCCCGTCCATGCCGGGCATCTGGATATCAAGCATGAAGCAGTCGAAACTGCCCTCTTCCGCCGTCTCCAGCAACGCCAGCGCCGCCGGTCCGCTCTCTGCCGTGACCAGATCGTGTTGGCCGACTGTCGCCATGAACTGAACCAGCAGTTCGAGAATGATGGGATCGTCATCAACCGCCAGAATTTTCATTTGCCATCTCCAAAGCCAAAAGGCGTGTTTGTTTGCATGCAACTTGGCGGGGAAAAGTGGCGAAAGTAGGACAGATTGCGAAATAATGGCGGCTTTCAAAGGCAACTGTTTCGAATTCTCGATAAAATTTCGGAAAATTCGAAATGACCGCCACAGCCTTGAATCAAAGGGCGCTAGATGCAGCGTCCGCCATCGACTTCCATGCAAACGCCGGTGATCATGCCCGCTTCGTCCGAGCACAGGAAGCACGCGGCGTTGCCCATGTCCTCGGGGGTGGAAAACCGGCCCAACGGGATCGTCGACAGGAATTTCGCGCGCATCTGTGGCGTGTCCTCGCCCATAAAACTGGCGAGCAGAGGGGTTTCGCCGGCCACAGGGTTCAGCGCATTTACCCGAATGCCGTCGGGCGCCAACTCGACGGCCATCCCTTTGGTTGCGTTGTTCATCCAACCCTTCGACGCGTTATACCAATTCAGCCGCGGTCGCGGGCTGACGCCTGCGGTCGACGCCACGTTCAGGATCACGCCTGCCCCTTGCGCCTTCATCACCGGCACCAGGGACCGCGCTGTCAGAAAAACGGATTTGCAATTGACGGCAAACACACGGTCGAAATCCTCTTCGCTCACCGTTTCCATTGCGGCGGGCAGGTGGGTCACCCCCGCGTTGTTGACCAGAATATCGACCCGGCCGAGCAACTTTTGCGCAGCCTCAGCCATCTGCGCGACGCTGGCACCGTCGGCCACATCTACGCGTTGCGCGACCGCCTTGTCGCCCAACTCCTTGGCCATCGCATCTGCGGCGTCCCCGTTGATGTCCGCGATCATGACCCGCGCGCCTTCGGCCAGAAACTTGCGCACGATTCCCGCGCCGAAGCCCGAAGCGCCCCCGGTAACGATTGCCGATTTGTCGCTCAGTCGCATGGCGGGGCCGGTCCCTTACGCTTTGGGGTCAAGCCCGTACTGCTGAAGATAGGCGTGCATGGGCCGCATGATGTGCTGGTCGTGCAGGGCAATCAGCGTCTCGCGGTCTCCGCTTTCCAACGCATCGATCATCGCCGCATGTTCGGTCTGCGCCTCGTTGAGATATTGATCGCTGTTGAAGTTCAGCGAGCGGATCGGATGGGTGCGTTTCGCCTGCACGGCAATCGCTTCTGCCATCACGGCGTTGGGCGTCGCGCCAAAGATCGCCGCGTGAAACGCGTTGTCGATGTGAAACACCTCGGTCAGGTCGCCGTCGGTGCTTGCGGCGACATGGCGGGCGTGCAGATCGCGCAGATTGCGGATATCGTCGGCCGCCAGCGGCAGCGCCATGCGGGTCAGCGCGGCCGTCTGCAACACGCTGCGCAATTCGTACATCTCGCGTATCTCGGTCGACGAATAGCTGCAGACATGCGCGCCCTTGTTGGTCTCGCGCACGGCAAGACCGCCGAGGACAAGCGCATCGATCGACTGGCGCACGCGGTGGCGCGACTGGCCGAACCGCTCCATCAATTCATCCTCGATCAGCCGCTGGTTCGGGAAAAGCCGCCCGAAAATGATTTCCATCTCGAGCGTCCGTGTCAGAGCATCCTTGTCTCTGGCGGCCGGTTTCTTCGCAGTTTTCAAGCTCATCGTATGTCCTCGACGCCAGATGAAGCGGGTCCTCCCGCTGTGACCACGACATCAACGCTGGCGCATCGATTGCCGGGTAGTATCCGAAGTACGTTCGGAGGGATTAAGCAACGCAGCCCGGTCCGGGCGATTTCATTAATTTCTGTAAAACAATGACTTACTGGTGCGATGCTACACGATGATCGGTATTTTGGGAACAATTTATTGACAGATCAACCGTGGGGCGATCCCCCGATTTTGGATGCAATGTAAGCGGTCTCTACCGGCGTAGGCAGGAACTGTATCTGGTGTTGAGGGGCCTTCAAATACAACATCTGGGATGTCGGATGACATGCGCGACGGCTCCTCTGTATCGCATTTCGGGGCGCGTTTCACGATTTCGCGGCGGCAGTGTCAAAAAAAATGGACACTGGAATGCGTCAACGTGTCGTGGCGATTACGGCATCGTGAATCTGCCAATCAGGCAGATGGTTGGACACGCGCGCCACAATCAGCCAAACCTGTGCGCGCGGCACCGTGCCGCGAAACGGCAGGACCGATGACCAGAAACAAACAGCTCCTCCTGATCGGTGGCGGGCACACCCACGCGCTTGTGCTGGCCGGGATGCGGCGCAGTCCCTGGCCCGGTATCGATGTCACGGTGGTGAACCCCGGACAGGTCGCGCCCTATTCGGGGATGCTGCCGGGGTTTGTGGCGGGCCATTACACCCGCTCGGCGCTCGAGATTGACCTCGCCGCCCTGACCGATTTCGAGAATTGCACATGGTGCGACGGGCGGGCGGTCGGGCTCGACCCGGGCACACGGCAGATCCGCTTGGAAAGCGGCGCGCCATTGTCCTACGACCTGTGCAGCTTCGATGTCGGCATCACCACACGGATGCCAGACCTCGCGGGGTTCGCCGATCACGCGGTACCGGCCAAACCGCTGGCCGATTTTGCCGGGGCCTGGGACCGCTACCGCGCGGGGTCCGATCCGGCGCATGTCGCGGTGATCGGCGGCGGTGTCGCCGGGGCCGAACTGTCGATGGCGATGGCATACGCGCTTCGGGGCGGGACGCGCGACACGCGGGTACATCTTTTTGATCGCAGCGACATGCTGTCCGAATTGTCCGAACCGATGCGTAACCGGATGATGCGCGCGCTTGCGCGGAACGGTGTAACCTGCCACGCGGACACGGCGATCACACACGTCACGCAAAACGCGGTGCATCTGTCACAGGGCGCGCCGGTCGCGGCAGATTTTATTGTTGGCGTTGCAGGAGCGCTGCCGCATCGTTGGGTGGGCGACACCGGATTGACCCTCTCCGACGGGTTCATCGCGGTCGACGCATCGCTGCAAAGCAGTGAACCGGGCGTTTTCGCAGTAGGGGATTGTGCCGAAATGACCCACGATCCGCGCCCCAAGGCCGGTGTTTACGCCGTACGGCAAGCGCCCATCCTCGCCCATAACCTGCAAGCGCAGCTGTCGGGCGGGCAAATGCGCGCCTATCACCCGCAGGCGGATTATCTCAAGCTGATCTCCCTGGGGCGCAAATCGGCTCTAGGCAGCTTCTGGGGCATACCCGTCGCCGGAGGACACGTCTGGCAGCTGAAAAACTGGATCGACCAGCGTTTCATGTCGCAGTTCCCGACGCCCTGAGCGCGGGCGCGTCGGCAGGCGCCGCTTCCTCTTCCTCAAGTGGTTTCATCCGCGCTCTTTCGTAACGCGCCAGCGTGACGGTGAAGGTGGTGCCCTTGTCGGGGTTCGGAGTGTAATCGATGGTACCGTCATGCGCCTCGACAATCCGCTTGGAGATGTTGAGCCCCAGACCCGTGCCCCCCACTTTGCGCCGGTCGGAGGCATCCAGCTGGCTGAAGCTGTCAAAGACCTTGCTGTGATCGTCGCGGGACAAACCGGTCCCTTCGTCAATGACCTGCAGCGTCACGTGCTCCGCGTCGGCCTCCACCCTGATTTTCACCACACTGCCCGCATCCGAAAATTTCGCGGCATTCGATAGCAGGTTGGTCACCACCTGTTCCAGCCTCTGCTGGTCGCCCAACACCTGAACGCCGGTATCCACCGGCAGCATTTTCAGCGTCACGCCAAGGTTTTCGGCGTAAGACACGTTATCGGCCACCGACCCCGTGACAAGCGTGGCCACGTTGAGCGGTTGCATGTCGAACTTCATTTTGCCGACCTCGATCTTTTGCAGATCCAGCAATTCGTTGATCAACTGGCTCAACCGCGTGGCATTGCGCTGCGCGATCGTCAGAACCTGCTCGGAGCGTTCGGGCATCTCGCCGAATGCACCCGACAACGTCATGTCGAGCGATGCCTTTATCGACGTCAGCGGCGTGCGCAGTTCGTGGCTTACCGTAGAGAGGAACTCGGTCTTTGCCTGCAGCGCGGTCTTTGCCCGCTCGTTCTCGATCTTGAGCGCCCGCATCTGCGCGCGGTTGGTCCGGTATAGCCGTATCGCGACCGTCGAACAGTCGATGATGAAATAGACGACAAAGACGCTCGTGAAGAAATGAACCCACAATTCGGAACTCAGCGGCGCCTGCAGCGATATGATGTCGTAAAGCGGTATGAACAGGAAAACACCGCCGTAAATGAGCAGCCTCACCGCCAGCACCGCCATCAGCTGATGGGTGTTCATGGCCGCGAAAACCGCCGCCGACAGCACAAAGAAAAGGGCCATGAAATGCCCAGATGCCTGTTCCAGCAGGGCCATGGAAATCGCGAAAAACGCGATTGTGCCGGCGCTCGTCAGCATCCCCAGATAAATGCGCCGCATGATCCGCCGGACCTGATCGGGGTCGTTCCGGTCGAGCGTGCGCGACAGCTGGAACGTGCGGGTATCGTAAATCTCTGTCAGGCTGATCAGGATCAGCGTGATCAGCGCATAGACCGAACTGATGTAGACCGCCCCCAGCAGCAGCGCCGCACCAAAGCTGATCCGCCGCTGCGTTTGCAGTCGAATTCCCGCCTCGCAGTAGTCGCGAATCTGTCCGACGATCACCTGCGGGTCTTGCTGCGCGCTGACAGCATGGCCCAATAATCTGCGGTTCAACATTTGACGGTCCTCGTCATGCGCGCGGCGGGCGTAGGGTTTCGGGCAGTTCGTGCGAAAAAATCGACGAAAAAATTATCAATAATGCAAAGGATATCTCCCCATTGCCGCGAAAATGTGGCAACTATGGGGCGAGTCCTCACAACTTGTGATTATCTCGGTGTCAGTAAGACGGAAGTGTTAATTATGACCTATCAAAGGAATGTCCCCTCAAGTGAACGGTCGCAGCCGCCGGTCAACGCCACGCCCGCGCAGCATCGGCCGGCCCGCACGACGCAACAGAACATCACGGCATCCCTACACTCAAAAAACCGACAAATTCCACAAACCTCCGAAGCTGGCATACGGGTCACGACCCTCGATTTCACCAACATCCACCAGCACGGTGAACTTTTCGTAAATTACCTCAAGGCACGTCGAGAGACTTTTATCGATCACAAGGGATGGGATTTGCCACAGGTGTCGGGGATGGAATTCGATCAATACGATACCGCGCAGGCGAAATGGGTCGTGCTGCATGAATACGGAGAAATCCTCGGTGGCATCCGGCTGACCCCGACCACGGCGCGCTGCGGACAGGCAAGCTACATGATCCGCGACGCGCAGCTGGGCCTGCTCGAAAACATTCCCGCCGACATCCTCTATTTCGAAGCGCCCATTCACGACAAGGTCTGGGAAGCGACCCGCCTCTTCGTCAGCCAGAATGTCACCTCCGTGCGGCGGCTGCGGATCCAGACGATCCTGATGGAGCAAATGGCGGTCACGGCGCGCGCTCTCGGTTGTCTCTACATCATCGGCATCGTACCGGCCGTGTTCCACCGCTGGACCAAACGCATCGGGATGAGCGCCTTTGCCGCGGGCCCCGTCCTGTCGGTCGGAGGAGACCGCACGCAGGCCGCGATGATGAAAATGAAGCAGTTCGGTCTCGATGCGGCCCCCCTCGAAACCACCCGTCCCGCCGCCCCCTGATATCACGCTATGGGGGCATTGACCGCGAAGCTTTTCTACTTAACGATGTATTGAGGGAAGATCGTGCACACTCGTGCAAATTCCTTTTGGGAGAGAGCATGATGAGGGTGCGATACACCGCTTGGGCGCTGGGGCTGATCGGTTTGATGGCGGCGCTTGCCGCGCCGGTGCAAGTGTCTGCGCAAGAGGCCAGGCGCGGCGGCACCGCGGTGATCCACATGTCGGCCGAACAACGCATGCTCAACCCAGCGCTGCGCGCCTCGACCGGGGTCTACTATATTTCGGGCAAGATTATCGAGCCGCTAATCGACAAATCCTTCTCCGGCTACGAACCCGTACTCGCCACCGACTGGAGCAGCAGCGCCGACGGTCTGGCCATCACGCTCACACTGCGCGAGGGCGTGTTGTGGCACGATGGCATGCCGTTCGGCTGCGCCGACGTTGCTTTTTCCGCGATGCAGATGTGGAAAACGCGGCTCAACTATTCAACCGCCCTTCAGGCCAATCTGACAGGTGTCGATTGCGACGGGTCGCACAGGGCGGTGTTTCGATACAGCAAGCCCATGCCGCTCGATCTGTTTGTCGCGGCAATGCCCGATCTGGGCCATCCGGTGCCGCGGCATCTGTATGAAGGCACCGATTTCGATACCAACCCCTACAACACGGCGCCGGTCGGCACGGGGCCGTTCCGCTTCGAATCCTATGTCGCGGGCGACTACGTCTCTGCCGTGCGCAACGACAGCTACTGGCGCGAGGGATACCCCTATCTCGACGGTATCGTCTGGCGGTTTATCGACGACAAGTCCGCGGCCGTTGCGGGGCTCGAGGCCGAAGTCATCCACGAAAGCGGCTTCACAAGCGTCTCTATGGACGACGTGGCCCGCCTGTCACGCGATCCGCGCTTTAGCGTCGGCACACGGGGCTATGAAAACAACGTCGCCCACAGCACGATCGAATTCAATCACCGCAACCCGGTTCTGGCCAACGTGCAGGTGCGGCGGGCCATTGCGCATGCGCTCGATCTCGACCGGGCAATCGGCGGCATCATGCGCGGCTTCGCGGCGCAGGGGCGCGGTCCGGTGCCGATGGCAGGCGGGCGCAACTATACCGACCGTGTCGCGCGGTACGTGTTCGATCCGCAAAAGGCGCGGCGCATGCTCGATGATGCGGGCTATCCGGTTCAGGCCGACGGCCTGCGGTTTACCCTGCGCCACAGGTCCGCGCCCTGGGGCGAATACACGCGGCTCTGGGGGCTGTATTTCGCCGAAGCCATGCGCGACATCGACATCGGGGTCGAGCTTTTGGAAAATGACGCGTCCGGCTATCTGCGCGGCGTCTACCGCGATCATGATTTCGACACCGCCAACGGCTGGCACCAGTTCCGTTCCGATCCGGCGGTGTCGACCACGGTCTGGCTGCGGTCGGGCCAGCCGCACGGCGCGCCATGGACCAACCAGTTCGGCTTTGCCGATCCGCAGATCGACACTTTGATCGACGACGCCGCGACGCGGCTTGATCCCGGCGAACGGGCCACCCTTTACCACCAGATCCAGCGACGTACGCAGGAAACGCTCCCGGTGCTCTTCGCAATCGAACATCCCTTCGTGTCGGTCACCAACCGGCGGCTCAAGAACCACCACAACACACCACGCTGGAACAGCTCGAGCTGGTATGATCTGTGGCTGGATGACTGACACCTGAACCTTTGGACCCCTATGATGCGCATTGTTTTCGACCTTGACGGCACCCTGATCGACAGCGCGCCCGACATCCGCGGCATCGCCAACACGCTGCTCGCCGCCGAAGGGGCCGCCGCGCTCAGCCTTGCCGAAACCCACAGCTTTATCGGCAATGGCGTCAGCGTTTTCGTGCAGCACATGGTGCAGGCCCGCGATCTGCGCCCGGCCGATGCGCCGCGCCTCGAAACCGCGTTCAAGGCGGCCTACGCGCAGGCCCACGACCTCACAACGGTTTATCCCGGCGTGACGGATGCGCTGGCAATGCTGCGCGCTGCGGGGCACCGGCTCGGGGTTTGCACGAACAAACCGCTCGCGCCCGCACAGGCGGCACTCGCCCACTTCGGTCTGGCGGGCAACTTTGATGTGGTCATCGGCGGCGATAGCCTGCCGCAGCGCAAACCGGATCCCGCTCCGTTGCACGCAGCCTTCGGCGCGCTGGGCACGGGGCCCACGGCCTATGTCGGCGACAGCGAAGTCGATGCCCGAACCGCGCAGGCCGCCGAGGTGCGCTTTGCCCTTTTTACCGAAGGCTACCGCAAGGGCCCGGTCGACAGCATCCCCCACACGGCGGTGTTCGACCACTTCGACCGTCTGCCCGCCTTGCTGCGCGGATGGATGCCAGCGGGGCAGGGGCGAGATATAATTTAGAATAATTCTAATTTAGACTTGGAATCTGCCGACACCGGTATAAGTTTGAGAGAGCCAGCAAACCGCCAGCCATTTGACACACAGATGGGAGAGACAGAATGACCCAAACAGCCGCCGCACTCAGCACGGACGCCCGCGCAGAAATCCACCGCGCGCTCAACCAATCGGTCGCCGAAACGGCCGTGGCGACGATGCTCGCACAGAATTTTCACTGGAACGTCAAGGGTATGGCCTTTGGCCCGCTGCACGAGTTGTTCCAGACCATCTACGAAGACCACTTTACCGCGCAGGATGATCTGGCCGAACGGATCCGTGCGCTGCAGGGCCACGTGGATGCGATGCTGGGCACCATGGTCGAGCGTTCCAAGGTTGATGAACACGATGGCCACGCGACCGACAAGGAAATGATCGCCGCCATGCTGACCGCGCAGGAAACGCTTGCCGCCACTGTGGCAGGTTGTGGTGAGCTTGCCGCCGAACAGGGCGATACCCTCACCGAGGACCTGTGCATCGCCCGCGGGCAGACGCACGAGAAATTCGCATGGATGTTGCGGGCGCACCTGGCCTGACGCGCGTCAAGTTAAACAGAAAACGCCGGTCCCGATGGGGCCGGCGTTTTGCTTTCAGGGTGCAGCGTCGTCCAGAAACGCCGGCACCGCGCGTTTTTTCTTGCGCAGTTTTTCAAGATACGTGGCACGCCAGTGATCGTAGCGGCCCAGATCGGCCTGCTGCGCCACCAGCATCTGCACAAACCCCGTGCGGTGGCTGTCTTTGCGCAGGCTCTTGAACATCGATTTCTGCGCCTTTGTCATGGAACAGCCGATGCAATGGCCGCCGCGCTTGAACTTGCACACGTCGATGCAGGGGCTGGGGGTCTTGGCCATATCGCATCCTCGGCAGGGGCCTATTTCGTCAGGATCAGCTTGTCCGCCCGCGTGATGCGCAGCGTATAGATGCGGTCATCGAGCACAATCTGCGCCAGCGTCCCGCCCTGCATCAGATCGCGCACGTCGATCACGGGCGGGGAGGGCGGCGCGCCCGCATCCGCGCGCGCGCCGCCATCGCGGTCTGGTTTACTTCCAACCGACATCGTTAAAGATTTTCTGCGCCGCAGGGACATTCGCGGCCACAGCCGACAGATTGACCTTATCCGCTTCGAACGCGCCCAGTTTTGCCACGCTTTCGCTCAGCGGCACACCCGGCACTGTCGGGAATTCGTCGTTACCGGCAGAGAAATACTGCTGCGCCTGATCGGACACCAGATACTCCATAAATGCGATGGCGTTGTCGCGGTTGGGCGCATTCTTGGCCACGCCGCCGCCCGACAGGTTCATATGCGCGCCTTCCGCATCCTGCGCCGGAAAAACCCAGCCGATTTGTTCGATATCGGCGGTAACCCCGTCCACATCGCGCCGCAGCGCCCGCGCGAAGTAATAGCTGTTCGCGATCGATATATCGCACTCGCCCGAAATGATCCCGCGCAACTGGTCGGTGTCGCCGCCCTGCGGATCACGGGCGAAATTGTCGACCACACCCTGCGCCCAGTCGCGCGCCGCGTCTTCGCCGTGGTTCTCGATCACCGCCGCCAGCAGCGTCTGGCTGTAGACGTTGCTCGAAGAGCGGTGGCACACAAGCCCCTTATAAGCCGGATCGGCCAGCGACACGTAATCGCGCGGCGGGTTCGTCACATCGTTCTTGTCGTAGAAAATGATCCGCGCGCGTTGCGAAAACCCGAACCACTGGTTGTCATCATCCTGCAGGTTCGACGGAATGCGGTCTTCGAGAACGGCACTGTCGATGGCCTGCAGCACACCCGCATCCTTCGCCCGCTGCAGGCGCGACGTATCGACCGTCAGCAGGATATCGGCCGGCGAATTCGCCCCTTCCGCTTCCATGCGCGCAATCAGCTCGTCTGCCTTGCCCTCGATCCGGTTGATCGTGATGCCGGTCGCTTCGGTGAAATCGGAATACAACCGCTCGTCGGTGTCATAATGGCGCGACGAATACAGGTTCAATTCACCTTCGGCCGTGGCACCTACGGCACCGGCCATGACGGCGGCGGCACTCAGCGCGACAATAGAAGTTCTGGGGGTCAGCGACATTTCAATGTCCTCTTTGTCAATTCCGATTGTTTTACTCAATTACTCATTTCGACGTAGGGCGCAAGTATTCTTGAGCATTTTAGTCGGAAAAAATGAGGCTGCCTGTGTATCTGGCGATTTCACGCCCAATCGAGCACGCCACCGTGCCGGTCTTCGATCAGAACACGCGCCTGATGGGGCGGATCATTCTGCGGTATGGCGCGGGCATCCGGCCCCATGCGCTGCAAATCACCAAACGCCAGCGGTATGATCCCCGCGCGGCGCAGATCCTTCGCCAAATCGGCGCGCGCGGGATGTACGCACACCCCCTCCGGCGTGACCAACACGTCAATCCGGCCCCCCGGTGTCGTGACGCAGCGCACCTTGTCCACCAGCTTGGGCTGGCCCGCCGCGGTCAATCCAGTGGTCACAATGCGCAAATCCGCGCCCTCGGCCGCATCGGGATGCCCGCCCGGCCCCCCAATGACACCGCCCCGCGCATCGGTGGTGACATTCACGTTGAACCCGGCGTCGATCTGCGCCGCGCCCAGCAACATCAGCGAAAGCGCGTCCACCACCGGCGCTGGGTGGCACACCGACGCATAGCGCGCGGCATCCATCATCCGGTGGCGCGGATCGCTGCCCGACGACTGTGCCGCCTGCGGATCAAAGCTCTGCACATCCTCGATGCGATCAAACAGCCCCGCCCGCCGCAGCGCCACATGCGCCGCGGTGATCCCGCCACTGATAAAGCTCCCGCAAATGCCTTTCGCACCGATCCGCCGGCCCAGTTCCGGCACCGCGCCCAGCGAATAGCCCCCCGCACCGCTTTGCAACGCCATGCCCGGGCGCAGGACACCCGCCGCCTCGGCCACATCCGCCACCCGCTCGGCCACCGCGCGGGCCTGCGGTGTGGCGGCGGCCAGTGTCGTCGCCGATGCGATCCCTGCGGCATCGCCCACAGCGTCCATGCGGACCACCGCATCGACGTTTCGGGCCGGTATGTCAATCAATGCCGGGGGCAGGGGCGTGACCTCGGGCGCGCAGATCACGGTGCGGCGCGCGTGCGCGGCATCGACCGCTGCATACCCCAGCGGCCCACAGGCGTTGCCCCCGATCCGCCCCGTCGCATCCCCCGTCCGCGACACCTGCGCAGCCGCGACAAACGCGGCATCAATCCGGAGGTGCCCGGTGGTGATCGCCCGCGCCCGCCCTCCGTGCGTCTGCAGCAAAAGCGGGACGGCCAGCGCCTCCAGCGCCCCGGCCACCGGACCGGTGACATAATCGGTGACGATCCGGGTCACCACGCCGCTGCGGATGTATGCCACCAACGGGGCATGCACGGGAAACAGCGAACTGGGCGCGAGGGTCAGATCGCGCAGCCCGCGTGCCGCTGCCACGGCCATCACGGCATTCAGCAACCTGTCGCCATTGCGGTAATGGTGGTGAAACGACAGCGTCGCGCCGTCCTGGATATCGAAGGCGTCAAAAACTGCATCCAGCGTTGCCAGCAGCTTGTCGCCCTCTGCCGCATCAGAGCGCGGCGGGATCAGCTCACGCCGGGGCTGTTCGCCCACCGGCCACAACGGACCAAGAGGAGACGGCTGCGGCCAGTCGAGATGCTTCAGGCGGTCGGACATGGGCGCAGTATCCCGCCCGCGCCCTGCTTTGTCACGCCGTGGCAGGGTCTATCGCGGCAATTGCGAAGCGGCGCGGGCCAACGCCTCGATCTCGTCCCACTTGCCCGCCTGCATCAGATCGGCGGGGGCGACCCAACTGCCCCCGGCACACCGTACATTCGGCAGGCTCAGATAGGTTTCCGCATTGGCCGGGCTCACCCCGCCGGTCGGGCAGAACGACACTTGCGGCAACGGCGCGCCGATCGCCTTGAGGGCAGGCGCCCCGCCAGAGGCTTCGGCGGGAAAGAATTTCAGCATGTCATAGCCGCGCGCCAGCAGCCGCATCGCCTCCGATGCGGTGGCGGCCCCGGCCAGCAGTGGCAGATCGGCCGCCTCGCAAGCGTCCAGCAGCGCATCGGTGGCCCCCGGCGACACGCCGAACTTGGCACCGGCGGCCACGGCATCCGTCACATCCTGCGGTGTGATCAACGTGCCGGCCCCGACGACCCCGCCCTCGACCTGCGCCATCTGCGCAATCGCTTCCAGCGCGACTGGCGTGCGCAATGTCACCTCCAGCGCGGGCAATCCACCGGCGACAAGCGCCTCGGCCAGCGGTCGGGCGTGCGCCACATCGTGAATGACCAGAACCGGCACAATCGGGGCCAGATCACAGATTTCCTTGGCGCGGCGGCTGGCTTCTTGGGGGGTGATGCTCATGGGGTTACCTTCCGAAAATTGTGGCGCCGGTGTCGGCAGAGCCGACCGTCTGGCGGAATGTCGCAAAAAGCTCGCGGCCCAGCCCGTGCTGGTTGGCGCTCAGATCGCACGGTGCCTGCGGGCGCTCCAACACGCCCTCCGTCAGGATCTCGAGCACACCGGCCTCCGCATCGACGCGCAGGATATCCCCGTCGCGCAGCTTCGAGATGGCCCCGCCGTCAACCGCTTCGGGGCAGACGTGGATCGCCGCGGGCACCTTGCCCGACGCCCCCGACATCCGCCCGTCGGTCACAAGCGCGACCTTCTGCCCGCGCCCCTGCATGATCGACAAAAGCGGTGTCAGGCTGTGCAATTCGGGCATGCCGTTTGCCTTGGGCCCCTGATAGCGGACCACGACAATCACATCGCCCGTCATCTCGCCCGCCTTGAACGCGGCCTTGACCGCATCCTGATCCTCGAACACGCGCACCGGCGCTTCGACAATCCGGTGCTCGGGCGCCACGGCGGAAATCTTCATCACGCCTGTGCCGAGGTTGCCGAACAGCCGCGACAGACCGCCGGTCGGCTGGAACGGATCAGAGGCAGGGCGCAATATCTTGTCGTTCAGGCTCTCGCCCGCACCGCGCTCCCACACAACGCCGCCGTCACCGTCCAGCTTGGGTTCCTGGCGGTAGTTCTCCAGCCCTTCGCCAGCGACCGTCTTGGTGTCGTCATGCAGCAGCCCCGCGTCCAGAAGCTGACCGATCATATAGCCCAGACCGCCCGCGGCGTGGAAATGGTTCACGTCCGCCAGCCCATTGGGATACACCCGCGCCAGAAGCGGCGTCACCGCGGACAGCTCCGCAAAATCATGCCAGTCCAGCACGATGCCACCGGCCCGCGCCATCGCCACCAAGTGGATCAGCAGATTGGTCGACCCGCCCGTCGCGTTCAGCCCGACAATGCCGTTCACAAACGCCTTTTCGTCCAGAATATCGGCCACCGGCGTATAGTTGTTGCCAAGCGCACTCAGCGACAGTGCCCGCTGCGCCCCGGCGGTTGTCAGCGCGTCCCGCAAGGGGGTGCCGGGATTGACAAAACTGGCGCCGGGCAGGTGCAGACCCATGAATTCCATCAGCATCTGGTTGGTGTTGGCGGTGCCGTAAAAGGTGCAGGTGCCCGGCCCGTGATAGGCGGCCATTTCGGCAGCCATCAACTCGGCCCGGCCCACTTCGCCCGCCGCAAATTTCTGGCGGACCTTGGCCTTTTCGTCATTGGCCAGACCCGATGTCATGGGACCGGCGGGCAGGAACACGGCAGGCAGGTGGCCAAACGCCTGTGCCGCGATGACCAATCCCGGCACGATCTTGTCGCAGACGCCCAGATAGACAGACGCGTCAAAGGTGTTGTGGCTCAGCGCGACCGACGCGGCCAGCGCGATCACGTCACGCGAAAACAGCGATAATTCCATGCCCGGCTCGCCCTGGGTGACGCCGTCGCACATGGCAGGCACACCGCCCGCAACCTGTGCCGTGCCGCCCACCGCGCGGACGGCCGCGCGGATCTGGTCGGGGTAGGTCTCGAAAGGCTGATGCGCCGACAGCATGTCGTTATAGGTGGTCACGATGCCCAGATGCCCGGTCTGACCTTCGGCCAGCTGCGCCTGATCCTCGCCCGCGGCGGCATAGGCATGTGCCTGTCCGCTGCACGACAGATGCGCCCGCGCAGGCCCCTTGGACGCGGCATCCTTCATCCGGGCAAGATACGCATCGCGGGTCGGCGCGCTGCGCTCGATGATATTCTGGGTCACGCGGTCCAACGTCTGGTTCAAAGCCATGTCGATCTGGTCCTTTCCATGTAAACTTGGCGCTGTTATCGCTAACATCCGGCGGTGAGGCAAGAGCCGCATCGCGCTTTCTTCGTGCAACAATAAGATAATTGTTGACCTAGCGGGGCGATTGCAGGTTTCCACAAGGACACGAGCGGGGGAAAGAACGATGCAGGTACTGGTGGCAGGCGCGGGAATCGTGGGGATGTCATGCGCCATCTGGCTTCAACGCGCGGGCATGGACGTCACGGTGGTCGACCGTGCAGGCCCCGCCAGCGGCACCAGCCACGGCAACGCGGGCGTGCTGGCGGCGGGCGCAATCGTGCCGGTCACCACGCCGGGTCTGGCGAAAAAAGCGCCTGGCATGCTGTTGCGCCGCGATGATCCGCTGTTCCTGCGCTGGTCCTACCTGCCGCGGCTGCTGCCGTTCCTGTCGCGCTACATGTCCTACGCCACGGATGCCCACGTCGACCACTACGCCGCCGCAATGTCGTCGCTGCTGCACGACAGCCTCGACCAGCACCGCGCGCTCGCACGCGGCACGCCCGCCGAACGGTTCATCTCCGACGAGGATTACTGCTTTGGCTACGCCAGCCGTGCCGATTTCGAGGCCGACAGCTACGGCTGGAGCAAACGCGACGCGCAGGGCGTGCCCTACGACGTCGTCAGCGGCGCCGACTACGCGCACTACGATGCGGCATACGGTAATGCATTCGACGTGGTGGTGCGGTGCAAGAACCACGGCCGCATCAGCGATCCGGGTGCCTACGTCAAGGCGCTCGGCACCCATTTCGAAGAGGCGGGCGGCCGCATCCTGCTCGCCGAAATCTCCGACATCGAAACGGAAAACGGCGCGTTGCGGGCGCTGCACACCTCTGCGGGCACCCTGCGCGCCGACCGGATCGTGATGGCGCTGGGCCCGTGGTCCAAAGCCATTGCCCACAAACTCGGGGTCAAAGTGCCATTCGAAAGCGAGCGCGGCTACCACATAGAACTGGTCAACCCCTCGCACATGCCCCGCTCCGCGATGATGGTGGCGTCGGGCAAATTCGTCATCACCCCGATGGAGGGCCGGATCCGTGCCGCGGGGGTCGTCGAATTTGGCGGGCTTGATGCCGGGCCCAGCCGCGCGCCGCTGGACATGTTGCGCCGACAGGTGGCGCGCCTGCTGCCCGATGTGACCTACGACCGGGTCATCGAATGGATGGGCCACCGCCCCGCACCCGCCGACAGCCTGCCTCTGATCGGGGCCAACGATGCCGCCGGCGCAAGCTACAGCGCCTTTGGCCATCAACATGTCGGATTGACAGGTGGCCCGAAAACGGGTCGTCTGATCGCGCAAATGATCGCGGGCGAAGTGCCGAATATGGACATGAGCCCGTTCGATCCCAAAAAGCATCAAGGCGCATCAAAGCGCTGACAACCGGGAGAGACCAATGACCAGAATGACAACACTGACCGCCGCCGCGGTCTGCACATTCGCTGCCACCGGCGCATTCGCCGACGGCCATGCGCAGAAATGGGACATGCCGATGGCCTATGCGGCCACGAATTTCCACTCCGAACAGGGCGTGATTTTTGCCGACAAGGTGCGCGAATACACCGATGGCGCGATCGACATCACCGTGCATCCGGGCGGTTCGCTCTTCGGAGGCGGTGACATCAAACGCGCCGTCCAGACGGGTCAGGTGCCCATCGGCGAACGCTTCATGTCGGCGCACGCCAACGAGGCACCGCTGCTGGGCTGGGACAACCTGCCGTTCCTTGCCACCAGCTACGAAGACAATGCCAAGCTGTGGGACGTCGCGCGCGATACCGTCAACGCCCAGCTGGCGGATCTGAACCTCGTGGCGCTCTATACCTGCCCATGGCCGGGACAGGGTTTCTATTTCGCCAAGGAAGTGGGCTCTTCGGCCGACACGCAGGGCGTGAAATTCCGCTCCTACAACTCCGCCACCGCGACCTTCGCCGAAGAACTGGGCATGATCCCGGTGCAGATCGAAGCGGCCGAACTCAGCCAGGCACTGGCCACCGGCGTGGCCTCGTCGTTCATCTCTTCTGGGGCGACCGGCTACGACCGCAAGGTCTGGGAGCATCTGACGCACTACTACAAGGTCAACGCATGGCTGCCGCGCAACTACGTGATGGTCAACAAACAGACGTGGGAAGGTCTCGATGGCGACACGCAAGCGGCGCTGCAAAAGGCCGCCGATGAAACCGCCGCATCCTGTGCCGCCAAATCCGCCGAACTGTCGGACTTCTATTTCGACGAGCTGGCCAAGAACGGCATGACCGTGGCGGACGCATCGCCCGAATTCCTCGCCGAACTGCAAAGCATCGGCGAAAAGATGACCGCCGAATGGCTTGAAACGGCGGGCGCGGACGGTCAATCGATCCTCGACGCGTATAACGCCAACTAAGCACTCTCACCGCGCGCCCCCTGCCTGATCCGGCGGGGGGCGCGTTTGTGTGTCCGCAAAAGATGTCGAAGGGGGCGCAGAATGCGCGATTGGTCACCCGTTTTGGGATTGCCGCTCTGGGTGTGGCTGTTTGCGCTGCCCACGGGCTTTGCGCTCGTGTGCTTTATCGCGGGGCCGCGGCTGCAACGCCTGTTGCGGCCCGTCTGGCGGCTGCTGGACGGTGTCTATTTCACCTCCGGCGCGATTGCGGCGTGTTTCATGGTGACGATCCTTGGCCTGATCGTGGTGCAGATGGTCGCCCGCTGGACCAACGTGGCCGTGCCGGGCACCACCGAATTCGCGGGCTACGCCATGGCCGCGACCTCTTTCTTCGCGCTGGCCCATGCGCTGACACGCGGGGCACACATCCGCGTGTCGATCCTGCTGAACGCGACCCGGTTCACCCGGCGCTGGCTTGATCTGCTGGCGGTGTTCTGCGCCGCCGTGATCGCCACCTACTTTGCCCGCTACGCGATCAAGACGAATGCCTTCTCGGAAATGCTCAACGACCGCACACAGGGGCAGGACCAGATCCCCGAATGGGTCGTCACGCTGCTGAGCCTGCCCGCCACGCCGCTGGGCGACTGGGGCAGCGCGATGTCCAACGCCTCGTCCGATCTGATCTATACACCCGTCTGGGTGCCGCAGCTTGCGATGTCGGCGGGCGCTGTGCTGCTGGCCATCGCGCTGTGGGATACGCTCTACCGCACCATTCTCACGGGTGAGAACCCCATCAAGTCCGAGGCCGTCGAATGACCGAAGCCTACGCAACGATCGTCTTTCTGTTTGTGCTGTTCACGCTGCTGGGCTCGTCCATCTGGATCGGGCTGGCGCTGATGGGCGTGGCCTGGGTGGGCATGGAGCTTTTCACCACCCGTCCCGCAGGCGATGCCATGATCACGACCATCTGGACCTCGTCGAGCAGCTGGACACTCACCGCACTGCCGCTGTTCATCTGGATGGGCGAAATCCTCTACCGCACGCGATTGTCCCAGGACATGTTCCGCGGTCTTGCGCCGTGGATGCGGTTCCTGCCGGGCGGGCTGCTGCACACCAATATCGCGGGCTGCACGATCTTCGCCGCCGTGTCGGGCTCCTCGGCTGCGACCCTGACCACCGTGGGCAAGATGTCGATCCCCGAACTGCGCGCGCGGGACTATCCCGAATACATGATCATCGGCACGCTGGCGGGGGCGGCCACGCTGGGGCTGATGATCCCACCCTCGCTCACGCTCATCGTCTACGGCGTGTCGATCAACGAAAGCATCATCAAGCTGTTCATGGCCGGCATCATCCCCGGCCTCGTGCTGGCGGGGCTTTTCATGTCCTACATCGTGGCATGGCACTTCTTCCGGCCCGGCGAACGCCCCCCGCCGGAGCCGTCGATGGGTCTGCGCCACATGCTCGCCGAAAGCCGCTTTCTCATCCCCGTGCTCTGTCTGGTGTTTGCCGTGATCGGATCGATGTACTTCGGCTGGGCCACCGCGACCGAAGCGGCCGCCGTCGGGGTGCTGGGCGCGCTGACGCTCGCGGCCTTCCAACGCTCGCTCACCATGGGCACCTTCTTCGAAAGCCTGATGGGCGCCACCCGCACCTCCGCGATGATCGCGCTCATCCTGATGGGGGCGGCATTCCTGTCGCTGTCGATGGGCTTTACCGGCCTGCCGCGGGCGCTGGCTGCTTGGATCGACCAGATGCAGCTGTCGCCGATCACGCTGATCGCGGCGCTGACGGTGTTCTATATCATTCTGGGCATGTTCCTCGACGGGATTTCCTCGGTGGTGCTGACGATGGCGATTGTCGAACCGATGGTCCGGCAGGCGGGCATCGACGTGATCTGGTTCGGCATCTTCATCGTGGTGGTGGTCGAAATGGCACAGGTCACACCGCCCATCGGGTTCAACCTGTTCGTGCTGCAGGGCATGACACGCCACGAAATCGGCTACATCTCCAAAGTCGCGCTGCCGATGGTGGGGCTGATGCTGCTGATGGTGGTGATCCTCGTGGCCTTCCCCGAACTGGCGACGTGGCTGCCGGACAAGATCAGCGCCGCGCAGACCGCCCAATGACCGCGCTCACGGTCCTGCAACTGGATACGCACTTTCCGCGCGTGGCCGGAGACGTGGGATCCCCCCACAGCTATCTCGAAGTGCCGCAGATCATCCGCGTGCCGGGCGCCGGTGTCGCGGGCATCGTGACCGACCGGCCGCAGGACATCGACATCACCCCCTTTCAAGACGCACTGGCACAGGCGCACGGCGATCTGGTCGTGACCTCCTGCGGCTTTCTCGCACCGTGGCAGGATCACCTTGCCGCGCAGACGGACCGCCCGTTCATCGCCTCGGCCCTCTCCGCGCTCGACGATCTGGCACAGTTTTTCACCCCGTCCGAAGTGCTCATCGTCACCTTTGACGCCGCACGGCTGGGGGCGGCGCACCTCGGACAGCACGCCGATTTCGCAGGCTCGATCTGCGGACTGCCGCCTGACATGCACCTGCGCCGCGTTATCGAAGGGGACAGCGATACGCTTGATACGGCACGGGCGACGCAGGATCTCGTCGGCCTGCTGCAGACACATGTCGACCCCGTGGCACACCGCCATATCCTGCTGGAATGTACGAACCTGCCACCCTATGCCCCCGCACTACGGGCCACCTTCGGGCTGGCGGTGACCGATGTTCTGACCTGCATCGAACGGGCACGCCCCGGCACGGTCAAACCGCGGTTTCTGGCCTAGCTGCGCGCGATGCGCAGCCGCGCGCTCAGCCCCCTTGCGCTGTCGGCAAAGCTCAGGTCGCCGCCGTGCAGCTTGGCAATCGCCCCCACGATGGTCAGGCCCAGACCGTAGCCCTCGATGGCCATGGTGTTGTCGCCCCGCTGGAACGGCGCAATCAGCGCCTCGATGTCCTTGGCGGCCGTGTCGGAGCCCTCGTCCTCGACGATGATGGTCGCACTTTCGGCGGCCACCTCCAGCATCACAGTGGCGCGGCGGCCGTATTTCAGCGCGTTGTCGATCAGGTTGCACACCGCCCGCTCGAGTGACACAGGCCGCGCGGTGACGATGATCTGCCCGTCGGCGGGCAAGACGCGGTCACTGCCGCCCAGACCGAAAACAGACGCGGTCTGGCTCATCCGCACCGCCTGCACACCGCCAAAACGCACCGCGCGGCCCGTGTCCTCGTAATCCGACACGATCGCCTCGATCAGCGAGCGCAACGACAACTGGCGCGGCACTTCCGAATTCAGCTCCGCGCGCGTATAGGTCAGCACGCTTTCGATCATGCCGGTCATGCTGTCGATGTCACCCTCCAGCTTGTCGCGCAGATCATCGTCGCCGATCAGCGCCGTGCGCAGCCGCAGCCGCGTGGCGGGGGTGCCCAGATCATGGCTGACCCCCGACAGCACGGCGGCCCTTTGCTGCAACTGCTGGCGCTCGTGGCTCAGATAGTCGTTCACCGCCGCCACCACATCCTGCAACTCGGCGGGCCCGCGGGTCTGATAGCTTTGTGGCCCGCCCATCGGGCGGCGGGCGCGCAGGGTCTGGGCAAACTCGCTGAAATACCCCGCCGTGTTCAGGCCCAGCGTCACCAGCACCGCCAGCGCGAGGATCGCCAGCACCACCGTCAGCAAACGCCTGTCGGCGGGCCGCGCGGCACAGCCCCACACGGCATCTCCCTCCACCACCACCCACGGTTCGTCGGCCACATGCGCCAGCACGACAGGATCGGCGCAATAGGACGCCAGCAACCGAAACAGCGCGGCGGTTGTTTCGGCGGGGGTCTGACCTGCGCGGTTTGGCAGATCGGCCACCCTGTAGCGCAGGCGCGACGACACCACCACAAAAGTCACGGGCCGCCCGCCGCGGCCCAGCCCCTGCGCCCCGCGGATCGGCACCGTGGTCACCAAGGCGGGCCGCGGCATCCCCGATAACCGCTCGAACGCACCCTGGTTTGCCATCGCCTGATCGACAACCGACAGCGGGCGCAGCGCCATTCCGGCGGCGGCATCGGCGCCGTTCTGCAACGCGGGATAAGTCAGCAGCCCCGCCTGATAGGCCTGCGCCTGATGCGCGCGCCACGCCGCGCCCGACTGCGCCCAGACCCACGCGGCGCACAGGCCCACCGCCACGGCCCCCGCAATCAGCAGCACCATCTGGCGGCCCAAAGTGGCGATCCGCACGCTCATGCGTCGCGCGCGCTCACGTCCACGGCAAACACATATCCGACACCGCGCTCGGTGCGCAGCATCCGGGGCGCCTTCGGGTTGGCCTCGATCTTGCCGCGCAACCGGCCCACCAGCACGTCAATGGCGCGGCCCGTGGCGTCATCACCGCCGGTTCCGTCCACGTCGAGCGCGGCGGCGATCTCTTCGCGGGTCAGCGGAATGAACGGATTGGCCAGCAACGCCTGTAACAACGCGGTCTCGCGCCGCGACAACGCCACCTGCACCCCCGCGGGCGACAGCACCTCGTCGCGCTTGGCATCATAGGTCCAGCCGTTGAAGCCGAAAACCTTGGTCTTGCGACGGTGCACCAGCGACGACGACCGCCGCGCGCGCGACAGCACCGCCTTCACACGGGCCAGCAACAGCTGGGGATTGAACGGCTTGGCGATGTAATCATCCGCCCCGACTTCATAGCCCGCCATGCGCTGGTGATCCGCTGACAGCGCCGAGATCATGATCACCGGCACGTCCTGATCGCGGCGCAGGGTGGCGCAAATCTCCAACCCGCTTTCATCGCCCAGCATCACATCGAGCAGAATGAGATCGATGCGGCCCCCGTCAAGATGGCGCATGACCTCCGCCCCCGATCCCGCGGGCAGGGCGATGGATCCGTTCTGCTGCAGAAACTGGGTCATCATGCGGCGCATTTCCACGTCGTCATCGACCACCAGTATGCGTGGAATTGCCACGGCACGCTCCTCCCCGATTGCGCCTGAACTGTCTCCCAGTTTTGCAGCATTGTAACAAGGTGCAACAGAATCCATGCTTGCGTAACATCGTGTAACGGACGGGGGCAAAAACTGGTGCCGGCCGGCCAAACCGACCCATGCAGGCGTTGCATGGCCGGGTTGCATAAACCAACACTCTGCCCATCGGCGCGCACCATGACGCGCCCCAACGGGAGGAACCGACACATGAAACATTTCGCATTCAAAGTGGCCGCCGCAATGACGCTGGCCGCGACCGCAGCGCACGCCGAACCCTCGGCCGAGGTGCTGCACTACTGGACATCGGGCGGCGAAGCCAAATCCGTGGCCGTGCTGCAGGAAGAATTCAAATCCAACGGCGGCGTCTGGACGGACATGCCCGTCGCAGGCGGCGGCGGTGACGCGGCCGGAACGGCGCTGCGTGCCCGTGTGCTGGCAGGCAACGCGCCCGCCGCGGCCCAGATCAAAGGCCCCGCCATTCAGGAATGGTACGAAGAAGGCGCGCTGGCCGACATCTCCAAAGTGGCCGAGGAAAACAACTGGGACGCGCTTCTGCCCGCCTCCATCGCGGGTCACATGAAATGCGAAGGCACGTGGTGTGCCGCCCCCGTCAATGTGCACCGCGTCGACTGGATCTGGGCCAACGCCGAAATCCTCGAAGCCAACGGCATCGACATGCCCACCAGCTGGGATGAATTCAACGCCGCCGCCGAAAAGCTGCAAGCCGCAGGGATCATCCCGCTGGCCCACGGCGGTCAGGCCTGGCAGGATGCTACCGTGTTCGAAACGGTCCTGCTCGGTGTCGGGGGCGCGGATTTCTACCAGCAGGCGCTGGTCGATCTGGACCCAGAAGCGCTGAAATCCGACACCATGATCGCCGTGTTCGACCAGATGCGCACCATGCGCGGCTATGTCGATGACAACTTCTCGGGCCGCGACTGGAACCTCGCCACCGCGATGGTCATGAACGGCGAAGCGGCGTTCCAGATTATGGGCGACTGGGCCAAGGGCGAATTCCTCGCGGCGGGCAAAGCACCGGGCGAAGATTTCCTCTGCGCGTCCACCCCCGGCGACGGCTTCCTCTATAACGTCGACAGCTTTGCGATGTTCGACGTGGACGGCGCCGAAAAAGAAGAGGGCCAGAACCTGCTCGCCAAACTGGTGATGGGCGAAAACTTCCAAAAGACGTTCAACCTGAACAAGGGCTCAATCCCCGCGCGCACCGACGTGGCACTGGATGACTTCGACCAATGCGCGAAAACATCCGCCGCCGACATGGCGTCGACCTCCGAAGGCGGCTCGCTGCTGCCCAGCTATGCCCACGGCATGGCGCTCTACGGCGCGCAGGCGGGGGCCATCACCGACGTGGTGACCGCGCACTTCAACTCCGACATGACCTCGCAAGAAGCGGTCGAGCAGTTGGCAAACGCGATCGCCAACAGCCTCTGAGGCACCGCGCGATCACAGACCGGTCCGTCCCCGTCACCTCCGACAGGGGGCGGACCACCTCATCCAAAGGACGCATCCGATGACCAAGTGGCTCTCCGACCACATGCCAAAGATGGTGCTGGCGCCTTCCTTCATCGCAATTCTCGTGTTCGTCTACGGCTTTATCGGCTGGACGGCATGGGTGTCGCTGACGAAATCCCGCCTGCTGCCGAAATACGACATCGAAGGCATTATCCAGTACAAACGCCTCTTTGCCTCGCCCCGCTGGGACACGGCAATGGACAACCTGTTCCTGTTCGGGGCGCTCTTCATCGTCATTGCCATGCTGCTGGGGCTGGGTCTCGCGATCCTGCTGGACCAGAACATCCGCACCGAAGGCTTCATCCGCACCGTCTATCTCTACCCCATGGCGCTTTCGATGATCGTGACCGGGACCGCGTGGAAATGGATCCTCAACCCCGGTCTGGGGATCGAGGCCACCGTGCAGGGCTGGGGGTTCGAGAATTTCAAATTCGACTGGCTCATCAATCCCGACATGGCGATCTATACCGTGCTGATCGCCGCCGTCTGGCAAAGCTCGGGCTTCGTGATGGCGCTGTTTCTGGCGGGCCTGCGCTCGGTGGACACCGAAATCATCCGCGCGGCACAGGTCGACGGCATTCCCACATGGCGCGTCTATACCGCCATCATCATCCCCTCGATGGCGCCCATATTCCTGTCGGCCTTCATCGTGCTGGCCCACCTCGCCATCAAGAGCTTCGATCTGGTGATCGCGCTGACGGGCGGCGGACCGGGCTACGCCACCGACCTGCCTGCGACCTACATGTACACCATGGCATTTTCGCGCGGTGACATCGGGCAGGCGGCCAGTTCGGCCATGGTCATGATGATGGTCGTCTTCGCAATCGTCGTTCCCTACCTTTATTCCGAACTGAGGGCGAAAGATGACTGATTTTGCAGCCAATCCCGCACTGGACCGCCCGCGCGTGAACTACGGCAAACTCGCCCTGCGCATCGGGCTCTACCTGATGCTGGCGTTCTTCGTGCTGGCCTACCTGATGCCGCTGTTCGTGATGGTGACCACCTCGCTCAAAAGCCTCGACGAAATCCGCACCGGCGATCTGATGGCGCTGCCGCGCGAGGTCACCTTCGATGCGTGGCGCACCGCGTGGTCCTCGGCCTGTACCGGCGTGCAATGCGAAGGGGTGCGGCCCTATTTCTGGAACTCCGTGCAGCTGGCCATCCCGGCGGTGGCCATCTCGACCCTGCTGGGCGCGATGAATGGCTACGTGCTGGCGCAGTGGCGCTTCAAAGGCTCCAACATGCTGTTTGCGCTGATGCTTTTTGGCTGCTTCATCCCGTTTCAGGTGGTGTTGCTGCCGATGGCACGCACGCTGGGGATCTTGGGCATCGCGGGCACCATTCCGGGTCTGATCTTCGTGCACGTGATCTACGGTCTGGGCTTTACCACCCTGTTTTTCCGCAACTACTACGTCACCATCCCGGCCGAGCTGACCAAGGCGGCCAAGGTCGACGGGGCAGGGTTCTTCCGGATCTTCTGGTCGATCTTCCTGCCGCTGTCGCTGCCGATCATCGTGGTCGCCGTCATCTGGCAGTTCACCCAGATCTGGAACGACTTCCTCTTCGGGGTCTCGTTCAGCCAGGCAGGCACGCAACCGGTGACGGTCGCACTCAACAACATCGTCAACTCGACCACCGGGGTGAAGGAATACAACGTCGACATGGCCGCCGCCATCATCGCCGCCTTGCCCACGCTGCTGGTCTATGTCGTGGCGGGCAAATACTTCATTCGCGGTCTGACCGCAGGTTCGGTGAAAGGATAACCGACATGGCACCCATTCTCGAAATCAACAACCTCTACAAGAACTACGGCGCGACCGAAGTGCTCAAGGACATCAACGTGTCGATCGACGAAGGCGACTTTCTGGTGCTCGTCGGCCCATCGGGCTGCGGCAAGTCGACCCTGCTCAACTGCATCGCGGGGCTGGAGCCGATCACGGGGGGCGATCTGCACATCGGCGGGCGCAACATGACCTCCGTCAGCCCCAAGGACCGCGACATCGCCATGGTGTTCCAGTCCTACGCGCTCTACCCCACGATGACGGTGGCCAAGAACATCACCTTCGGCATGAAGGTGCGCGGCGTCGATGCCGCCACGCAGGAGGCCAAGCTGCGCGAGGTCGCCGCCCAGTTGCAGATCGAGCCGCTGTTGAACCGCAAACCGGGCCAGCTGTCGGGCGGGCAACGCCAGCGGGTCGCGATGGGCCGCGCGCTCGTGCGCGATCCCAAGCTGTTCCTCTTTGACGAGCCGCTCTCGAACCTCGATGCCAAGCTTCGGGTCGAAATGCGCACCGAGATCAAGGCCCTGCACCAGCGCCTGGGCGCCTCCATGGTCTATGTCACGCACGACCAGATCGAAGCGATGACGCTGGCGACCAAGATCGTCGTGATGAAGGGCGGCATCATCCAGCAGATCGGCACCCCGGCGGAAATCTACAACACGCCCGCCAACCTGTTCGTGGCCGACTTCATGGGCAGCCCCGCGATGAACCTGATCCCGGCCAAGGCCACGTCGAACGGCACCGGCACGCAGATCGAAATCGCCCGCAAGGACGGCACGCCGCTGGTGCTCAAGGATACCAACAACACCGACCTGCCGCACGACGTCATCATGGGCGTGCGCCCCGAAGACATCGCCGATGCGGCCCGTCAGGCGGGCAAGGACCCGCAAGAAGCGTCCTGCGTGATCGATATTGTGGAGCCTGCGGGCGCTGACACCTTTGCAGTCATGCAACTGGGTGGTAAGAGCGTCACAGCACGCCTGCACGCCGAAACAACGGCCCGACCGGGCGTCGAACAGCGCCTTGCCTTCGATCTGGGCAAGGTGTCCTACTTCGAGCCTGGGACGGGAGCCCGACTGAACTGATGCGTCTAGTTGCCGATGTGGGGGGGACCAACACGCGTGTGGCCCTCACCCGCGATGGAACCGTCCACAAGGACACGATCAAATCGCACCGCAACGATGACTTCGGGCATCTGCGCGATGTGATCGAAACCTATGTGGCCGCCCATCCCGAAACCCGTATCGACGACATGGTCATTGCCATGGCGGGGCCGACCGATGGCGAAACCGCGCGGCTGACCAACCGCGACTGGTTCGTGGATGCCGCGGCCTTCGCCGCCCATTTCGGCGTGGCCGATGTCACGCTGATGAACGACCTGACGGCGCTGGGCTATGCGGTGCCGGGTCTGGGCGACACGCAGCTCAAGCTGATCCACGCGGGCGCGGGGCCCCATCCGGCACATCCCCAATCGCTGGTGGTCGGTATCGGCACCGGGTTCAACGTCAGCCCGGTCATGCATTTTGGCGATCATGTCTTTTGCCCTTCGGTCGAGGGCGGGCATATCGGCCTGTCGTCCTACGTGTTGGACGCGATGCAGGGCGTCGGCGATCCGGGCAGCATGCGCACGGTCGAACACCTGTTTTCGGGGCGCGGCTTTGCCGGGTTCTGCCGCATGGCCACGGGGCGGCCCGATCTGGGCGGCGAAGTGGCGATTGCGGCCTATGGCACCGACGCCGAAATCACCGCCGCGGTCGATCACTACGCCACGCTTATGGGCTGGCAACTGCGCGATCTCACGATGTCCTACATGCCCAAAGGCGGCTTTTATTTCGCGGGCAGCGTGTCACGCGCGGTGCTGTCCAAGGCCTCGGACAAGGTCATCGCGGTGCTGCGCGAACCCTGCGCTCTGATCCGCCACGCGGACATTCCCATCCACATCATCGACGACGATCTGGCCGCCCTGCACGGGGTGGCGCGGTTCTCCATGGCCTGAAGCAGGGGGGCGGCCGGCGCGGAGCCTAGACCCTGCGCGCCAGACACACCTGCCACGGCCCCAGATGCAGACCACCGTCCACGGCCTCCGCCGCGCTGCCGACATCCTGACCGACGATATCCCACGCGCCGTCGGGAAAGGCGTGCGTTGACGGGGTGTCGGACATGTTGAAGGCGCAAAACAGCGTCTCGTCACCCGCGCTGCGCCGGAAATGCAGCACATCCCCCTCGGCACAGACATCGCTGATCGTGCCGCCGCGCAGCGCCGGATGAGCCTTTCGCAGGGCGATGGCACGCCGGTAGTGGTGCAGCTGCGCACCGGGGTCTGCTTCCTGCACGTCCACCGCGCGGGACTGGTTTTCCGAACCCACGGGCAACCACGGGGCGGCCTCGCTGAAACCTGCATTCTGGGTGTCGGCCTGCCAGACCATCGGCGTGCGGCACCCGTCGCGGCCCTTGTACTGCGGCCAGAATTCGCGGCCGTAAGGGTCCTGCAGATCCTCATAGGCCAGCGCGTCTTCCTCCAGCCCCAATTCCTCGCCCTGATACAGCACCGCCGATCCGGGCAGACACATCATCAGCGTCGCATACAGCCGCTGCGCCGCTGGCGTCAGCCCCCAGCGGGTCGCATGCCGCATCACGTCGTGGTTGGAAAACGCCCAGGCCGCCCACCCGCCGCTGGCGACCCGGTCCAGCTCGTGCAGCACCTCGGCCACGCGGCCCGCCACCAGCGGTTCCGCCGCGAGAAACTCGAACGCATAGCACTGGTGCAACCTGTCGGTCCCGCGGGTATATTCGCCCAGCAGCGGCAATCCTTCCGTGGCATCCCCGATCTCGCCCAATGTCGTGGTGGCGTCATATTCCTCCATCAACATGCGCACCTTGCTCAAAAACTCCAGCGTTTCGGGCTGGTTCTTTGAATACACGTGGTCCTGGTGGTTATAGGGGTTCACCCGCGGCGCGAGCACCGAATTGCGCTCTTCCGGCGGCAGCGGGGGGTTGTCGCGCAACGCCTTGTCCGCAAACAGGAAGTTCACGGTGTCCATGCGAAAACCGCGCACACCCCGGTCCAGCCAGAAACGCAACACCTCCAAAAGCGCGTCTTGCACCTCCGTGTTGTGCAGATTCAGATCGGGCTGCGCGCTGAGAAAATTGTGCAAGTAGTACTGCTCGCGGTTGCTGTCCCATTGCCATGCGGGGCCGCCGAAGAACGACAGCCAGTTGTTGGGCGCGGTCCCGTCCGGCTTGGCATCGGCCCAGACATACCAGTCGCCCATCGGGCCATCCGGCTCCTCGCGGCTTTTGATGAACCATGGATGACGGTCCGAGGTATGCGACAGCACCACATCGATCATCACCTTCACGCCGTGCTGCTGGGCCGCGGCGATCAGCGCGTCGAAATCCGCCAGCGTGCCGAAAATCGGATCGACATCGCAATAGTCGCTGACGTCATAGCCGAAATCCTTCATCGGCGAGGTAAAGAACGGCGAGATCCAGATCGCGTCGATCCCCAGACTGGCGATGTAAGGCATCCGCGCGGTGATACCGGGCAAATCACCGATCCCGTCGGCGTTGCTGTCCTGAAAACTGCGCGGATAGATCTGGTAGATCACACCGCCGCGCCACCAGTTGGAATCGAGTGCTGCGGGATCGGTCATGGGGGCCTCCGGGCTGGGAAGGGTTACAGATGCGGTAGCGCTAACGGTTGCGGTAGCGCTAACGGTTCGGTGCCATCCACACCACCGACCCCCCTCAAGTCAAGCCACGTTTTGGTATCGCGCCGCATCTGCCCCGCCGCGCGCGCCACCGCCCACCGGCCTCATACGATGGTCGCATAGGGCAGGGCGCATAGCCGCAATAGGCTCCGATACATGACGCGCGCGCATTTCTTCCTCCGGCTATGGCTGGCCACCTGTCTGGGCCTGGCCGGGATCTGCGCCGCGTGGGCCGATGTCCTGCCGCGTGATGCCATCGCCCCCCACATCCGCGCGCCGATGGAACTGGGTGAACGGCTTAACGACGACGGCGTCTGGCAGCTGCTGAATTCCGGTGGGGCCGAAGCGGGTTATGTCTTTGAAACCGAACCGATGGCGCCGCTGCCGGGGTTTTCGGGCGCGCCCATCAACATGCTCGTGACCCTCGATCTCGATGGCCGCTTTCTCGATGTCCAACTGCTCAGCCACAATGAGCCGATCTTTGTCTCCGGTCTGGGTCAGGCGCCGTTCCACAAGTTCTTCGAGCAATACCGCGGCCATTCCATCACCGACAGCCTCGTCGTCGGCACCCCCTACGGCGACGGCAGCGACGGCAGCGCGCTTGTCTACCTCGACGGCGTGACCAAGGCGACCGCCTCGGTGCGCATCGCCCACGAAAGCCTGCTGGCCGCCGCGCTCAAGGTCGCGCGCGAGAAAATGAGCGGCATCTCCACCGGCCCGCCCGCTTATCCCGATCCCGACGTTGACGAGGATCTTACATGGGACGATCTGGTGGCACAGGGGCTGGTGACCCGCAAAACCGTGCTCAATTCCGAAATGAACGCCGAATTCGCGGGCACCCTGTGGGAAGACGACGACCCAGAGGCCCAAGATTACCCCGACGAGGTCTACCTAGATTTCTACGTCGTCGACATCGGCCCCCCCGCCATCGCCCGCGCCGTGCTCTCCGACGACAGCCTGCAAGAGCTGCGCAACTTCATGGAAATTTCCGACAACGACGAACCGATTCTCGTCATCGAAACGGCGCGGCACGGGCTGGTCACCGACGATTTTATCCGCAACACGGCCCCCGATCTGATCTCCGCCGAACAGGCAGGCTTCCCCGTGGCGCTGCGCGACGCCGACATCTACGTCGAAATGGCCGATGGCGTCCCCGACACGGTCGCCGACGGTACCGCGCTGATCCTGCGCACCGACCGGCGGCTCGGCTTCGATCCCGCCGCCGAATGGACGGTCCAGATCAAGGCGTTGCGCGAACACGGCGTGTTCCAGCCGCAAATCGGCTCGGTCCAGCTGACCGCAACCCATGTGACCGACCAACGCTTTTTCAAACGCCCCGAAGTCTACGTCCCCGCGCCGGCATGGCTCGAAGCGGTCCGCGGCCGACAAGGCGATCTCATCGTGCTGGGGGTGTTTCTCACCGGGCTTCTGGCGCTTCTGGGGCTGCGGCTCAACCGGCTGGCGGGACACCGGCACTTCACACCGATCCGGCTGGGCATTCTGGCCTTCGTGGTGGGGTTCATCGGCTGGTGGGGGCAGGGGCAACTGTCCATCGCCACGCCGCTGGGCGTGGTGCGCACGGCCCTCGACGGCGGCTCCTTCGCCTTCCTGCTCTACGATCCGTTTTCGCTCGCGATCTGGGGCGTGACCCTGCTGGGGTTCGTGCTCTGGGGGCGGGGTCTTTTCTGCGGCTGGCTGTGCCCCTTCGGCGCGCTGCAGGAATTTGCCCACCACATCGGCCGCCTGCTGCGGCTGCCCCAGATCGAGCCTTCCGCCCTCTGGGATGACCGGTTGAAGTGGCTCAAATACATCGTACTTTTCGGGCTGCTGGCGGTGCTGCTGACAGCCCCCGCACGGCTTGACAAGGCGATCGAGGTCGAACCCTTCAAGACCGCCATCACCACCTTCTTCATCCGCGAATGGTACTACGTGGCCTATGCCGTGGGGCTGCTGCTCGCCTCGATGGTGCTTTTCAAGGGCTTTTGCCGCTACGTCTGCCCGCTGGGGGCGGTCATGGCCATCGGCGGGCTGATCCGCACCCGCAAATGGATCGACCGGCGCGACGCCTGCGGCAGCCCATGCCAGCTGTGCAAGGTCAAATGCGCTTACGGCGCGATCAAACAGACCGGCGAAATCCAGTATTCGGAATGTTTCCAATGCCTTGACTGCGTGACAATCCACGATGACGCGGACAAATGCGTGCCTCTGATCATCGCGGCGCGGCGGGACCGGCGCCTGCAAGGGATGGCCGCGCAATGATGTTGACCCGCCGCCGCTTCCTGACCATTACCGCCGCCGCGCTCGCAGCACCCGCCGCGGGGCACGCGCAGCACTGGCACGGGCGCGCGTTCGGCGCCGATGTCGCGATCACGCTCACCGGACCTGCGCCGATGGCCGCGCCCGCACTGGCCGCCGCCCGCGCACGGCTGCGCGCGGTCGAGGCGGCGTTCAACCTCTACGATTCTGGCTCCGATCTGCGCCGCCTCAACGCCACCGGCCAGCTCGATGCCCCCGGTCCGCTCTTTGGTGCCCTTATGGACCACGCAGACCGGATGCACCGCGCCACGGACGGGCACTTCGACCCCACGGTCCAACCGCTGTGGCAGGCCATCGCACAGGGGGCCGATACCGCGGCCGCCCGAAGGGCCATCGGCTGGCACAGGGTCGTGCACCGCGCCGACCGGATCACGCTGGGGCGTGGACAGGCGCTCACCTTCAACGGCATCGCACAGGGGTTCGCCACCGATCTGGTCACGCAAACCCTGCAGGCGCACGGGTTGACGAACTGCCTCGTCAACATGGGCGAACACCGCGCCACGGGTGGTCCCTACCGGCTGGGGCTGCACGATCCGCTGCAGGGCAGCATGGGCCACCGGACCCTCACGGACCGTGCCATCGCCACCTCTAGCCCCGCGGCCACACCACTGGGCCCGCAGGGCCATATCCTGCACGCCCGCGCCACCCCGCACTGGTCCACGGTCAGCGTCGAAGCCGACACCGCCACCGTGGCAGATGCCGCCTCGACCGCATTTGTGCTGATGCAAAGACCCGCCATCGCGCGCGCCGCGGCGGCACTGGGCCTGCACCGGGTCACGCTGATCGACACACAGGGCGATCTGGCGACACTCTGACACGCCGCTTCATCTTGCCGGAAAAACTCCGGGGGGCCGGACCGCAGGTCAGGCGGGGCAGCGCCCCTCCCGCAGTCTCATCCGCGCCGGAACCAGCCCTTTTTCTTGGGTGCGTCGGCGTCTTCCTCTTCCCCCTCCACAGGCGCGCCAACGGCGTCCTGGAAGTTGGTGAAAAACTGGTCAGCCATCTTCTTGGCAAAACCGTCGATGATGCGGCTGCCCAACTGGGCCAGCTTGCCACCGACCTTGGCCTCCACGTCATAGTGCAGAATGGTCTGCGCCCCGTCGGCCTCCAGCCGCACATCGGCACCGCCCTTGGCAAAACCGGCCGCGCCGCCCTTGCCCTCGCCGCTGATGGTCAGGCTCTCGGGGGCGGTCATGTCGGACAGCTGTACCGCGCCCTTGAAGGTGGCCTTCACGGGGCCGACCTTCTGGACCACGGTGGCCTCGAACCCTTCTTCGGGCGACCCACTCATGTCCTGGCACCCGGGCACACATTCCTTCAACACTTCCGGGCTCAGAAGGGCGGCATAGACCGTCTCGCGGTCGGCATTGATCGTCTTGGTGTCGCTCAGTTTCATGTCGCACTCCTCATTATCTTTCAGGGGGCTGGTGGGTCAGACCGTATTGCGCATAGATGGCCGCGATCCGACCGTCCTGCAAGGCGGCATAGACCGCGTCATCCACCGCATAGGCCAGCGGCCTGTAGCGAAAATTCACCGCGAGCCCGAGGGTCCAGCGGCTCACCGCAAAACCGGCCAGAGGCGGCTGGTGCACCTCGAGGCCCGGGCGCAATCCGTACTCCAGCTGGCCCAGCGGGCCCATCGCCGCCTTGACCTCGCCCGTCGCCAGCGCCGCCATCGCGGCCTGCATGTCGTCGAACCGGCTGACCTTGCCCGCCAGTTGTCCGCCCGCGAACCCTGACAGATAGAAATCCGAAATGCTGTCGTTCTCCACGGACACCGGGTCGAACCGGAAATAGGCGGGCACCGGTTTCTCGTCCGCATAGACCGCCGCGTCAAAGGCAATCCCCACGCTTTCGGCGGCATATTGGCCGGTAAAAACCACCTGCTCCACACGGCACTTGAAGGCGCTGTCATAAGGCACGCGCATCATCACGTTCGACACGCGCCCGCCGATGATCGGACCTTTCCAGACGTTGTTGCGCAGATCGGCCTCTAGCTTTTCGGCTGCGGCGACAAAGTTGAACCGCGCCTCCACACCCAGATCCGCGGCAATCAGCCGGGCAATCTCGACATCGACACCGCGGGGCTGGCCTGCCTGCTCGAAACTATAGGGCGGATAATCCTCGTAGACGGCAAACAGCATGTGACCGCGCTCGATGATCTGGTCCAGCTCCTGGCCCACGATGTCACGGCTCACGTTCTGGGGCCGGTCCTGTGGCACGTAATCGGCGCAGGGGTCCGCCGCCCGCACGGGCGCGCCCAGGGCGATCAGCCCCGCCGCAAGGGCGGGGATCAGGCAGGTGGCAAGGCGCATCTCAATTCGCAGCGGACAGACCGATCGTCAGGGTTTCGGCCGCAGTCTTATATCCCGCGGGCGTCCCGTCAATGACCCGCGCGGCGCGGTAGGCCACGCTGTCGGCCACCGGAGCCCCCGACAGGGTTTCGATGCCGCCCGCAATCTCGCTGAGCCGCGCCTTCAGCGCATCGGGGTCCGCCCCGTCCGCCCCGTCGGCATAGCCCTCCAACTGATCGCGCAGGTCCTTCAACTCGCCCGACACTTCGTCCATCATGTCGCCATCGGGCCGCGTCTCGATATAGGTGCGGATGGCCCAGGCGGCATCCTGACCCAACAGCTCTCCGAAGGCGGGCATCTTGGTGGTGCCGTTCTGGGTGTATCCGGTGCGGAACCGCTCCACATACCACTCGTCGCCGTATTCCTCGGCCTCCAGATACCGCAGATCGGGGGCCAACCCGCCCGAGACGACCTCGAGCCCGTGGCACCGCGCGCAGTTCTGGTTGTAGCCAGATGCACCGATCTCGATGGCCTTTTGCCACACGTCCTCGCCCGCCGTCTCCGCCCGGTAGGGGTTCTCGATCAGCCACTCCTCGCCGGTCTGCGGCAATCCGGCGGTATCGACAGCCTGTGGCGCCACATCCCCGTGGGCGTGCACCAATGTGGCCGCGGCAAAACTCGCCGCGAAAAGGGTCCAAAAACGGGTGGGCGTGCTCATGTCTGTTCTCCTCGGGACAGGCGTGCAATCATTGAAACCATGTCTATCAGGGCAGGGGGCTTGCGGTATTGGACTTTGGTTGCGGTTGGGCACGATGCCCCCCCGATCAGCCCCGACCATGGTCGTATTCGAACGGGGGCGGCCCTCACGCTAGGCTTGCCCGAACAAGGGAGTACACGATGCGCAAAGCGTCACTTGCGGGGCTCATTCTGGCGGCTTGGGCGCAGATCGCGACCGCCGAAACCACGCTGCAGATCGGGTATCTGAAAGTCGTCGAACCGGCACCCCCGACACTGTCCAACCTCGATCCCGTGCCCGAAGACCGCGGGCTGGCAGGCGCGCGGCTGGGGCTGGCCGACAACAACACGACCGGCAAGTTTCTGGGCCAGTCCTACACGCTGATCGAAACGCAGATCGACGCGGGCGATGATCACGTCGCCGCCGCCCGCGACCTGCTGGCGCAAACGCCATATCTTCTGCTCGATGCTACCGCACCGGTGCAACTGGCCATCGCCGATCTGCCCGAAGCGGCACAGGCGCTGCTGTTCAACACGTCCGCCGGTGACACGGCGCTGCGCAACGGCGACTGCCGCGCGAACCTTCTGCACACGCTGCCCTCGGTGGCCATGCGCACCGACGCGCTGGCGCAGGTGTTTGTGCAAAAACGCTGGTCGGACATCGTGATGATCACCGGCACCTATCCCGCCGATCTGGCCTATGCCGCGGCGATCAAGACGTCGCTGCGCAAATTTGGGCTGAAACTGTCGGGCGAAAAAACATGGGCCTTTGACGCGGACATGCGGCGCAACGCGGCGCAGGAAGTGCCGCTTTTCACACAGGACTTCGGCGATTACGACGCGCTTGTCGTGGCCGATGAAGTCGACGATTTCGGCCGCTACATTCTTTATAACACGTGGAACGCACGGCCCGTCACCGGCTCCGAAGGGCTGTCGGCGCTCACATGGTCACCGGTGATCGAACAATGGGGCGCCGCCCAACTGCAAAGCCGCTTCAACGATCAATCGGCCCGCCCGATGCGCCCACAGGACTATGCCGCATGGGCCGCCGTGCGCACCCTGGGCGAAGCGGTCACGCGCACCAACGCCGCCGATTCCGACACGCTGCGCGACTATATCCTGTCGGACGCCTTTGAACTGGCCGGGTTCAAGGGCCGCCCGTTGACCTTCCGCGACTGGAACGGTCAGCTGCGCCAACCCATCGCCGTGGCGCACCCCCGTGCGCTGGTCGCGCAGGCGCCGCTCGACGGGTTCCTGCACCAGACCAACGAACTTGACACACTGGGTCTCGACCGGCCCGAAAGCACCTGCGAGGCCTACAAATGATCCGCACCGCCCTTGCCCTGACGACCCTGCTGACCAGCCCGGTGGCTGCCGGTGAAATCTGGGTCACCAACGAAAAGGACGACACCGTCAGCGTCATCGACACCGACACGCTCGAGGTCATCAAAACCTACGAGACCGGTGAAAGGCCCCGCGGCATCACCTTTTCCAAGGACTACAGCCGCGTCTATATCTGCGCCTCCGACAGCGACGCGGTGCAGGTGATGGACCCCGAAACCGGCAAGATCCTGCATGATCTGCCCTCGGGCGAAGACCCTGAACAATTCGTGCTGCACCCCGACGACATCCACCTGTTCATCGCCAACGAAGACGACGCCATCACCACCGTGGTCAACACCCAGACCCGCAAGGTCGTGGCCCAGATCGACGTGGGCGTCGAACCCGAAGGCATGGCCGTGTCGCCCGACGGCAAGATCGCGATCACCACCTCCGAGACGACGAACATGGCGCATTGGATCGACACCGCGACCAACGAACTCTTTGCCAACACGCTGGTCGACAGCCGCCCGCGCCACGCCGAATTTGCCAAGGACGGCACGCAGATGTGGGTCAGCTCCGAAATCGGCGGCACGCTCACGGTGTTCAACGTCGCCGATCAGGCCGAACTGGCGAAAATCACGTTCGAAGTGCAGGGCGTGCACCCCGACCGCGTGCAGCCCGTCGGTTTCGAATTCACCCCCGGTGACACGCACGCCTTCGTCGCGCTGGGCCCCTCGAACCACGTGGCGGTCGTCAACGCCGACACCTACGAGGTCGAAGACTACATCCTCGTGGGCCGCCGCGTCTGGCACATGGCCTTCAACGAGGACCGCAGCCAGCTGTACACCACCAACGGGGTCTCCGGCGATGTGACCGTCATCGATGTGGCATCGCGCAAGGCGGTCAAGTCGATCAAGGTCGGGCGTTTTCCGTGGGGGGCCGCCCTGCGCCCGTAACCGGATCGTATGCACAGCCTGTGTACGTCCGGTGCACAGTGTGTGACACTCAAATTCTACAGGAGTTTCCATGTTCAAATCCCTCATCCTCATCGCGTCGCTTGCCGCGGCACCGGCCGTCGCCGACGGTCACGGCTTCGGCGCGGCCGGCGTCCTGTCGGGCAAAAACAAGCAAGACCTGCCGCCCCTGATCCTTTCCGCAGGCGAGCCGATCTCGGACGCGCCCTGGACCCTGAAATCGGGCACCTATTACGAGTTCGAAATTCAAGGTGACGGCAGTCAGGAGCTGGCACTCGTCGGCCCCGAATTCTTCCGCGCCATCTGGATCGACGAGATCGTCGTGGAGGGTCTGGAAATCCGGCCCCTCGGGCTCGACAGTGTTGAATTCGACGAGGCCGGAGAAATGGAAATCGGCTTTCTCGCGATCAAGCCGGGGCGCTACTACATGAAGATACCCGGCTCCACCGGTGAAACACAACGCATTGAAATCACTATTGAATGACCGGATTGCGCGTTTCTGACCTGTCTTATTCCTATGGGCCGAAACGCGCGCTCGACGGGGTCAGCTTCGATGTGGAGGCGGGCCGCTTCTGCGCTCTTCTTGGCCCGAACGGGGCGGGCAAATCGACGCTTTTCAACCTGCTGACACGGCTGCTCGTGGCGCCTGCGGGCCGCATCGAAATCGGTGGGCAGGATCTGTCCGAAACCCCCCGCGCGGCACTGGCGCAACTGGGTATCGTGTTCCAGCAATCCACCCTGGATCTGGACCTGAGCGTACGGCAGAACCTGCGCTATTTCGCGGCCTTGCACGGGATGTCGGGTAAGGCTGCGGGCGCCGCGATTGACGCCGCGCTCGACCGGCTCGACATGCGTGCGCGCGCCGACGAACCCGCCCGCACCCTCAACGGCGGCCACCGCCGCCGCACCGAAATCGCCCGCGCCCTCCTGCACCGCCCCCGGGTGCTGCTGCTCGACGAACCCACGGTCGGTCTGGACGCCGCAGCCCGACACGGAATTACCAAGCACGTTCATGGGCTTAGCGACGATGGCATCAGCGTGCTCTGGGCCACGCACCTGACCGACGAAGTCTACCCCGATGACCGTCTTGTGATCCTGCACAGGGCGCAAATACGCGCCGATGGCATTGCCCGCGACATCGCGGCCGATCTGCCGTTGCAGGACCGTTTCCTGACCCTGACACAGGCCCCTGCATGACCGCCTATCTGACCTCCGCACGCGCCATCATCTGGCGCGAAGCGCTGCGGTTCGTGCACCAGCGTGAACGCTTTGTCGCAGCGCTTGTCCGGCCGCTCGTGTGGTTGCTGGTTTTCGCCGCAGGTTTCCGCGCAGCACTCGGGGTCAGCATCATCCCGCCCTATCAGACCTACATCACCTACGAGACCTACATCGTGCCCGGGTTGTGCGGAATGATCCTTCTTTTCAACGGGATGCAGTCGTCTCTCAGTCTGATCTACGACCGTGAAATGGGCTCCATGAAGCTGCTGCTTACCGCGCCGCTGCCGCGGTGGTGGTTGTTGCTGTGCAAGCTTCTGGGCTCCACTGCCATCTCGATCCTGCAGGTCTATGCCTTTCTCGCCATCGCGGCGGCCTTCGGCATCACCATGCCGGCGCTGGGCTATGTCGCGGCTTTGCCCGCGCTTGTCGTCACGGGGCTCATGCTGGGCGCGCTCGGGATGTTGTTGTCGAGCCTGATCAAGCAGTTGGAGAACTTCGCGGGCGTGATGAACTTCGTGATCTTCCCGATGTTTTTTCTGTCTTCGGCGCTCTATCCCCTGTGGAAAATGGCCGGAAGCTCCGAGCTTTTGTACACCATCTGCGCGGTCAACCCGTTCACCCACGGGGTCGAACTTATCCGCTTCGCGCTCTACGGCCAGACCAATTTTGCAGCACTTGCCTGGACGGTGCTGGCGGCCGGGGTTTTCACTGCTCTTGCCCTGTGGGGCTATGATCCGGCGCGCGGCCGTATCGGGCGGCGCTAGGCGGCCTACGACCATGGCGGCAGTGCTGTGTCGCCCGGTTCATGCTATGTTAACCGCTATGAGACATCTTCTGCCTTTCATCCTATCCGCCGCGACCGTTGCAAATGCCGAAGACCCGGCCCAGTTCGGCACGCTGAACCCCGATGAAATGACCTGGGGTCGACAGATGGAGGATATTGCGCGCGGCAAAACGTCGATGACGCTGTGCGCCAGCGGATACATGATGACCAAATCGGGCGACCACGAAAACGCGCGCAAGATTTTCGAGGCCTGCGCGCGGGACGGATACACCGGCGCGATGACGTGGATGGGGCAGCTCGACAACAACGGGCTGGGGGGTGACTACAACCCAGACGCGGCCGCGCAATGGGACAAACGGGCGGCCGATGCCGGTGATCCGGTGGGGCAGTTCAACTACGGCGTCGATCTGATGCGCGGCCACGGTGTGGCCCGCGACGAAGCGCTTGGCCGACAGTATGTAGATGCGGCGGCAAAGGCCGGTCTGAAAGTCGCGCAACGTCTGCAGGGTGCGGGCTACGATCTGGATGAAATCACGCCGGACGCGGACAACTGGAAATACGCGCCTCTTTTCTAAATCCTATTCGATGATCAGGCGGGGCAACCAATGGCTCTCTGGGTCGCTGGACAAAATATCCTGTGCGCGCAGGGGGCGAAGATTGCCCGCCGCAGGGGGCGCAGACAGCAGATCCATGTCCATCTCATGTAGCGTTCCGTGCCACGCATCGCCCTGCTGCACGATGCGGTAATAGACACCGTTCCACATGTTTATGCCGTATTCGCGGGCGCCCTTCCACACGAACAGAAAGTCGTATTCGAGGTCTGTCAGATCGGCGCTGATGTCGCGCCGGATGTCATAGGGATAGGGGACGTGACACCAGTTCTTGGACGGCCCTTCGAGACATTTGAAAGGACGCATCGACAGGAAATGGTTGGCAAAAACCGTGTCGTTCATCTCGACCGCGTAGGTGCCGTCGGGCGCGAGATCCAGCGTCGCAATCGCGATGCGGTTGCCCTCGGCATCTTCGAGATTGACGGTCTTCGTTTGCTCTGCAGCTGCCGCAAAACCGATCGCGCCGACGGCAATCGCGCCCAAGATCACACGCATCGCGCACCCTCCCTTTTGCCTGCGAATCTACCTGTTTCGGCGCGTTTGGCGCAGTGCGACTTTGGTGTCGGTGCGTGCCACGGGGTCTTACGACCATTGTTCAATAGCCGCGCTGCGACTTTAGGCGCATCGTTTACGCAGTGGCCCGAACGCGCCAGGATCAGGTGCGACAGGCCGATACCCATGGGAGGAACAGAATGAACAGATTAGTCATGGCCGCCGCGGCATCCCTGCTGCTGACCGGCGCTGCCACAGCCGAAATCACCGAAGCCGATCTGGCGGGCGACACCGCATCCGTCGGGAACGTTCTGACCAACGGCATGGGCCGCCACCTGCAGCGGTACTCGCCGCTGGAAACGCTCAACAAGGACAACGTCAAGAACCTCGTACCCGCATGGGCCTTCAGCCTTGGCGGAGAAAAACAGCGCGGTCAGGAAACCCAGCCGCTGGTGTCCGAAGGCGTGATGTACATCACCGGATCCTATAGCCGCTTGTATGCCATCGACGTGAAAACCGGCGAAGAGATCTGGCAATACGATGCGCGTCTGCCCGAAGGCATCCTGCCCTGCTGTGACGTGGTCAATCGCGGTGCCGCCATCTATGGCGACAACATTTATTTCGGCACGCTTGATGCGCGGATCGTGGCGCTCAACAAGGACACCGGCGACGTCGTCTGGAACAAGAAGATCGCGGATTACAAGGCCGGCTACAGCTATACCGCCGCGCCGCTGATCGTGAACGGGCTGGTCGTGACCGGCAATTCCGGTGGTGAATTCGGCATTGTCGGCGCCGTGCAGGCGCGCGATGCGGAGACCGGTGAGCTGGTCTGGAACCGGCCGGTGATCGAGGGCCACATGGGTCAACTCAACGGCGAAGACAGCACCATGACCGGTACGCTGAACGCGACGTGGCCCGGCGACATGTGGAAAACGGGCGGTGGTGCCACGTGGCTGGGCGGATCCTATGACGCCGATACCGACACGCTGGTCTTTGGCACCGGCAACCCCGCACCATGGAACAGCCACCTGCGCAACGCAGGCACCCCGACGGACGGCAACGCGGGCGACAACTTGTATGCCGCGTCCCGTCTGGGCATCGATCCGGCAACCGGCGAAATCAAGTGGCACTTCCAGACGACCCCCCGCGAAGGGTGGGACTATGACGGCGTGAACGAAGTCGTCGCCTACACGGACCGCGAAGGCAACAAGCGCTTTGCCACGGCCGACCGGAACGGTTTCTTCTACGTGCTCAACCGCGAAGATGGCGCGTTCGTCTCGGCCGTGCCGTTCGTCAAGGACATCACATGGGCCAGCGGCATCGACGACACGGGGCGCCCGATCTTTATCGAGGAAAACCGGCCCGGCGATCCTGCCGAAGCCGCTGATGGCAAGAAAGGCTCCGTCGTCTTTTCGTCGCCCGGCTTCTTGGGAGGCAAGAACTGGATGCCCATGGCGCACAGTCCCAAGACCGGTCTGTTCTACGTGCCTTCCAACGAATGGGGCATGGACATCTGGAACGAGCCGATCACCTACAAAAAGGGCGCGGCCTATCTTGGTTCGGGTTTCACGATCAAACCCAACTACGAAGACCACATCGGCAGCCTCAAGGCGATCGACCCCGACACCGGCGAGCTGAAGTGGGAGTACAAGAACGACGCGCCGCTCTGGGGTGGCGTGATGAGCACCGCGGGGGGGCTGGTCTTTACCGGAACGCCCGAGGGCAAGTTCATCGCCTTTGACGACGAAACCGGCGAAGAGCTCTGGTCCTTCCAGACCGGCTCCGGCATCGTGGGCCAGCCGATCACCTGGGAACAGGACGGTGAGCAATATGTCACCGTGATCTCCGGCTGGGGCGGCGCGGTGCCGCTGTGGGGCGGCGAAGTGGCCAAGAAGGTCAACTACCTCAACCAGGGTGGTATGCTGTGGACATTCCGTCTGCCCGAACAGCTAGCCTCCGCCAACTGATCTCGCGATCTCTCTGGATCATCACAGCGCGCTCCGGTCTGGCCGGGGCGCGTTTTGCTTTTGCGCTATCGGCGCCCCTGCCGTGCGGCTAAGACTATTTGGCAACAGACATCTTTTGGCTCCCATCCTAAGCTGATCCCATGACACCGCATGAATTCCCTCCCGCCGAAAACCCGCAGACCGACGCGGGCGCACCGTGGGCATTGATCGTCGACGATCACCCCCTGTTCTGCGACGCGCTGGAGCTGACGCTGCGGTCAGTGGCGGATTATGCGGTGGTTCGCACAGCCAACTGTCTCGAAGCCGCACTCGAGACATTGCAGGGATTGCCGGACCCCGATCTTGTCCTTCTCGATCTCAATCTGCCGGACGTCAGCGGGCTGGACGGTCTGATGCGCCTGAAACGGGCGGCAGAAAGCACCAAGGTAATTGTTGTGTCGTCCATGACGGACAACGCCATCATCAGCGGCGCGATCAGCATCGGGGCATCGGGTTTCGTGCCCAAGCACAGCCGCCGATCCGTGTTCAAAGAGGCGCTCGACGATATCGGCGCGGGCCGGGTCTTTACGCCGGACGGCTATGTCGCAGGCGCAGCCGAAGCGGCGCACGACGACAGGCTGTCACGCCTGTCCTCGTTGACCAACCAGCAGGCGCGCATCCTCAATCTGATCTGTGAGGGCAAGCTGAACAAGCAGATTGCCTTTGACCTTTCGATTGCCGAAACCACCGTCAAGGCGCATGTCACGGCCATCATGCGCAAACTCGGTGTCCAAAGCCGCACGCAGGCCGTTTTGGTCGCGCATGAAGCGCGGTTTTCAGAATCCTTGCCAAACGACGACTAGCGGGCCTATCCTTCCTTCAGGGAGAACTCAGCCAGCATGTTTGAAGGTCAGCCAGCTTCAGCAGCAGGGCAGGCGTTGTGTCGGGGCCAAGTGGCTTGGGATGCGGACGATGCCATTGCGGATTTACACACTCAGATCGCGACCGAGCCTTTGGCGCTGGTCGCATTGTTCATTCCGGCGCGTGCCGATTTTGCAGCACTTGTTGCCCGTGCATCCGAAGTCTTCGGAGCAATCGATGTCGTGGCCTGCACCACCGCCGGTGAAATCGGGGCCGGGGGGTACGAGGACGGCGTGATCATCGCCACCGGGTTTCCGGCGGCACATTTTGCGTCCACCTCCATTCTGATCGAAGAGCTTGACGACGGAAACACACAGAGCGTTCTGGACCGCATCGCCGTCGACACGGCGGTGTTGCGGGACGCCAACAGTACCAAGCGGCAGGCATTCGGCTTTCTGGTCATCGACGGGCTGTCCCTGCGCGAGGATACGCTGACCGCGGCCATTGCGCCGGCGTTGCGCAACATTCCCCTGTTTGGCGGATCCGCCGGAGATGGCACTGAATTTGCCCGCACGCTGGTCGCGCTGAACGGGCGGGTGTGCGAAAATGCAGCGGTGCTCAGCGTGGTGTTGACGGATCACCAGACGCGTGTGTTCAGCATTGACCACCTCGTGCCGACCGACACCCAGATGGTCGTGACCGAAGCGGACCCCGACCGCCGCGTGGTCAAGGAAATCAACGCCGAACCGGCCGCCCGCGAATACGCCCGTCTGGTGGGCAAGGACCCCGAACAGCTGGACCAGTTTACCTTTGCCTCGCATCCAGTCGTTGTGCGCATCGGGTCCACCCACCACGTGCGCGCCATCCAGCGGATCAACGAAGTGGGCGAACTGGTGTTCTTTTCCGCCATCGACGAAGGCATGGTTCTGACGCTTGCCGAACCGCAGCACATGGCCAACCACCTCGAGACGAGCCTTGCCGAACTGGCCCAGGACGGTGCGCCCAGCGACATCATGGGGTGCGATTGCCTGCTGCGACGGCTAGAGGCAGAGCAGACACAGCAGACGCGACAGCTGAGCAAGGTGCTACGCAAGCACAAGGTTGTGGGGTTTTCGACCTACGGCGAACAGATCGGCCCGCTGCACGTCAACCACACGATGACCGGTGTTGCGATCTATCCCGCGTGCACCACGGACCGCGATGTCGCTGATTAATCCAAACGACACGCTGGAGCGGCAAAACGAAAAGCTGCTCGCCATCAGCCGCGCGTTGATGCGCAAGGTGGAGCAAAAGACCGAACAGTCCGGCATTGCCTATGCCCAATTCGAACGCGCGGCACTGCTCGAGGTGCAGGTGCAGGAACGCACCATCGATCTGGAGCGGACGCTTGATCTGTTGCAGGAATCCAACGCCCAGCTCGAACGCGCCAACCGCGAAACCGAAACCGCCCGCGAAAACCTGACCGAGGCGATCGAGACCATCAACGAAGGCTTTGCGCTGTTTGATCCCGACGATCAGCTGGTGCTTTTCAACAGCCGCTTTTGCCGCGATTTGCGCGATGTTGCCACGACCCTGCGCGCGGGGCTGTCGTTTGGCGACTACGTTGACCTGATTTCCAACAGCCGTTTTCTGTCTCTGCCCGAAGGCACGCAGCGGGCCGAATGGGCACGTCGCCGCACGGACCGGCACCGCGACGATCACGTGGTATTCAACGTGGCCCTCAGCCATGACCGGTGGCTACAGGTCAGCGAACACCGCACCGCGCGGGGTGGAACGGTCATCCTGCAAACGGATGTGACGGCGATCATCCGGCTGGAGCGGCAGGAACGCGACCGTATGCGCGATCAGCAGTCGCGTATCTTGCAGGCGACGCTGGACCATCTGAACCAGGGGGTCTGTATCTTTGACGCCGATCTCAACCTCGTCGGCTGGAACAGGCGGATCGACCGGTTGCTGGACCTGCCCCCGCAGGCAATGGCGGTGGGGCGCGGGTTTGGCGTGTTGCTCGAACGGCTGCGCGATCAGCTGACGTTTTCCGAAAGTTTCGATGCGGAGCGGTTGATCGGATGGGCGAACTATGTCGAAGGCCGCCCGCCCATCGCATTCGAAGTGACCCGCGCAGGCCAGCAAACGCTCAGCATCTTTGGTCAGGAAATGCCCGACCGCGGCTTTGTCATCAGCTTTACCGATGTCACCGCCGAGCGGATGGCCGCCAAGGCGCTCAGCGATGTGAATGTCATGCTGGAAGCACGCGTCGATGACCGCACCCGCGAATTGGGCGATGCGCTGAGCGAGGCGGAGCGCGCCAACGCATCGAAATCGCGGTTCTTTGCGGCAGCGAGCCACGATCTGCTGCAACCGCTGTCGGCGGCCAAACTCTTTGTGTCGTCGCTGTCCGACCAGCTGCACCAGACCGAGCATCTGGGCGTTCTGGACAAGGCCGAAACCGCGCTGGCCAGCGTCGAGCAGATCATCGAGGCATTGCTGGATATCTCCAAGCTGGACGCGGCAAAGCCGAGCTTCGACATCCAGTCGGTCAGCCTGCGCGCCATTCTTGACCCGTTGCGCGATGAATTGACGCCCGTGGCCAAGGCCAAGGGGCTGGATTTGCAGATCGTCGATTGCGGCCTGACGGTGCGCAGCGATGCGGGATACCTGCGGCGGGTGGCCCAGAACCTGATCAGCAACGCCGTTCGCTATACCGATGATGGCAAGATCCGCGTGGGCGTGCGCCGTCGCGGCGGAGTGGCCCGTCTCGAAATATGGGACACCGGCCGCGGCATTGCCAAAGAGGATCAAAGCAGCATCTTTCAGGAATTCAAAAGGCTCGATCAGGCCGATGCGCAGCTTGGGCTGGGTCTGGGTCTCGCCATTGTGGAGCGGGCCTGCAAGAGCCTTGATCACCCGCTGTCGCTGTGCTCGGAGCAGGGACGGGGCAGTTGCTTTGCGGTCGAATTGCCGATCGTGCGCGATGCCGCGCCGACCGATTACGCCCGCCCCCGCAGATCGGGCAGCGAAACCTTGGTGGTGCCGGGTCTGATTGTGCTGCTGGTGGAGAACGATGCGCAACTGGCGCGGGCGATGTCGATGATGATGGAGCGCTGGGGCGCTGACGTGATCTATGCGCAATCGGCCGATGATGCGCTGGAGCTACTGGGGGATATTGATCTACGGCCCGACGCGCTGCTGCTGGATTATCAGCTGGGCAGCGGTATGAACGGCGCCGAGCTCTATACCCAGATTTGCGATCGCTACGGAGATGTGCCGGCGCGGCTTGTATCTGCGGACCGTGGCAATGCGCTGCGGCAAACCTGCGCGCAACTGGGACTGGGGCAGATGACCAAACCCATCGACCGCAAGGAGCTGTTGGACTTCCTGAACTCGGTCGACCGCTAGGGGCTGACGCGGTAGGTCAGTTCCGCCTCTGCGTCTTCGGCAAATCCATCGGCCATCGCCTGCATTTTGCCGTGCAGGGGGGATTTGATGCAAACCGGATCGGTCGCGGCCGCATCTCCGGCGATTGCCATCGCCTGACAGCGACAGCCACCGAAATCCAGTGTCTTGCGCTCACACGAGCGGCACGGTTCCTGCATCCAGTCATCGCCGCGGTACGCGTTGAAGGCCGCACCGTTCTGCCAGATATCGGCAAGCGGCCTGTCCGCGACATTGTCAAAGCTCAGATGCGGTATGGTCTGGGCCGCGTGACAGGGCAGAACCATACCGTCCGGCGTGATATTGAGCCCTGTGGTCCCCCAGCCCCCCATGCAGCGTTTGGGGTAATCGCTGTGATAATCGGCCGGAACATAGTCGATGACCATCACCCCCTTGAGGCGCTTGCGGGCATCGTCGACAATGCGGCTTGCCTCCTCGGCCTGTGCGCGGGTCGGCATCAGGGCCGCGCGGTTCAGCATGGCCCACCCGTGAAACTGCACGACCGCGACCTCCATGCGCCGCGCCTTGAGCTGCACAGCCATATCGATTGCATCGGGAAGCTGGTGGAGGTTCTTGCGGTGCAACACGGCATTGAGTGTCAGCGGAAAGCCCGCATCGACGATCCATTGCGCGGCCTGCATCTTGCGATCAAATCCGCCGCGGTATCCGCCGATCATATCGGCCATCTGCGCGTTGGTGCCCTGCAACGACAGCTGCACGTGATCGAGCCCGGCGGCGTCGAGTTCGGACAGGCGCCGTTCGGTCAGCCCGATCGCCGAAGTGATGAGATTGGTGTAAAGCCCCGCACCGCGCGCGGCGCGGACCAGATCGACCAGATCGCGGCGCGATGCAGGCTCGCCGCCCGACAGGTGCAGTTGCAGCACGCCCAGCTTGGCGGCTTCGTCGAATACCCGTGCCCATGTATCCGTGGACATCTCACTGTCCTTGCGCGCCATTTCGACGGGATTGGAGCAATAGGGACAGCTGAGCGGGCAGCGGTAGGTCAGCTCGGCCAGCATGGCGATGGGAGGTTTTGGCATCATAACGTCAGATCCAGAATGCGCCGGTCGGCCAGCCCGCGAACGAAATCACCGACGTCACCGGATATCTGCTCCGGCGTTGCGTCGTATTGCGCGGCCAGTTGCGACACGATCTTGCGCAGGCTGCTGGTGCCGTCGATTTGCGTCAGGATCGCGTGGCCGATCGGGTCGAGCGTGATGGTCCGTTCGGGGGCCAGCAGGACCCAGATGCCGCGCACCGTGTCGTGGTGTAGCCGCACGCCCCGCGGGATGACCGGCACCGCTTCGGCGTCGATCGCCATCACGCCACGTCCCGGATGAGATGCGTGCCCGGCTGCCACGCGCCGGGTGGAATGGCCGCGGGCGTGACGTAAGCGGCGTGCAAGGCGTCCAGCTGGGCCCAGAGAACGTCGGTTTTGAAGATAAGCGCCTGCGCGGCTGCTTCCTGTTTTTCGGCCGTATCGGCGTGGTCCAGCACCCATTTCAGACCGAACGCCACATCCTTTGGCGCTTCTTTCAGGCGGTTCTGGAAATAACTCAGGCTGCTGTCGTCGGCGAAGTCGTAGTTGGCCAGCAGCCCCTCTATCCGCGCGGCGTGTATCTTGGGGGCAAAAAGCTCAGTCAGGGAGGCCGCGACCGCTTCCAACAGGGACTTGTCGCGCACAAAGCGGACATAGGCATCGACGGCAAACCGTGTCGCGGGCAACAGGCCCGCTTTGCTGGCGACGTAATCGCGGTCCAGACCCACGGCATCCGCCAGTCTCAGCCATCGGGCGATGCCACCTTCGTTGGTATCGGTGCCGTCGTGGTCCTCGATGCGCGACCGCCACGCGCGGCGCAGCGCGGGATCGTCCACGCGGCTCATGAAGGCCGCGTCTTTCATCGGAATGCTGGCCTGATAATAGAAGCGGTTTATGACCCATGCCTGCACCTGCGCGGGCGTGCAGCCACCCGAGTGCAGCAAGTGGTGGAAAGGGTGTTTGTCGTGATAGCGTTCGGCTCCAATCTGGCGCAGGCGGGCTTCGAAATCGGCGCGGGATGCGGGGGCAGGGGGCATCAGATCTCCAGTTCCAGTCCGTCGGTCGCGATGGTCCAGCCCGCGTCCTGTGCGTGCTGACGCTCGTCCGAAGATGGTCGCAAAACGGGGTTGGTGTTGTTCATATGGACAAAAACCTTGCGCGCGACATCGATCGTCTCGAACGCGGCCATCGATCCGCCCGGCCCGGACATCGACATATGGCCCATCCGCTGCCCCGTTTTCTGGCTTAGCCCTTCGGTGATCATTTCGTCGTCTCGCCAGAGCGTGCCATCGAAGAACACGGCGTCGGCCCCTGACAGGCGGTCCGCCAGATCGGGCTTCATCAGGGCGCAACCGGGAATGTAAAAGGCGGATTTACCGTTTGTTTGCAGGTGGACCCCAACGGTCTGTTCGCCCTCAAGATCGGTCTGGACCTCTTTGCCCTCCAGATACAACGGCACTTTTCCCGGCACCGCAAAGAGGGTCGCGGTGAGGTCGGGAGCAAGCGTGAACGGCGTGTCCAGCGTGATGACGCTGCGCTTGACCAGATCGTGGTTGAGCGCGTTGAAGATCGGGTTATCCCCCAGAACCTGGTGGATTTCACCCGTCGCAAAAAGAGTGAAGGGCTGCTGTTCGCGCAAGATCAGCAATCCGGCAACATGGTCGATGTCGCCGTTTGTCACCAACACCGAATGCAGCGGCAAACTGCGTGGGCCGGTGGGATGCAGCGCGGGCGTGCGTGCCATTTGTTCGCGGATATCGGGGGAGGCGTTGAGGATCGCCCAGTCCCGCCCGTTGCCTGTAAAGGCCACAGACGATTGCGTCTGCGCCGGGATGTCACCGGCGCGGGCAAGGTTGCAATTCATGCAACCGCAGTTCCATTGTGGCAGACCACCACCGGCAGCCGCCCCAAGCACTTGCGCACGGAAACTCATCGGACCCTCCGTGCGCCAGGTTTTCAGAACAGGACGCCGCCGCCGTCGTCTTCGCGGTCACCGTCAGGGCCGTACATGTTGATTTCCATGCCGCATTCGATTTCGCGGATGATGGGTTTCGTCCAAGCCATGGTGTTCCTCCCGAAAATAGCTCATGCCCCCTGACCTTCGTTCAAACGCCAGACAGAGTCTATGATACTATGGTAGGGGAGCGGGAATTTACCGAAGCGGCGGTGAGATTTTCACCGCTTCATGGGTGCTCAGACTTTGCTGGGCGGCCATGCCGATCGCCACGGCCCACGCGCCGTCCTCCAGCGTGACCTCTACCTCTCCGCGGCCTCGAACGACCTGCAAGAACCGCTCGTGCTGATAGAAGGTGGAGCCGTTGTGGTCGCCCGCCTCCAGCAACTGCGGATCAACCGGAATTTCAACGCGGCGTGGCGGTTCGCCCGTGCGCGGGCTGATCAGCAAGTGTGGCGTTGGTGGCAGACCGCGTTCTTGCGACCAGAACCGCGTCGGCCCCGGCACGTAGCTTTCGATCTTCCCGTGCGGCCCGACCGCGTGCACCACTTCCTGATACTCCGACCCTTCGGCGAACATCGACAGTTCGAGCATCGCCCGCGCACCGTTGGCAAAGTCAACAATCACGTAGGCGTTGTCGAGAATGTCAGGGGTGTGCCCGTCGTAGGTTTCATCGAGGTGATTTACGTCCTGCCCGCCGGAGGCCATCACCCGTACGGGATCCGACTGCACGATCAGGCGCATCAGGTCAAAGAAATGGCAGCACTTTTCGACGAGCGTGCCGCCTGTCTTGCTGTTGAAACGGTTCCAGTCGCCGACTTTTTCCAGAAACGGGAAGCGGTGTTCGCGGATCGTCAACATCTTGATCCCGCCGGTTTCCAGCGCCGCCTGTTTGATCAGCGCCGCAATCGGCGGCATGTACCGGTATTCCATCGCCACCCAGATGGGCGCCCCGTAGGTATCGCGCAAACGCGCGATCCGGGCGGTATCGGCAGCGTCGGTATAGAGCGGCTTTTCGCACAGGATCGGCAAGCTGACCGCGGCTGCGATCTGCTCAAGCTGTTCGGCGTGACAGAAATTGGGGCTGGTGATGACAAGCGCGTCGAGCCCGGTGAAACGCACCAACGCATCGAGGCTGTCCACGAAAATGGCGCCCGGTGCGAGGTCGCGGGCAATCGCGGCCATACCGGCGTCGGGCTCGAAGATAGCGGTGACGGCGGTGTCGGGCAGCAGGTTGATATTCTTGATGTGCTCCTGGCCCATCATGCCGCAGCCGATCATGCCGTAGTGGGTGGTCATTTGGGTCGTTCCTATTTCAGTCGGGATACGTAAGCGGCGATGTCTGCGTCGATCCACGTGCGGGAGTATTCGAAGGGCTGTGTGTTCTGGTCGTAGGCCACGCGCTCGACAAAGGGCACCGGTGACTGTGCGTCGGGGCCAAAACGGTGCAAGGTCCAGTCGGGGACATGGCCCAATCCGATGGTGTCTGTGGCGCGGCTCACCAGAATTCCCAGATCGTGTTGATAAAAGTAGTAGAGCGATTCGGAGACCGCCTGCGCATCTATCGCCCCACTGCGATCCGCGTCGATGAATATCTCTTCCAGCGCGGCGGCCTTGCCATCGAGAAACCTCAGACGCCTGAACCTGTGCGCCATGGCAGAAGATCCGAATTGCGGCGCACCTGCGGGTTTGCGAACGTGGTCGATTGCCAGTATTTCAGCCGTGGGCAATCCGCCCCCGCCGCGCAGTTCGAGCCGCAGCAGCGCATAGACGGAGCGCGCACCGTCGGCATGGCGGATATAGTTGCCCGACCCCTGCCTGCGTTCGACATGCCCCTGTTCGACCAGCACATCCAGCGCTTTGCGCAGGGTGCCCACCGCCACTTGATATTCTTCGGCCATCGCCCTTTCGGTGGGCAATTTGTCCCCGTCCAGCAGCCGGCCGGACGCAATGTTGCGGGCGACGACTTCGGCGATCTGGATGTAGGCCGGCAGCTTGTCGCGGGCAGGCGGGGCGGGGTGCATCGGAAAAATTGATCCACTATTGATTTAGGTCAAATTGCATGATTAACCTGTTCCAATCAAGCACGAAAGTAGTCCCATGAGCATCGTTCCCATCACCTCTGCCGATCTGGATGCCGCTGAAGTTTCGTGGTTTTCCGCGCTGTGTTCGGATGATTACCAGTATCTCGGTGTGCCCGATGGTGCGCTGCGGTCAAGCTGGGATCATTGCTCCGAGATCGTGAAGCGGTCGGAGGCAAACGGGTTTCGCAACATCCTGTGTCCCTCGTCCTATCAGGTGGGGCAGGATACGCTGTCTTTCGTGGCGGGTTGTGCGCCGATCACGGACAAGATCAACCTGCTGGCGGCCGTGCGCTGTGGCGAAATGCAACCCATCATGCTGGCGCGCACCATTGCAACGCTGGATCACATGCTGGAGGGGCGGCTGACGATCAACATCATTTCCTCCGATTTTCCGGGGCAGAAGGAACCGTCACCCTACCGCTACCGCCGGTCGCGCGAGGTGGTCGAGATCTTGCGGCAGGCCTGGACGCGCGATGAAATCAATTTCGAGGGCGATATTTACAATTTTCAGGGTCTGACCACCGATCCGGTCAAGCCGTACCAGCAAAACGGCGGCCCGCTGATGTATTTCGGCGGCTACAGCCCCGATGCCGTCGACCTGTGCGCCGAGCATTGCGACGTCTATTTGATGTGGCCCGAAACCAAGGATGAGCTGGCCGGGCGCATGAAGACCGTGGCGGCCAAGGCCGAGGAATACGGCCGCACGCTGGACTACGGGCTGCGGGTGCACATGATCGTGCGCGATACCGAAGCCGAGGCGCGGGAATACGCCCGGGAACTGGTGTCCAAGCTGGACGACGGGCAGGGCGATGCGATCCGCAACCGCGCGCTGGACGCGGGATCGCTGGGCGTGTCGAAACAGGCCCGCAACCGTGAACTGGCGGATATGGACGGCTTTATCGAGCCGCACCTGTGGACCGGCGTGGGGCGGGCGCGGTCGGGCTGTGGGGCGGCATTGGTCGGCTCTGCCGATCAGGTGCTGAGCGAAATTGAAAATTACAAGAAAATGGGGATGCGGTCGTTTATCTTCTCGGGGTATCCGCATCTGGACGAATGTGATTATGTCGGCAAACTGGTGCTGCCAGAGCTCAAGACATGTTCATTGCCCCACGCATATGGCCGCGTCCCGGCCAGCACACCTGCAACACCTCTCGGAACCGGAGAACGCCGCTAATGTCTGACACCAAAATGGAGCGCGTGACGCTTGCCGATGATCTGTCCTTCAGCCGGATCGTCTATGGCATGTGGCGGCTGGGCGATGACAGCGATACATCGCAGGCCCATGTGCAAGCCAAGATCGAAGGCTGTCTGGCACAGGGCATCACCACCATGGATCAGGCCGACATCTATGGCGGCTACGAGGCCGAGGAAATTCTGGGCCAGACGCTGAAGGCTGCGCCCGGATTGCGCGACCAGATCGAGATCGTGACCAAATGCGATATCGTCGCACCGATGGGCCGCTATGCAGATGCGCGCGTCAAACACTACGATACCAGCCGCGCGCATATCATGGCGTCTGTCGATCATTCGCTGCGTCTCATGAATATCGACACGATCGATACGCTGCTCATTCACCGGCCCGATCCTTTCATGGACCAATCCGAAACCGGTGCGGCGCTGGACGATGTCATCGCTTCGGGCAAAGTGCGCAGCGTTGGTGTGTCGAACTTCAAGCTGCACGACTGGACCCTGTTGCAATCGGCGATGAAGAACAAACTGGTCACCAACCAGATCGAAATGTCACTCACGGCCAATGCGGCATTTACGAACGGCGATCTCGCCTATTTGCAGGAACGTGGCATTGCGGCGATGGCATGGTCCCCCTTGGGCGGGGGCTCGCTGTTTGATGCGGCCAACAAGGGGCTGCACGACACATTGGCGGACGTTGGCGCCGAGGCAGGCGTTGGCGCCGATGCCGTTGCGGTGGCGTGGCTGTTGGCGCACCCTGCCGGGATCGTACCGGTCATGGGCACGAATAATCTCGATCGTATCGGCAAGCTGTCCGACGCGCTGAAAGTGCGGATGGACCGCCAGACGTGGTTTGCGCTTTACGAAGCGGCGAATGGGCAAGAGGTGCCATGATGACCATGCAGAGCCCGATTGTGCCCTTTGATACCCGCAGCTTCCGCGACAGCCTTGGCAAATTCACCACCGGTGTGACCCTGGTGACGACCCAGTCCGACAAAGGCGATATGGGCATACTGGTCAACAGTTTTGCCAGCGTTTCGCTGAAGCCGCCGCTTGTTCTGTGGTCGATCGACAAATCCTCGAAGCGCCGCGCGGCATTTGAGGCGGCCGAGCGTACCGCGATCCACATCCTTGCTGATGCGCAGCGTAACGATTGCATGGGTTTCACCAAGGACGCCTTTGGGTTCGGGGGCCTGACACTGGCCGACAACCCCGGCGGCCCGCCGCTCGTCGAGGGATGCCTGACGCGGTTCGAGTGCGAACCTTACGCCACGTATGAAGCGGGCGATCATATCATTTTCATTTCCCGCGTGGTTAATCTGACCACGCGTGATGCCAGTCCGATGGTGTTTTTCAACGGCGCCTTCGGCACGCTTTCAACCGCCGACGATCAATAAGGCGGACACGACCAACACAGACGTATTTCCAAGGGAGGAAACCATGAAATACACGGTAAAAGCAGCGGCCCTGTCCGCGACCATTCTGGGTGGCGCGGTTGCAGCGCACGCGGACGAGGTGAATTTCCTGTGCTATCAGGACAGCAACGAATGTGACGTGATCGCGGGCATGCTCGACGGTTTCACCGACGCCACGGGCCACACGGTCAAGATGGATGTCGTCGGCTATGATGTTGTACGCGACCAGCTGGAAAACCAGTTGCAGACCGGCTCCGCCCCTGACGTGGCGCGTGTCACGAACCTCGGTGGCCTGAACCAGTACTATCTGGACCTGTCCGACTACGTCGACACCGCCGCTTGGGAAGAAAACTATGGCGCGACCCTGCCGTGGTTCCGCAAACCCGGCGGCGAAGACGATGGCGTTTATGGCTGGATGACACAGCTGACCGTGACCGGCCCCTACGTGAACGTATCGATGTTCGAAGATGCGGGCGTCGACATGCCCGGTGACGGCGCCACATGGGATGAATGGGCCGCGGCCCTGATGGAGGTCAAAGAGGCGTTGGGCCTCACTGCGGGGCTGGCGATGGACCGCACGGCACACCGCATGGCGGGTCCGGCATTTGCCTATGGCGCCAAATTCTTTGACGATAACGGCGATCCGATCCTCGTGGACGAAGGTTTCCGCAATTTCGCCGAGACCTTCGTCAAATGGCACGAATCCGGCCTGATGCCCGCCGAAGGCTGGCCTGCGGGGTCCGGCACCAGCTACCGCAACGCGGCACCGCTGTTCCTGTCGGGTGACGTGGCGATGCACATGTCGGGCAGCTGGATGATCAACAGCTACGCCAAGGACATCACCGATTTCGACTGGAAAGCGGTTCCCGTTCCGTGCGGTCCCGGCGGCTGCGGCGCAATGCCCGGCGGTGCGGCAATCGTCGCCTTCGAAAGCACCGATGTGCCAGAAGCGGCGGCACAGTTCATCGACTACCTTGCGGCAGACGAGCAGGCAGCGGCCTTTGCGTCCCAGACGCGCAACATCCCTGCGCACCAGGGCCTGCAAGCCAGCGGTGTAGATTACGGTGATGCGTCTCCTGCCGTCGCGCAGGCACTGCAGGTCTTTGCGGGCAACGCGTCCAAGGCCGCGGAAACCACGCCACAGGCATTCACCTTCCAGGGCTATGCCAAGAACTTCGTCATCTATGGCGTCGTCCCCGACTACATGACCCAAGCCATCACCGGTGAGATTTCGCTGGATGACGCGCTGACGGCCATCGACGCGGACGTCGCGGCACAGATCGCCGAATAACCAAAATCTGGGCCAGCCGGAGGCGCGTATGCTTGATGCACTTTACAATGCCTTCGGCACCTCCGGCTGGCCCTACGCCGTCCTGATTTATCTTGCGATCGGCTGGGTTCTTGTACGCCCCACGGGGGGTATCGGTGGGCAGCTGATGTCGGCACTTGGCTGGCCTATCGAGATGGTACAGCGGGTGGCAGGGGCCACCGGACTGCCCTATCTCTTTCTCATCCCGAACATGCTCGTCTTTGGCCTGTTCACCTTTGCACCCTTCTTCATCAACATCGGCTTTTCGGTGACCGAAGGGCAGTCGATCAACTTTGAATCGCGCGAATGGGCCGGGGCCGACAATCTGGACCGATTGCTGGCGGAGACGTCGATCGATACCGGCCTCGAAAACCGCGAGGACGACAAGTTTCTGGCCGCCGTGGCCGACACGTTCGTGTTCGTCATCTTTCAGGTGCCGATCATGATCTTTTTCGCGCTGTGCACCGCTTTGGCGCTCAACCGGGACATTGTCGGGCGCGGGTTCTGGCGGTCCATCTTTTTCTATCCCGTGATGTTGTCGCCCGTCGTTGTCGGCTTCCTCTGGACGCTGATCCTGAAGCGTCAGGGCGTGCTGAGCCTGACCCTGATGAACTGGGGCTGGATCGATGAGCCGATCCAGTGGCTGACAGATCCCAGCTGGACCATGTTCTGGTCGGTCTTCGTCTATACATGGGCGCATCTGGGGTTCTACATGCTGATCCTGCTCGCGGGGCTGCAGGCGATCCCCAAAGACCTGTACGAGGCTGCGCGCATGGACGGCACCTCCGAATTCCGCATGCTGCGCCGCATCACCATCCCCTTGCTGATGCCGACGCTGCTGGTTGTGACCGTCCTCAGCCTTGTCAAAGCGTTTCAGGCCTTCGAGGAGCTCTACGCCATGAACGTGCGGTGGATATCGCTGGTTGGCTATATCTTTGAAACCTCGGGGCTGCGTGGGCAGCCGACGGCCAACGGGCTGGGCGTGGCGGCGATGGCGTCGCTGATCGTCGCGGTCGTTCTAGTGATCCTGTCACTGTTGCAGGTGTGGCTATCGTCGCGAGAGGGCAAGCAATGACCGCCGTGCGCGATTTCCTGACGCGTACCCACGGGCGCGGGCGGCTCAGCTGGGTCGACTGGGTGACTTACGCCTATCTGATTTTCGGATTTCTCATCATCTTCCTGCCGGTAAGCTGGATTGCGCTGAATTCGGTCAAGTCGTCGTTCCAGCTTGAAAAGCAGGATCTGGCATTGCTGCCATCGGACTTCGTGCGCGTGGCGCGTGCCACGGTCTACGGGCCCGACGGGCGCGAGATTTTCATCATGCCCGATCAGCCCGACTGGGTGCTCAACTGGGATGATCTGAGTGCCGAAGAACGCGCCGCGCAAGACGTCGAAGGATACCTCGCAACGCTGACGGGGCGCGGATTTTACGCGATGCGCTCACATCTGGGACAGGTGCCTGCACTGGTGCGGGATGTGATTGCCCGTGAAAACCTGCCCGACTGGTTGCTGCGGTATCCGTCGATGAACGCGGCAGCCCGCGCCGAGCGGGATGTGGCAGGGGTGTTGGCCCCGCTTGACCCCGAAGACCGCCGGCTCCTGTCCGAGTTTCTGGGCATCGATCCATTCGAGCCGAACCGGCTGGTGACCCAAATCCTTGTCACCGCGCCCGATCCCGAGACCGGAGAGATGACCGAATGGGCCGCCCCGTCCTTTGATCCCAACCGCGAGATTTTTCCGGCCCGCCGTGTCGACAATTCAAGCGATGAAGTCGTGCGCGTGCCCACCGAGGGGGCCAGCGCAGAGCGGGTGGTGGATGCATCCTGGGGCAACTACTTCGAACCGCTCACGGGCCGTGCGTTCGGCGTAAACGTCGATTTCGCGTCGTGTTTCACAAACTCGGTTCTGGTCACTGTGATCGCGACACTTCTCACTTTGCTCATAAACTCAATGGCAGCATTTGCCTTGTCGAAATACGTCTTCAGGGGGCAGGCATTTTTCTTCATCGCGATCCTTGCCACGCTGATGGTGCCGCCCACCATCACGCTGGTCGGTGTGTTCAAGGCGATCAATGCGACAGGTCTGTCAGGCTCCATCTGGGGGGTGATCATTCCGGGCGCTGCAACACCTGCGGGCGTTTTCCTGCTGCGGCAGTACATGCTGACGATTCCGGATGAATTGATCGAAGCGGCCCGAATGGATGCGGCTTCTGAGTGGAAAATCTACTGGCGGATCATCCTGCCGCTTGCGCTGCCTGCGCTTGCGGCGCTGGGCATCCTGTCTGTCATCTGGCGGTGGAACGATCTGATCCTGCCGATGGTTGCCATCGCCACCACCAAAGAGGCCTATACCATCCAGTTGTGCCTGCTGGAATTCCGTGGCGAACATCTGAGCCAGGAACATTATCGGCTGGCCATGACTGTCGTCAGCCTCATTCCGACCACGCTGGTTTTCGTGTTTCTCCAGAAATACATCACCACCGGCATCGCCAACACAGGGGGCAAATGATGGCCGATCTGAAACTGCACGCGCTGCGAAAATCCTACGGCGATGTGGATGTGATCCACGGGATCGACATGGCCATCGCATCGGGCGAGTTCTGTGTTTTCGTGGGGCCGTCCGGCTGTGGCAAATCCACCCTGTTGCGGATGATCGCGGGTTTGGAAAGCGTCACGGGCGGCACGGTCAGCATTGATGGCGATGTGGTCAATGGCGTGCCTGCCGCACAGCGGGGGCTGGCAATGGTGTTCCAGTCCTATGCCCTTTATCCGCATATGTCCGTGCGCCAGAACCTGTCATTTGGCCTGGAAAACCTGTCGATGGACCGTGCCGAGATCAGCCGCCGCGTCAATGAGGCCGCGCGGATGTTGCAGATCGAAGAGCTGATGGACCGTCGCCCCGCCGCCTTGTCCGGAGGGCAAAGGCAGCGCATCGCGATTGGCCGCGCCGTGGTGCGGGAGCCCAAGATTTTCCTGTTCGACGAACCGCTGTCGAACCTTGACGCCGAATTGCGCGTGGCGATGCGCGCAGAAATCACCGATCTGCATGCCCGCCTCGGAAACACCATGATCTATGTCACGCATGATCAGGTCGAAGCGATGACGATGGCCGACAAGATCGCGGTCTTGCGCAAGGGGGTTGTTGAACAATTCGGCCGGCCCCTCGATCTGTTCAACGCGCCGCGCAACCGGTTTGTGGCGGGCTTCATCGGCTCTCCTGCAATGAATTTTGCGAAGGGGATCGTGGAGGGTCGTGCGGTCACGCTCGACAGCGGTGCGGTCGTGGCGTTGCCCGAAGGTGGCTTTGACACCAAGCCCGGACAGCGGGTCGAACTGGGCGTACGCGCCAGCCACATGGACATAACCGAGGACGGCCCGATCGAGATGAAGGTAAATACCGTCGAGCAGTTGGGGGCGGAAAGCTATGTCTACGGCAGCTTGTCGGATCACGCGCGCTTTACCCTGCACCAGCTGGGACAGGTTGATGTCGCGGCAGGGACGACAATCCGTCTGACCCCGCGTGCACCGATGCTGCACCTGTTCGATCTGGAAACAGGCGTCTCGCTCAAATCAGGTATCGCTTGAATTCTGGACGCATGAGGCGCATCTATTACCTGATTGAAAGTGTCGGATAAGGAATGCGCCATGGCACTGGCCCGCGTTATCGAAATACCGAAAAGGATCGAGATTACCCCGACCGTGCCGGACCTGCCGCAGGCGGCTGCTATCGACCATCTGCGCGCAATCGCGGCGCGGGTCCGCTCAGCGCCTCGCACCGATCTGTTTGAAGCCTGTGCGGTTCTGGCAAGCGATCGAACGAAAGCACGCGATGCCGGTTCCGAAGTATTGATCCGGTGTCTAGGTCAGGGTCTGGGACATGCGCCCGTCTTTTTCAGGCCGGGAACGCCCGAGCTCTCTTTCGACGAGGCCTGGCTGGCCCAGGCGTTGCGCTGTGCCACGCGCGGGGATCGGGACAGCCTGACATTCCTTGTCTACCGCCGGATCGCACCGTGCGCCCGCCGCAACCTCGGTGCCCTGATTGCGGATGTGGCGCGCATGACCCTTCAGACCTGAACCGGTTGTCCTGTCGACAAGGATTTTGCCGCTGCATCCGCCAGAACCTGTGCGCGCAGACCGTCCGCGATCCCCGGGCTGGGTGCTTTGCCGTCGTGAACGGCCTGCACGAAATGGGCCATTTCGCGCAGATAGGCGGCTTCGTACCGTTCCAGAAAGAAATTGAGTGTGGGCGCACGGGCAAAGCCATGCGCAGTTGCAAGTTCCACGTGATTTTCCAGCACATTCTCCGCGCGTAGCATGCCTTTTTCGCCGTGGACTTCCACGCGCTGGTCGTAGCCGTAGCTGGCGCGCCGCGAATTCGAAATCTGGCAGATGCGGCCGCTGGCGGTTGTGAGCGTTACCGCGGCCGTGTCCACATCGCCTGCTGCACCGATCGCCGGATCCACCAGCGCGGCCCCCACGGCAAAAACCTGCACGGGTTCTTCGCCCAACAGGAAACGCGCCATGTCGAAGTCATGGATCATCATGTCGCGAAAGATGCCACCCGAGCTTTGGATGTAGGACACCGGCGGCGGGGAGGGGTCGCGCGACAGGATCGTGACAATTTCGACGCTGCCGATGTCTCCGGCAGCGATGCGGGCCTGAAGGGCCGCGAAATTCGGATCAAAGCGACGGTTGAATGCGGTCAGGAAGGCAACACTGTTTTCTTCTACGACGTCGATGCAGCTTCGGATGCGATCCGCCGACATATCGACCGGCTTTTCGCAGAAAATCGCTTTGCCGGCCCGCGCGCTTGCATGGATCAGATCATAGTGTGTGTCCGTCGGCGTGCAGATGATGACAGCGTCGATCATGTCGTCCGCGATGATGGCGTCGGACGACATTAACTTGGCGCCTGTGGCGGTAGCGAGTTTTTCTGCGGCGGCGGGAATTGCGTCGCTCACAGCAACGAGACGGGCCCCGTCGAGCCGCGAGAGAGAGCGGGCGTGGACCTGACCGATACGGCCGCATCCGAGGATGGCGAGTTTCATGCGTTTTCCTTTGCGGGGGCTTCGAAAGCTTCGAGAACGGTTCGGGCGGCGGCGACCATCGGCGCGTGGGTGTCCTGCAGGATCGCGACCCTGTCGAACCTGTCGGGATCAGCGGCGACTGCGGCTCGTAGGGCGGAGCCGAAGGCCATGCGCAATTCGGTGCCGATGTTGAACTTGCAGATATTGGAGGTGGTCGCGAGCGTATGGCGCTGTGCGACCGGCACGCCTGATCCACCGTGGATGACCAGCGGCACCTGCGTCACCGCTTCGATGGCGCGGATGCGATCGATGTCGAGACCGCCTTGCTTGTCCTGTTGCAGATGCACGTTCCCGACCGAGATCGCCATCGCGTCAACGCCCGTCTCGCGGGCAAAACGGGCCGCCTGCGCGGGGTCGGTGCCCGCACTGTCTTCGCCGTCTGCGTAGCCGACAAACCCGATTTCCCCTTCACAGGAGATGCCCGCGGCATGGGCCATCTGAGCGATCCGGGCGGTCTCCTCGATATTCTGTGCGAGCGGTTTGCGCGAGCCATCGTACATCAGCGAGGTAAAGCCCGCGTCGAGCGCGCGCTGGCAGTCCTCGAAGGTGTAGCCGTGATCAAGATGCGCCACCACAGGCACATCCGCCTCTGCCGCAAGGTGCCGGAACATCGCGCCCAATACGGCAAGCGGGGTGTGGGCGCGACACGAGGGGCCGGCCTGCAGGATGACGGGGCAGCCAAGCGATTGGGCCGCCGCAACATAGGCGCGCATGTCTTCCCAGCCCAGCGTCACGAGCCCCGCAACCGCGTATTTGCGGGAGAGTGCGGGGGTGAGCACCTCGGCGAGTGTGGCAAGTGGCATTGGATGGTCCTTGGGGCTGGCCGACCCTCCGGGGGGAGTTTTCGGGCAAGATGAAGGAGAGGTCTTATTTGAACTTTGCGACCATGTCTTTGATGCCGGGGATCGTTTCGACCTGATAGGCATGGGTCGGTTGGAAAAACTGGACCAGGCTGCGCTGGCTGAGGCCGCCCAGGATCGTGAAATAGTACATCTCGTACCCCGGCATCACGGCGCAGGGGTGGTAGCCTGTATCGATCATGATGGTCGAGCCGTCCATCAATTGATAGGCGTCGCCGGGTTTGCCTTCTTCACGCTGCAGTATCTGGACGCCAGACCCGTGGTTCGGGCGGAACCGGAAATTGTAGGTTTCATCGTGGCGTGTTTCGATAATGTTGCCGGCATCATCGGTGCGGTCGGTGTCATGCTTGTGCGCGGGAAAACCGGACCAGCCGCCCTGACCGACGGTGAAGAGCTCCGACACCAGCAGGCGGCCCACCTTGTCGTGCTGCTGCTGGCCAAGGATGTGTTTGATTTTGCGGTGGGTTTTTGTGTCGTCCGATCCATATTGGACCTTGTCGATACCGCCGACACGGACATCGAAGGGATCGAGGACCTTGTCATATTTCGCACCTGCAATGAACGTTTCGGTATCGCGGGTGGCAACCATGGTCACTTTGGCGCCGACCGGTACATAGACGCCCTCGGGCTCCCCGTCCCAGACGTCCGAGCCACGGTTCCCCAGCGCATCGAAGGTCACGCCTTCGACGGACACATCGACGGTGCCGGTGGCGGGCACAATGCAGGTCTCGTATCCCGGCACCTGATACTCGAATGCTTCGCCCGCTTTCAATTTGACGATGTTGAAGTAGTTGAGGGGCACCGTCGGGTCGTCGGCATCCACAATCGGTTTATTGTTATTGTCGTGTGGGGCGATGTGCATTTTCGGTCCTTTCAGGTGGGTCCGGGATGATCGAGCAGGAAGCTTTCCAGCTGGTCAGTGGTCGGCATGGCAGGCGCGCAGCCGGGCTGCGAGACGACAATCGATGCACAGGCAGAGCCGCGCAGGAGGGCGTCGTGCAAGGACCGGTCTTCGGCCAGCGCGGCCATCAGACCGGCCATGAAGCTGTCGCCCGCGCCGGTTGGCTTAACGGCATCCACGGGATAAATACCGGTTTCGATCGTGTCGCCGCCCGCAAAGGTCACTGCGCCGTTCTGGCCCATCTTGTAAACCACGATCGCAGCGCCCTCTTCTGCCAGCGATTTCGCCTTGCTGCGGCCCTTGTCATAGCTGCCCGCCATGAAACCGAATTCTTCATCGTTGGCGACGATTACATCCGCCATTGCACCCGCGCGCGACAGCACATCGGCGGCCTCGGCAGGGGAGGGCCAGCTGTAGGGGCGGTAGTCAACGTCGAAGATGATCGGGATTCCTGCGGCCTTGGCCCGCTCGAACGCGCGAAAGGCCGCTGTTCTGCTGGGTTCGGCGGCAAATACCGTGCCTGCCGTGATCAGGGCGCTGAACCTGTCGAAATCGATGTTGTCGATATCGTCGGCGTTCATCCGGAAATCCGCGGCATTGTTGCGGTAGATGACCGACTGGTGATCCTCCACCCGCGTTTCGTAGATGGCAAGAGATGTACGTTCTTCGCCCTGGATTGTCCGCACGTATTCGCGGCCCACTCCGTAGGCATCAAGCTGGTTAAGGCAATAGCGCCCCACGGCATCGTCGCTCACGCAGGTCGCAAGATCCGCTGTCAGGCCCAGCTTGACCAGCCCCGCCGCGATATTGGCCGAAGAGCCCCCCATCGCCACGAACATATCGGTTGCCTGTTCGGTCCGGCTTCGGTCACTGGGCGACAGATCCATCCCCACGCGGCCAACCACGATGAATTTTCCGGCCTTGATCCCGTCGAGGACATCCCGGCGCATCACACGCCCCTGCGCTGTTTGGCGCGTTCGGCTTCGATCTCTTCGTGCTTTTCGCGCACGCTGGCGCGATCCGACACGTGCGGTGTGCCTACCTCCCACCACGTGTGACCTTGGGTGGTCCAGCCGTCGTAGGCGTCCACTTTCATCACAATGACGCAGGTTTTATCTGCCGATTGCGCGCGCTCGAATGCCGCACCGAATTCCGTCGGGTTCGAGACGGTTTCGGCATGCGCGCCCATGGCGGCGGCGTGGGCCTCGAAATCGACAGCGAAGGCGTTGGGCACGGTCGGGCAATCGGCGATCAGGTTGTTGAAGCTTTCGTTCCCGGTGTTGTTCTGCAGCTTGTTGATGACGGCAAAGCCACCGTTGTCGAGCACGCAAATGATCAGCTTTTTGCCGGTCAGAACGGAGGAATAGATGTCGGAATTCATCAGCAGATAAGAGCCGTCACCGGTGAACACGATGGTTTCGCGGTCCGGTTCGCGCTCGGACTGGGCGATGCGGGCACCCCATCCGCCCGCAATTTCGTAACCCATACAGGAAAACCCGAATTCGACATCGACGGTGCCGATATCTTTGGTTTGCCAGTGTGCTGTGACCTCGGCGGGCAGACCGCCTGCGGCGGCGACCACTCGGTCGCGGGCATGGCAGCGGTCGTTCACAACGCGAATGGCCTGCGCGTAGGAATTCGGACCGTTCGAGGGCGTGGTGATTTCGTCGGTATAGGCAACCCATTTGGCGCGTTCATCGCGTGCGTGGGCGGTCCAGTCTGCGGGCGCACGGCTGTCGCCGAGGTGATCGGTCAGGTGCTTCAACCCAAGTTTCGCGTCGCCGACAACCGGCATGGAGAGGTGTTTTGTTGCGTCATGACGCCCCACATTCAGCGCGATGATCCGTGCATCCGGGGCAAACGCGGTCCATGATCCGGTCGTGAAGTCCTGCAGCCTAGTGCCCACGGCCAGAATGACGTCCGCACGTTCGGCAATTGTATTCGCGCTGTCCGATCCGGTCACGCCGACGGGGCCGATGTTGAGCGGATGATCCTGCAGCATATTCGCGCGCCCGGCGATGGTTTCGACCACCGGGATGTCATGGCGTTCGGCAAACTGCGTAAGCTCCGCCACGGCGTCTGCGTACTGAACGCCTCCACCTGCGATGATCATGGGGCGCTTTGCCTGCGCAATTGCTTCAGCCGCGGCAACCACTTCCTGCAGGTCGGGCGCTTGCCGGCGGATGTGGTGTACGCGTTTGTCGAAAAAGCTGCGGGGGTAGTCGTAGGTCCAGCCCTGTACATCTTGCGGCAGCCCCAGAAACGCGGGTCCGCAATCAGCAGGGTCCAGCATGGTGTTGAGCGCCGCCGGCAGCGATTGCAGGATCTGGGCGGGATGCGTGATGCGGTCCCAGAACCGGCTGACGGCCTTGAACGCATCGTTGACGCCCAGGGTCGGGTTGCCGAAGTGCTCAAGCTGCTGCAACACGGGGTCAGGCAAGCGTGTCAGGAACGTGTCGCCGCATAGCATGAGCATCGGCAGGCGGTTTGCGTGCGCCAGCGCCGCCGCTGTGAGCAGATTGGCCGTGCCGGGACCCGCACTTGCCGTGCAGAACATGAAGCGCTGACGCAGCCACTGCTTGGCGTATCCGGCTGCGGCGAAGCCCATGCTTTGTTCATTCTGGCCGCGATAAAGCGGCAGAGCGTCGCGGGCGTCATAAAGCGCCTCACCAAGGCAGGTAACATTGCCATGTCCGAAGATGCCAAAACCGCCGCCACAAATGCGCCATTCCGTGCCATCGATTTCGATGTACTGGTTCTCCAGAAAGCGGATGATGGCTTGCGCAGTGGTCAATGTGATCGTGTCGTGCGTCATGTGCCCGGTCATTCCTCAAACACGCCGAAAAGGCGATTGCCGCTTGCGCGATTTCGAATCTGAGGATACTAATTTTGCAACCGGTTGCAAACCTAATTTCAAACAAAGAGCCGCGACATGACTGAAATCGGAATTGGAATCGTCGGCGGCGGTTACATGGGCAAGGCGCACGCGGTCGCAATGGCGGCGGTTGGCGCGGTTTTCGACACGAAACTACGCCCGCGGCTTGAAATGGTATGCGCCAGCAGTGACGCGAGCGCGGAAGGCTACTGCAAGGCATTCGGGTTCGCGCGCGCCACATCGGACTGGCAGGAATTGGTGCGCGACGACCGGGTCGCGGCCGTGGTCATCGCGTCGCCTCAGGCCACGCACCGCGCCATTGCCGAGGCTGCCTTTGCACTGGGCAAGCCGGTCTTTTGCGAAAAGCCCTTGGGCGCGTCCTTGGCGGACAGCCGTGCGATGGTGGCGGCAGCCGAAGGTCATATCTCGATGACGGGGTTCAACTATATCCGCACACCGGCCAGCCAGTTCGCGCGACAGCTGGTCGCCGATGGCACGATCGGCGATGTGACATGGTTCCGCGGCGAGCACACCGAAGACTTTCTGGCCGATCCCGACAGTCCGGCGACATGGCGCACGCAGGGTGACGCGAACGGCACGATGGGTGATCTGGCGCCTCACATGGTAAATGGTGCACTGGCGTTGGTGGGGCCGATCAGGTCGCTGATTGCCGAAGTGGAAACCGTGCACGCGGTGCGCCCGGGCGGTGCGGTGGACAATGACGATCACGGCCAGATGATGTGCCGGTTCGACAATGGTGCGATGGGGCAGATGTACTTCAGCCGCATCACGCACGGGCGCAAAATGGGGTACGCCTACGAAATCACGGGGACCAAAGGGGCGATCCGCTTTGATCAGGAAGATCAGAATGCGGTCTGGCTTTACTTGGCGAGCGATCCCGAAGCGGTGCGCGGATTTCGCAAGATTTTAACGGGCCCCGCGCATCCCGATTACCTGCCGTTCTGTCAGGGGGCCGGACACGGAACCGGATACCAAGACCAGATAATTATCGAAGCGCGTGATTTCCTGCGCGCGATCGAGACCGGAACACCCGTTTGGCCGACTTTCAAGGACGGCATGGATGTGAACCAGATCATCACCGCCGCCATGGCGTCTTCGCGTGCCAAGGCATGGGTCGACGTGGCGTCGGTCTGACCCAACGAAGGACCAGATATGACCATCAAAATCGGCAATGCACCCTGTTCATGGGGCATCGAATTTCCCTCGGATCCGGCATACCCCACGTGGCAGTCGGTTCTGGACCAATGTGCCGGCGCAGGCTACCGGGGGATCGAGCTTGGTCCGATCGGTTTCATGCCCGAAGATCCCGCCGTGCTGGCCCCGGCCTTGGCACAACGGGATCTGGAAATCATCGGCGGCGTGGTGTTCCGCGCGTTCCATGACCCCGCGAAATGGGACGACACGCTGGACGCGTCGGTCCGGACCTGCAAGGCGCTGAAAGCACATGGCGCGCAGCATCTTGTGCTGATTGACAGCATTTCGCCGCGCCGTGCGCCCACAGCCGGTCGTGCCGATGAGGCAGAGCAGATGGACGCCGCCGAATGGGCCGCGTTTCGTGACCGCATCGCCACCATCGCGCGCATGGGGGCCGAAGAATACGGGCTGACCGTGGGTATCCACGCCCATGCTGCCGGGTTCATCGACTTCGAGCCGGAACTCGAACGCCTGCTGGACGAAGTCGACGAAAGCATTTTGAAGATTTGCTTCGATACCGGCCATCATTCCTACGCAGGGTATGATCCCGTGGCCTTCATGGACAGGCACATGGACCGCATCAGCTATATGCACTTCAAGGACATCGATCCGGTGGTGAAGGCAGACGTGGTCGCAAAGCGGACCGATTTTTACAAAGCCTGCGGTCAGGGCATTTTCTGCAACCTCGGGCAGGGTGATGTCGATTTCCCTGCCGTGCGGCAACGGTTGCTTGAGGCGGGGTTCGAAGGCTGGTGCACGGTGGAGCAGGATTGCGATCCGTCGATGCCGGGTACTCCGCTCGAGGACGCGCGCGCCAACCGCGAATATCTGCAATCCATTGGGTTTTAAGGAAAAGTAGAGATGACAAGATTGAACTGGGGCATGATCGGCGGCGGCGAAGGCAGCCAGATCGGGCCCGCACACCGGCTGGGCGCGCAGGCTGACGGAAACTTTGTTTTGGCCGCCGGTGCGCTGGATGTGGATGCGGCCCGCGGCAAGGCCTTTGCCCAAAAGCTCGGCGTGGCAGAAGATCGCGCCTACGGCGATTGGAAAGAGATGCTGGAGGGCGAACGCGACCGGCCCGACCGCGTGGATCTGGTGACGGTGGCCACACCCAACAACACCCATTTCGAGATTACAAAGGCGTTTCTCGAAGCCGGATTCAACGTGCTGTGCGAAAAGCCGATGACCATGACCGTTGAGCAGGGCGAGGAAATTGTGCGCGTCGCGGAGAAATCGGGGAAGATCTGTGCGGTGAACTATTGCTATTCCGCCTATCCGATGGTCCGCGAAATGCGCCAGATGGTGCGCAGCGGGCAGGTGGGACGTGTGCGTCTTGTCGTCGCAAACTTCAGCCACGGACACCACGGCGACGCCAGCGATGCCGACAACCCGCGGGTGCGCTGGCGCTATGATCCGGGGATGGCAGGGGTGTCCGGGCAGTTCGCTGACTGCGGCATTCACGCGATGCACATGGCCAGCTTTATCGCCGGTGACGAAGTGCGCAGTCTGTCGGCAGATTTTGCCTCGACCATATCCAGTCGGGAACTGGAGGACGATGCGATGGTCAACTTCCGGATGGAGGGCGGCACGGTTGGTCGGCTGTGGACCTCATCCGTGGCGATCGGCCGGCAGCACGGTTTCGACATTCAGGTCTTTGGCGAAACGGGCGGTTTGCGCTGGGCGTCCGAACAGCCCAATCAGGTCTATTATACCCCCGTCGGGGGCCGGACGCAGATCATGGAAAAAGGAGAAGGCAGCCTGTCGGACGAGGCGGGCAGGCTCAGCCGCGTGGCCATCGCACATCCCGAAGGCTTTCCATTGGCCGTTGCCAATATCTATGTCGATCTGGCCGACGCGATCAAAGGAGAAACGCGCGACGGGTTGCCATTGGCCGTTGACGGTCTGCGCTCCATGGCTGCGGTTTATGCCGCGGTTGCGTCGGCGCAGGACAATGGGGCGTGGGTAGACGCCCGCCCGCCCATGTTTCAGTGAGACGGGCGGCGGGGGCGCAATGTCCCCCGCTCGACCACGCGGCAGGGAAACAATCGCGCCTCCGGATAGCGGTCCGGATCGTCCAGCATCGCTTCCATCAGCTCGACCGACGAGTTGATGATTTGCTGTATGGGTTGCCGAATTGTGGTCAGCGCGATGTTTTCCCAACCCGACATTTCCATGTCGTTGAAACCGATCAGACCTATGTCGTCCGGAACGCTCAGACCCAGATCCTTGATCGCGCTCAGCACGCCGATGGACAGGACGTCATCGCCGCAGAAATAAGCCTGCGCCAAAGGTTTGTCGCCCAAGCGCAGCATTTCGACGCGCCCTGCGCGGAAGGAATAGGCGTCGGCAAAGCTGTGACTGAGGGTGATGCCGGGGTGGGCGGAAAGTTCTTCGGAGAACCCCTTGAGCCGGTCCTGCGTCGAGGTCGCTTTTTCCGGTCCGCCAAGAAAGGCGACGCTTTCATATCCCCGGTCGATCAATTCACGCGCCGCCATCCGCCCCGCCTCGACGTTGTCGATGCCGACGACATGCACCTCGGGGCTGCTTGAATAGCGGCCGAAGGTATTGACGACTGGCATCTTGCGTTCGCGAAAGGCCTTGGAAAACCCCGGCGGCAGGGTGGAGGACGCCACGATGACCCCATCGACCGAATATTGCTGCAACATCCGCACAGATTCCTCTGGGTCGGTCTCGTCGGACAGGTTGACGAGCAGCGGGCGCAAACCGTTGTCCTGCAGTCCGCGGGTAAAAAGATCGAAGACCTCGAGGAAGATGGGGTTGTGGAAGTTGTTGGATACCAGTCCGATCAATTTTGTCCGTCGCGTTGTCAGACTGCGCGCCAGAAAGTTCGGGCTGTAGCCCAGTTCGCCCGCGGCCTTTTCCACCTTTTTACGCATTTTCAAGGAAACAGATGCGCCGTCGGTAAATGTACGGGAAACCGCCGAGGTCGATACACCGGCCCGTTCGGCCACATCCTTGAGAGTTGGTGCCATCACCCGTTTCCTTCGCTGCGCTGCCGCATGGTATCCTGCTCTACAGCGTAGCGGCAGCAGAAAAAATGACAATTGATTTTGCAACCGGTTGCAAAAAAATCGAATCCATGGTTGTCTTGACGCTAGGGAGGCTGCGGCCTGCTCGAACAGCCAGAAAACATGGCACCTTTGGGAGGAATCACATGAAATCCATTATCAAATCGATGATGCTGTCGGCGGCCGTGGTGGCGGCGCCTTTGATGGCGTCGGCGGACGGTCACGGCGATGATCTGAACTATGTGCTGGTCAGCCACGCTCCTGACAGCGACAGCTGGTGGAACACCATCAAGAACGGCATCGCGCTGGCCGGTGATCAGCTGGGTGTGAATGTGGAATATCGCAACCCGCCGACGGGTGATCTCGCCGATATGGCGCGGATTATCGAGCAGGCCGCGGCGTCGCAGCCCGACGGCATCATCACAACGCTTGCGGATTTTGAGGTGCTGTCCGGTCCGGTTAGGGCCGCTGTCGATCAGGGCATCGACGTGATCATCATGAATTCCGGCACGCCCGAGCAGGTTGCCGAAGTCGGCGCTTTGATGTTTGTGGGCCAACCCGAATATGACGCAGGATTTGCCGCCGGTATGCGCGCCAAGCGTGACGGCGTAGGCAGCTTTGTCTGTGTGAACCACGTTATTTCCAATACGGTCGTCGCAGAGCGCTGCCGCGGATTTGCCGATGGTCTGGGGATTGAGCTGGGCGACAGCATGATCGATGCAGGCCAGGATCCCGCCGAGATCAAGAACCGCGTCACGGCCTATCTGACGGCCAACCCCGAAACCGACGCGATCCTGACGCTTGGCCCGACATCTGCCGATCCAACGATCCTCGCGGTCAAGGAAATGGGCATCGCCGGCGACATCTACTTTGGCACCTTTGATCTGGGCACTGAAATCGTGAACGGTATCAAGGACGGCACCATCAACTGGGGAATCGACCAGCAGCCCTTCCTGCAGGCCTACCTGCCGGTAGTGGTTCTCGCGAACTACGATCGCTACGGCGTTCTGCCGGGCAACAACATCAACTCGGGCCCCGGTTTCGTGACGAAAGACGCGCTGGGCAAGGTCGAGGAATTCGCGGGCGAATACCGCTAAGAAATGACGATTTGGGGCGGGCCGGATTGACCGGACCCGCCCTTTTTGTGCCAGAAAGCAGGGACACGGGGCCATGACAGACACAACATCGGACGAACGGGTCAAGGAAATGTCGTCGCTCAGGCGGGCGTTGATCCGGCCTGAATTGGGTGGGATGGTCGGCACGGTTGCCGTCTTTACCTTCTTTCTTCTCTTTGCTTTCGACAGCGGCATGTTCAATGCACAGGGTGTGTTGAACTGGACGACGGTTTCCGCGCAGTTCATGATCATCGCCGTCGGCGCGTGCCTGCTGATGATCGCTGGCGAATTTGATCTGTCGGTTGGGTCGATGATTGGCTTTGCGGGCATGATGGTTGCCATTTTCGGCGTCGTTATCGGCTGGCCGATGTGGATGGCCATCATCATCACCTTTGTTATCTGCGTGGCCTTCGGCGCGCTCAATGGCTACATCGTGATCAAGACGGGGCTGCCAAGCTTCATCGTGACGCTGGCGACCCTCTTCATCTTGCGCGGGTTCACCATCTTCATTCCGCAAACGGTGGAATCCAAAACGATTATTGGCGGCATCCGCGAAGCGGCGGAGGGCGATTGGCTCGCGCCGTTGTTCGGGGCCAAGATCGGTGGCCCGATCTTCCAGTGGTTAGGGGATGCGGGCATGATCGCGACCTTCACGCGTGGCAACCGCGAGGGCCAGCCGGTGGTTGACGGCATTCCGATGTTGATCGTCTGGGCCATCTTCTTGATCATCGTGGGTCATTTGTTGCTGACGCGCACACGGTTCGGAAACTGGATTTTCGCGGCTGGCGGTGATGCGCAGGCGGCACGCTACACCGGTGTTCCGGTCGACCGCGTGAAGATCCTGATGTTCATGGGCACCGCATTCTGCGCGACCGTTTTTGCCGTGTGCCAGGTGATGGAATTCGGCTCGGCGGGGGCTGACCGTGGCCTGCTCAAGGAGTTCGAGGCCATCATCGCGGTGGTGATCGGTGGCGCATTGCTGACCGGTGGCTACGGCTCTGTGATCGGGGCCGCATTGGGCGCGCTGATCTTCGGGATGGTGCAACAGGGCCTGTTCTTTGCCAATGTGGAAAGCTCTCTATTCCGGGTATTCCTGGGCGTGATCCTTTTGCTGGCGGTGATCCTCAATACCTACATTCGCCGTCTGATCACGGGAGAACGCTGATGGATCCGATCATCCGCATGAAAGACATCCAGAAGCATTTCGGCTCTGTGATCGCGCTGGCCGGTGTGACGGTCGATTTCTATCCCGGTGAATGTCATTGCCTGCTGGGCGACAACGGCGCGGGCAAGTCGACATTTATCAAGACCATGGCGGGGGTACACAAACCCACCTCCGGAGAAATATTCTTCGAAGGCGCGCCGATGCATTTCGACGACCCGCGCGATTCAATCGCCGCCGGGATCGCGACGGTGTATCAGGATCTGGCGATGATCCCGCTCATGAGCGTCAGCCGCAACTTTTTCATGGGGAACGAGCCGATCAAGAAAGTCGCGGGCATGTCGTTCTTCGATCACGAGTTCGCCAATCGCGTCACGCTCGAAGAGATGCGCAAGATGGGGATCAATCTGCGCGGGCCCGATCAGGCGGTCGGCACGTTGTCGGGCGGAGAGCGCCAGACGGTCGCCATCGCGCGCGCGGTGTATTTCGGGGCAAAAGTACTCATCCTCGATGAACCGACATCCGCACTGGGCGTGCGCCAGACGGCTAACGTTCTGGCGACGGTCGACAAGGTGCGCAAGCAGGGCATTTCCGTGGTTTTCATCACCCACAATGTGCGCCACGCGATGGCCGTCGGGGATCGGTTTACAGTGTTGAACCGCGGAACGACCTTTGGCACGGCCGAGCGCGGGGAGATTACGCCCGAGGAGTTGCAGGATATGATGGCCGGCGGCCAGGAACTGGCAAGTCTCGAAGGATCGCTTGGCGGAACAGTCTAGGGTCTTCAATGTGGCCCCGCGGGCGTCTGTACTAGGCGACCCTGCGGCCTGTTACCCAGGTCTGGTGCAGCAAGGGGGATGTGCCGAGCGTATCAAACACGATCAGATCACCCCGTTGTCCGACCTGCAAAGCACCACGATCGGGGAGGCCCGCCGCCCGCGCCGGTGCATATGTGACCGTTGCGATCGCGCGCGGCAGGTCGTTCCACATCTCGGCCAGCATCAGCGCGCCATGCAGCAAGGCCGCGGGAACATAATCCGACGACAGTATGTCTAATAGCCCCGCTTGCGCCAGCGTGCTCGCTGCGACATTCCCCGAATGGCTGGCGCCCCGCACGAGGTTCGGGGCCCCCATCATCGTTGCGACCCCATGCGCGGCGCAGGCCTGTGCCGCGTCAATCGTCGTGGGGAACTCGGCCAGTTGCATGCCCCGCGCCGCGCTTTGTGCGACTTGCGCGGCGGTCGTGTCGTCGTGGCTGGCCAGCACCGCACCCAAGCGGTGCGCCGCCGCAAACGCGGCCTGTTCATGCGCGTCACCATGGCTCTGGCGCAAGGCGTGGCGCAGGTCGATATGCTGTGCGAAAGCATCTGCCGACATGGCGTGTTTACCACGCACGTAGGCCTCGAATTTCGCCAAATCACGGAATTGGCGCTGTCCGGGGGTGTGATCCATGACCGACAGAATGCCGACGCGGTCGTCGCTGTCGAACTCGGCCAGCTCTTCGCCCAGCGTTTCGGAGCAGATCTCGGCCCGCAGGTGGATCCGGTGGCTGATCTTGAGCGCACCGCGCCTGTCCAGCGTATGCAGCTCGTCGGCGAGCGTGCGGGCGTAGCGTCCGTAGCGCTTTGCACCGTCGGATACGATCGCACCCACACGTATCGCGTCAAAGACGCTGGTGATCCCGCAGGCGGCCAGTTCGCGGTCATGGCCGAGGATCGCCGCGACCGCAGGCCAGCCGACGTTGGGCCGCGGTGTCATGTGCCGCTCCAGATTGTCAGTGTGCAACTCGACCAGACCGGGTGCGATGAAAGCGCCGCCGCAGTCTATATCCCCGCTTCGCGTGGCACCTTCATCGATCTGCGTGATGACGCCATCTGCAACCGTTATCGCGCCCTCGATCACCCTGTCGGGCAGCACAAGTCGGGCGTTGGAAAATACTGTCTGTTCTGTCATAGGACCGTCATATCGCTTTGGCATGCGCAGGGGCATGGCAGGGCAGGGGGAGCAACCGATGTTCGAACGATACGCAGTCTATTTCACGCCGCAAGGGGGGCTGGCGGAAAAGGGCGCAGCCTGGCTGGGTTGGGATATCGCGCGGGGGCGGTCTTCTCTGCATCCGGTGCTTGCCGGTGTGGACCTTGCCGAAGTGACCCGGGTGCCGCGCAAATACGGGTTTCACGCAACGATCAAGCCGCCCTTCCACCTTGCCCAAGGTCAGACCGCCCAAGCGTTGGCCGCCGATCTCGAAAAGCTTGCGGGCGATCTGGCAGCTGTCACGCTTACCACGCTTTCGGTCAGCAGGCTGGGCAGGTTTGTCGCGCTCAAGCCGGTCGGTGATACGGCCGCGTTGGCGGATCTGGCCGCGCGGGTCGTCACCGGGCTCGACACGTATCGCGCGCCTGCGTCGAAATCGGAACTTGCGCGCCGTCGCAAGCGCAAGCTGAGCGTGGCGCAGGAACGCTACCTGACCGCTTGGGGCTATCCCTATGTGATGGACGAGTTCCGGTTCCACATGACGCTGACCTCGCCAGTCGAGGATGCGGCGCGGATCGTACCGCTGGCGGTCTCCTTTTTTCGCGATGTTCTTCCGACGCCATTTTGTCTCGATGCGCTGACGCTGGTGGGTCAGGATGCGGATGGCATGTTCCACGAAATTGACCGGTTCGCGCTGACCGGCAAGTAAGCCCCGACCGGGGTTGCCAACGCCCGAGCGATTGCGCAATCGTTGGGCCATCATGCGGCACTGCCGCCTCAGACGGGTATCCAAATGTCACAGGACATCACGGCAGACGCGCTTTACGGGCGACTTGCTGCTTTGCCAGCGGGCCGCAGGCTGGTCGCCGTGGCGGGGGCGCCTGCGTCGGGCAAGTCCACGCTTGCCGAAGGACTTGCCGCGCGTTTGCCGAATGCGGCAGTGATCCCGATGGACGGCTTTCATTACGACAACCGCGTTTTGCAGGAGCGGGGGCACCTGTCGCGCAAGGGCGCGCCACACACATTCGATGTGGGAGGATTGTATCACCTCTTGCAGCGGCTGACCCGCAACGACGCGCCAGAGGTGGCCATCCCGCTTTTTGACCGGTCGATCGAGACCTCTCGCGCAGGGGCCGCGATCGTTCCTCAATCGGTGCAAACCCTCTTGGTCGAAGGGAACTATCTGCTGCTCGACCGAGCCCCGTGGTCGACGCTGCGACCGTTGTTTGACCTGACGGTCATGATCGCGGTCAGTGAGACAGTGCTGCGTGACCGGTTGATCGCACGCTGGCAGGGCTACGGGCTGTCACAAGATCAGATCGTCGCAAAGCTCGAGGAAAATGACCTTCCCAACGGGCGCACGGTCATCCGCGAAAGCGTGGCGGCGGACCTGACAGTGCAAAGCGTCTGATCTGTGCCGTGTCTGTGTTGGCCTCTGCATGCCTCGGTAAATCAAAGAAATTTCCGATTGGGCTGGCAATAGGGGACCAAGCAGGCATACTGCGGCACAACATCCTAGGGCATGGCGCCAGAAAGCTCTAACATGAGTAAAGACAATACCGACACCTTCGTGGTGGCGATTGGTGCATCCGCGGGCGGCCTTACGGCAGTTGTCGAATTGCTCAGGGCGCTGCCGGAGGGGTTGAATGCGCCGATCGTTATTGCCATTCACAGCGATCCTTCATCGCGGCTCGACACTGTTTTGCAGGCAAAGATCAACCTGCCCATCGTCAAGCTCGAGACCGACACCAAACTTGAGGCCGGTACCGTTTACGTGGTGCCGGGGGCCACACATGCGTTGTTCCGCAAGGGCAGTGTGCGCCTGTCCGAAGAAGTCAGCGAATCCGGGTTTCGCCCGTCCATCGATGCGCTGTTCATGACTTTGGCGGCCGAGTACCAGGATAAGGCGGTTGCGGTGGTGCTGTCGGGCTTGCTCAAGGACGGGATGCGCGGGGCTCAGGTTGTCTATGACATGGGCGGGCGCACCATCGTTCAAAACCCCGAAGACGCCATCTACGAAAGCATGCCGCGCAGCGTGATCAATTCCGACCATCCCGCTGCCATCTTGTCGGCCACGGAACTTGGCGAATGGCTGTGCGACCTGATCGGTGATGCTGACAGCTAGTTTGCCTGAATGACGGCGTCTGTCCATTCCTGCAGGAATGTCCTGCGTTTGAGCGTGTCGAGATAGGTCATCAGGGCAGGCTCCAGCGCAATTGCCGACGCGGCCCCGTTATCGGGTGATGTATCGAGCGGTGGCAGCGTGCCTTTCCCGCCCTGCGCGGCCTGAAAGCGGATCAGATGCGCCAGAAACTGGCGGGCCTGATCGGGGTGGGGGGCAGACCGTGACACCAGCGCTGTGCGCATCATCGTGGTCGGGAAATCGGAGGGAAGAATGATTTCGATGCTGTCATCCTGCTGTGCGCGGGCCGCGGCATAGCTGCCCAGCACATTATAGGCCACGGCAATGCGGCCCTCGACCAGATCATCGATCATATCGCCGGAACAGCAGTAAAGCTGCGTCCCCAGTCCGCCCATCACTTCCATCAGGCGCCAGAAGGTCTCTGACGCGCGGGCGTCCTGCGTGGCAAAGAGATAGCCCAGACCGGATTGCCGCACATCATACGTACCGATGCGCCCGCGGAACCGGTTGGGTTGCGCGCGCAGGGCGTCGATCAGATCTTGCCTGCCCTGCGGCAGGGGCATTCCCGCAAAAGCCGCCTTGCGGATCACAATGGCCGCGGGTTCTGTCGTGAAGCCGAAAAGGCTTTGCCGCCACACGGCCCAAACGGGATGATCAAGTCCTTCGATGCGCCGCGCCAAACCGTCGTTTGTGAGTTTGAGCTGCAAATCCATCGCGCTCGAAATCGCGAGGTCGAATGTTTCGGGACTGGCGCGGAACACGCGGTCGAGATCGGCAGTGCCCGTGACGAGGTATTCGACGGCCACGTCGGGTGATGCGGCGGTGAACTCTTCGATGATGGGTACAAAGAACGAGGTGTCGGTGCTGGATATGATCCGCAGCACAGTAGGTGCGTCGGCCGCGCCAAACAGCCTGCGATCTTCCCAATCCTGGCAGAGGGCGACACCGGGCCAGAGCCAGAACGCTAAAAGGACAAGAATGCGCATGCGCCGCCCTCCGGGTTGTTGGACAGGGTCAGAGAGCCGCCATGTGCCACGGCCACGTCCCGCGCAATTGTCAGGCCCAGCCCCGACCCGATCGTTGCACCGGCATTTCGCCCACGCACGAACCGGTGCGCCAGCGTGTCGATTTCATCAGGCGGGAAGCCCGGGCCCTCGTCTCGTATTGTGACGGACGGCTGGGGCCCGGCAGTCACGCCGATGCGGATGGTGGTTTCTTCGGGCGCGTATTTCAAAGCATTGTCGATCAGGTTACGCAGCGCGTTCTGGACAAGGATCGGGTCGCCCTGCACCGTCACCCGCGGATCATGGGTAAGTGCAAATTCGACATCACGCATTTCGGCGACGGGCGTGAGACGCTGAACCAGATCGGTCACCAGCTCGACCATGTCGATCGGCTCGCGCTGCAGATGGTCGGTCCGGAAGGTGATCATCGCGTGATCCAACAGCTGTCCGGCTGCGCGACTGCTTTCATCGATGGCACGCACCATAGCCCGCAGGCTGTCGCGGTTTTCCTGCTTGTCGACACGTTGCAGTGTGACTTCCGCATAGGAGCGGACCGTGGCGAGTGGCGTTCGCACGCGGTGGGCGGCTTCGGCGATGAAATCCTCGGACTGCTGCAGCGACTGATCGAGCCGGCCCATCAGTGAATTGAGCGATCCGACCAAGGGGGCCATTTCGACCGGTACGGGTTGTTCGAACGGGCGCAAATCCTGCGGTCCGCGCCGCGCGACCGAGGTACTCAGCCGTTTGAGCTGTCCGATTGTCGTGGACGTGGCCCAGATCGAAAGCAGGCTTGCCAGCACGAAGAATCCCAGCCCGAAACCCGCGACCGTGCGCGAGATCTGGTTGAGCGTGCCAGACAGGTCATCAAGGGTTTGAGCAACGGAAACGGTGACCTGCGTGCGCACGTCCGATCCGATCAGCGTGCGGGTGGCATCGGCGGCCCGCACGGGTACACCGTCCACAACGACGGTCCTGAATCCGCTGTCCGATTGTGCCGCGCGGGGCAAGGTATCGTAGCCGGAGAGCAGTGTATCGTCGCGCCAGATTGCATAGAACACACGATCGTCAGACGGGGTCGTGAGCATGGAAAATGCGGCGTAGGGGAAGTCGATCTCGACCAGCCCGTTGCGCAGGACAGCGGCATCCAGGATCGATGTGACAGATGCCCCCAGAATGGCATCCTGTCCGTCCTGCGCGATCCGCGCGGCGTAGGACCGGACAACTACAAACAGCAGGATGGCCAGAACCGCAGCGGCCCCGGTAAGCGCATAGGCCAGACGTTTGCGCAGCGATCCGCGAATGGCGAGCGCGTCAGTCATGGTCCAGTCGGTATCCCAGTCCACGGTGTGTGCTGATCGTAACAGACGTGCCGTCAAGGTGTTTGCGCAGCCTGCCGATGTAGACTTCGATCGCGTTCTCCGACACGTCGTCATCGTAGGAAAACAGCCGGTCGAATAGCTTCTGCTTCGAAAATATTTGACCCGGTGCGCGGATCAGCTGTTCCAGCAGGCGCAGCTCGCGGTTGCGTAAATTCAGCGTCTGGCCGCGCACAGAGAGGTGGCCTGCCACGGGGTCGAATGTCACATCACCAAAGCGGTGTACCGTCTGGATGCTGCCGGTCTTGCGGCGCAGAACCGCCCGGCACCGCGCCTGAAGCTCGGCATGGTCAAAGGGTTTGGTAACGTAATCGTCGGCCCCCAGATCGAGCATGCTGATTCTGTCGGAGACCTGGCTGCGGGCGGTCAGCACGATGATCGGAGTGTCGTTGCCCGCATCCCGGTGGGCGCGCAGGAAACTCCGACCGTCCCCGTCGGGCAGCATGATATCGAGCAAGATCAGATCGTATTCGCCAGCTTGTGAAAACCCGATTGCCGTATCAATTTTATCAGCATGATCAATGACATGTCCGTCCAGCCGAATTCGGGAGCAGATGGCATTCGCCAATTCGGCGTTGTCTTCGATCAGCAGGTACTTCACATCCAGCCTCTTTTTGCGGCGCGTGACAGGTCTGTGTCAGGTTGCCATGGTTATGTCCATCAACTGAGCCGCCAAGGCTTGGGTTGTCAAATGGGAGGATAACATGACGACATTGAAACTGGGCCGCCGCGCCCTGATGGCTTCGGCCGTCGCCGCACTGAGCTTTGGTAGCCCCGTGCTGGCCGATGGTCACCAGGTTGTGGACAGCATCCACTTTCTGATCCCCGGAGGCGCCGGTGGCGGTTGGGACGGCACCGCACGCGGCACCGGCGAAGCGTTGACAAACGCGGGTCTGGTCGGATCGGCATCCTACGAGAACATGTCTGGCGGCGGCGGCGGCAAGGCCATCGGCTACCTGATCGAAAACGCGGATAGCAACCATGGCACGCTGATGGTCAACTCCACGCCCATCGTGATCCGGTCGCTGACGGGTGTGTTCCCGCACAACTTCCGTGACCTGACCTTGGTCTCAGGCACAATCGGTGACTACGCCGCGATTGTTGTCGGCAAGGACAGCCCGATCAATTCGATGGACGATCTGCTGGCGGCCTATGACGCCGATCCGGCTGCAACGGCAATTGGCGGCGGCTCTGTCCCGGGTGGCATGGACCATCTTGTTGCGGCCATGGTCATGGAAGCCGCCGGTAAAGACGCTTTGGGCGTAAAATACATCCCCTATGATGCTGGCGGCAAAGCCATGGCGGCCCTGCTGTCAGGTGAAATCGCGGCCCTGTCGACAGGCTTCTCCGAAGCGGTTGATCTCGCGGCGGCAGGCGAAGTCAAGATCATCGGCGTTACATCGCCCGAGCGCGTGGATGCAGCCCCCGATGCCATGACAATGAAAGAACAGGGCATCGATACCGAGTTCGTCAACTGGCGTGGCTTCTTCGGCGCGCCGGGGCTGCCCGAAGAGCAGAAGGCCGCTTATCAGGACGCAATCGCCAAGATGTACGACACGCCGGAATGGGAAGAAGTGCGCGCGCGCAACGGGTGGGTCAACATCCATAACCCCGGTGACGACTTCGAAGCCTTCCTTGAAGATCAGGAAAAAACCATCGGTGATCTGATGAAGAAACTGGGCTTCCTGTAAGCCGTTTCACGACAACAAGGCAGAGCGGGCGACCGCTCTGCCTTTTTCTTTTCACGGGGAGGGGACAATGGCGCTTGATCGTTGGATTGCATTGATATTGCTCGGCATTTGCGTGGCCTATGGCTACACGGCCTTTTTCACCATGGACGCGGGTCTGGCCCCCTTCATGAAGCGCAACCCGATCTGGCCAAGCACCTTTCCGAAGGTCTTGTCCGTCCTCGGGATCGCCGCATCGCTCATTATCCTGCTGGGTCTGGAGAAATCGGAAGCGAAAGAGGCGGAAATCGACTACCGCCGTCTGCACGAGTACAAGCTTGGTCAGGCATTGACGCTTTTGGCCCTGATGGTTGCCTATGCGCTGTGTCTGCGACCGATGGGCTTTATCGGCTCGACAGTCGTATTCCTTGTTGCCGGATCGTTCATTCTGGGCGAACGGAAATGGCACATCATGGTCCCTGTCGCGCTGATTGCCACGCTGGTGGTCTGGTATCTTGTGCAGGAAGTGCTGGGCATCTACATGCGCCCGCTTCCGTTCTTTATCGGAGGGTAATGGCATGCTCGAAGGACTTCTCATTGGTCTGCAAACGGCCTTTTCATTGCAAAACCTGCTGATGGTGATCGGCGGCTGCCTGATCGGGACATTCATCGGAATGCTGCCGGGCTTGGGGCCTATGTCGATCATCGCGATCATGATCCCTGTGGCCATCTCCATGGGCGATCCATCCGCAGCGCTGATCCTATTGGCGGGGGTCTACTACGGCGCGATTTTCGGCGGGTCGACCTCCTCCATCCTGCTCAACGCGCCGGGGGTTGCAGGGACAGTCGCCTCCAGCTTTGACGGCTACCCGATGGCCAAGCAGGGCAAGGCCGGCAAGGCGCTGACCATCGCGGCCATCGCCAGTTTTGCGGGCGGTACCATCGGTGCGATCCTGTTGATGATCTTTGCGCCGATGCTGTCACGTGTGGCTTTGGCTTTCCATTCGGCGGAATACTTCGCGCTGATGGTCGTGGGCCTGTCGGCCATCGCGGCATTTGCGGGCACCGGTCAGGTTGCCAAGGCCATGATGATGACGGTCTTGGGATTGATCATGGCCACGGTCGGCGAAGGCGCTTTGTTCAATCTGCCCCGCTTTACGATGGGCATTATGGATCTGCAGTCGGGCTTTGGGTTTATCACGCTGGCAATGGCGATGTTCGCGTTACCCGAGGCGCTTTTTCTGGTGCTCAAGCCCAAGGACATCGGCAGCGGCGAAGGCGAGATCAAGGATTTGCGCATCACCCGCACGGAGGCGCGCGCGATCGCGCCGGTGATCGGACGCCAATCAATCCAAGGGTTCTTCATCGGCGTTCTGCCCGGGGCAGGGGCGACCATCGCGTCGTTCCTCGGCTACGCGGTGGAACGCAACATTGCACCCAAACACGAACAGGAAGAGTTCGGAAAAGGCGCGATCAAGGGTCTGGCCGCTCCTGAAACGGCAAACAACGCGGCCTGTACCGGATCGTTTGTTCCGCTTCTGACGCTGGGCATCCCGGGGTCGGGCACCACGGCCATTCTGCTGGGGGCGCTGATTGCGCTGAACGTATCGCCGGGGCCGAGGCTGATGGTTGATGAGCCGCAGATTTTCTGGGCCGTCATCATGTCGATGTTTATCGGAAATCTCGTGTTGTTGATCCTCAACCTGCCGCTGATCCCCTACATCGCCAAAGTGCTGTCGGTGCCGCGCAATTTCCTGATCCCGTTCATTTTGTTCTTTACCCTGATGGGCGCGTATATCGGCCAGAACAACGCGACCGAGTTGCTGATCCTCGTGGGGTTTGGCGTTTGCGCGACCGCATTGAAGTTTGCGGACTATCCGCTGGCGCCTCTGCTGATCGGGTTCATCCTTGGCGGGCTGCTCGAAGACAATTTCTCCCGCTCGATGCAGCTTTATGACGGCATGTCGTTCATCTGGGAACGGCCGATGACGCTTGGGCTTTTGGTCATCGCTGTGGTCCTGATCCTCTTGCCGAGCTTTCGTGCCCGCAGGGCGCGTGCGCGGGCAGCGGGTGTGGCCGACGGAGACTAGGTTTCGCTCAACATGCGCTGGCCTGCCGTCCGAATGAGGTCGGCCAGCGTTTTGAACTGTGCGGTCATCGGGCTGGACCTGCGCCAGACCAACCCCACGCTGCGGCGCGGCTGCTTGCCCTTGAACTGCGTCACGCACACGGGTGCCGAACGTGCCTCCACGGGGGCGGCCATCTGCGGGATCAGGGTCACGCCGATGCCCGCGCCTACCATCTGTACAAGCGTCGAGAGCGAACTGCCGTCCATTCCGTCCTTCGGGCGGGCCGTTGGCATGGTACAGAAAGATAGCGCCTGTTCGCGAAAACAATGCCCTTCTTCGAGCAGCAAGAGCCGCATTTTTGCGAGGTCTTGCGCGCCGGGCACCGGTTTGTCCGCATCCCCCAATGGGCGCACAAACAGGAATGTCTCATCGAACAGTGGCGTCTCGATCAGGCCGGGTTCGGAAATGGGCAAGGCGACAATGGCCGCGTCGAGCTGGCCTCCCTTGATTTCGGCGATCAGCTTTTCGGTCAGCGTTTCACGAATTTGCAGGTCCAGCTGGGCGTGCTGTTCGGTCAGATCCAGAATGATCTGCGGCAGCAGATAGGGCGCGATTGTCGGGATGACGCCCAATCGCAACTTGCCCGCCAGCCCCGTTTGCGACGCGCGGCCCATTTCGGACAGATCATCGATCGCCATCAGAATAATGCGGGCGCGCGTGGCGATCTCCTGCCCGAAGGAGGTGAGGCTGATCGTGCGGGTGCCCCGCTCGAACAGGGTATGCCCCAATGATGTTTCGAGTTCCCTGATCTGCACCGATATGGCGGGCTGCGAGATGCCGCAGGCCTCGGCAGCGCGCCCGAAATTGCCATGTTCCGCGACAGCTTCGAAATAGCGAAGCTGTTTGATCGTCAGTCTATCCATAACTTCAGATTATCACTCCGATACGAAAATACAATTTCAAACCATGTATAGGGGCTGGTATGTTCACGTCAGAAAGCGATTCAACCAACATCGGAGAGACAGCTATGGACGGCAATCACATCGGTAAATGCCCCGTGATGCACGGCGCACCAATGACCCCTACCAGCGACAAGCGCACGAACCGCGACTGGTGGCCGAATGCGCTGAACCTCAAGATCCTCAGCCAGCACACCGCCGAAGTCGATCCGTTCGGCAAACGCGTGAACTACGCTGAGGAATTCAAGAAACTGGACCTCAAAGCGCTCAAGGCCGATCTGACCGCGCTGATGACAGACAGCAAGCCGTGGTGGCCTGCGGACTACGGCCACTACGGGCCGCTGTTCATCCGCATGGCATGGCATTCCGCGGGCACATACCGTAGCGCCGACGGTCGCGGTGGCGCCGGTACAGGCGGGCAACGCTTTGCGCCGCTGAACTCATGGCCCGACAACGGCAACCTCGACAAGGCGCGCCGCCTGCTGTGGCCCATTAAACAGAAATACGGCAACCAGATTTCGTGGTCTGACCTGTTTGTTCTGACAGGCAACGTGGCGATGGAATCGATGGGCTTCGAGACCTTCGGCTTTGGCGGCGGTCGCGAGGACACGTGGGAGCCTTCGGACGACATCTATTGGGGTGTCGAGGATGAGTGGCTCGGCAACAAGCGCTACACAGGTGAGCGTGATCTCGAAAGCCCACTGGCTGCCGTGCAGATGGGCCTCATCTATGTGAATCCCGAAGGTCCTGACGGAAACCCCGATCCTCTGGCATCGGGCTACGACATCCGCGACACCTTTGGCCGAATGGGCATGAACGACGAAGAAACCGTGGCGCTCGTCGCGGGCGGGCACACTTTCGGTAAGGCGCACGGCGCGGGCGATCCGGCTCTGGTCGAGGCGGAGCCCGAAGGCTCTCCGATCCAGCAGATGGGCCTGGGGTGGCGCAACGGGCTTGGCGGCGGTCACGGTCACGAGACGACCACGTCCGGCATCGAAGGTGCATGGACGCCGACGCCAACCACATGGGACATGTCGTATTTCGATACGCTGTTCGGCTACGAATGGGAGCTGACGAAAAGCCCCGCAGGTGCCCACCAGTGGAAACCGGTCGGTGACGTCAACACCGTCCCGGATGCGCACCGCGATGACGTTAAACACGCCCCCATGATGACAACCGCGGACATGGCCATGCGCATGGATCCGGCGTACGAAAAAATCTCGCGTGATTTCCACGCGAATCCGGACAAGTTTGCGGACGCCTATGCCCGCGCCTGGTTCAAACTGATCCACCGGGATATGGGCCCCAAAATCCGGTATCTGGGTGACGAAGTGCCCGCAGAGGATTTGGTCTGGCAAGATCCGCTGCCTGCCGTCGATCATGATCTGGTCGATGCCTCCGATATCTCGTCGCTTAAGGCGAAAGTCTTGGAAACCGGTCTTTCGGTGTCGGAACTGGTGCGTGTTGCGTGGGCTTCGGCTTCGACCTACCGCGGGTCCGACCACCGCGGCGGGGCAAACGGCGCGCGTATCCGGCTGTCTCCGCAAAAGGACTGGGCGGCCAATGAACCTGCGCAGCTGGACAAGGTGCTGAATGCACTGGAAGGCGTGCGCGCCGAATTCAACGACGCGCAGACAGGCGGTAAGGCGATTTCACTGGCAGACATGATCGTGCTGGCGGGCTCCGCCGCGGTGGAAAAAGCCGCCAAGGATGGCGGTTTTGACATGGAGGTGCCGTTCACACCGGGCCGTGTCGATGCAACGCAGGAACAGACGGACGATGAAAACTTTGCCTGGCTCGAGCCAATGGCCGACGGTTTCCGTAACTACGCCAAACAGAAATTCAACGTATCGGGTGAAGAGCTGTTGGTGGATCGTGCGCAACTTTTGACGTTGAACGCGCCGGAAATGACCGTTCTTGTCGGGGGCCTTCGGGTTCTGGACGCCAACTATGACGGCCAGCAACACGGTGTGTTCACGGACCGTAAGGGCGTGCTCAGCAACGATTTCTTCCGCAATGTCGTGGACATGAACAACGTCTGGGAAGCGATCAACGACGATGAAGATGTCTTTGAGGCCAAAGATGTCGTCAGCGGCGAGAAGAAGTTCACCGGCACCCGTGTAGATCTGGTGTTCGGTGCGAATTCGCAATTGCGCGCACTGGCCGAAGCCTATGCTCAGGATGACGCGGCGGAAGAGTTTGCCCGGCAGTTTGTCAATGCCTGGGCCAAGGTGATGGAACTGGACCGCTTTGATCTGAAGTAATTGCAGCGCTTTGCTGTATCGACCGGGGGCTGCTTTTGGCGGCCCCCGTTTCGTTTGTCAGTCGCTGTTGTCCTGAAAGGTGCGGCGCGCAAGCAAGACGCGCGAAACCGCGGTGACAAAGCACAGACCACCAAAAACCCAGGCCAATGGTGAAAACCAGCCAGGCAACAGACACAGCAGCACGAAAAAGGCGATTGTCTCGGTCCCTTCGAGCAGGCCTTGGGTAAAATAGAGCGACTTGCTGCCCAGACTGTCGTTTTGCATCGCGTTTTTCTCGGCCAGCACGGCGTAGCCCAGAAAGCTGGTGCCGTTCACGTAGAAGCTGCACAAGAGAAACGCGCCTGCGGCACCATTTGAGGCGGGATCGGCCATCACAAAGGCCATCGGCACGGCGCCGTAAAAAGCAAAATCCGCAACGATATCGAGGTATCCGCCAAAGTCGGTCTTGCGCGTCGCGCGGGCCACTGCGCCATCCAGCCCGTCGGCAAGGCGGCTCAACAGCAGGGGAACAAGCGCTAAGAAGCTGTGATCGAACGCAATCAGCGCAGCCGCGACCATGCCGAGCCCGAGCCCGACCACGGTCACACAATCGGCCCGCAGACCGGAGCCTGCAAGCACACGCCCCAAACGGTTGAGGGGCGGATCAATCACACGGCGCATCACAGCATCAAACATAGGGTCACCTTGCACGAATTGCGCATCCTGTGAACACTTTGGGCCCGGTTTGCAACTCACCACTTGTTGAGGTGCGAGAGCGCGGATGCACAACGCACTTGCCAGTGCGGCCCAACGCTTCCATCGTCGCATCAAGACAGCAGCAGGAAAGGCGCGCTATGCAGTGGGACGAATTCTCGGAATGGGGCGCCAAAATCAGCGCTTGGGCGGCCGATTATCATCGCGACTTGCGCGACAGGCCCGTGCGTGCAAAAACCGCGCCGGGCGACATCGCGCGGCAGATTGCGCCCGCCCCGCCAGAGACCGGCGAAGAAATGGACACGATCATAGCCGATTTTGAACGGATCGTCATGCCGGGCATCACGCATTGGCAACATCCGCGTTTTTTCGCGTATTTCCCGGCAAATGCCGCCCCGCCATCCATGCTGGCCGAGATGCTTGTCACGACAATCGCGGCGCAATGCATGCTGTGGCAAACATCGCCCGCCGCGACAGAGCTTGAAACAGTGATGATCGACTGGCTGCGCCAGGCAATGGACCTGCCGGACGGGATGGCAGGCGTCATACAAGACAGCGCCTCATCGGCCACCCTGTCGGCGGTGTTGACGATGCGCGAGCGTGCAACCGGTTGGACAGGCAACCGCGCGGGGCTTTCGGGGCAGGGGCGTTTGCGCATCTATTGCTCGGAACAGGCACATTCGTCCATCGACCGTGCCTGCTGGGTCGCGGGGATCGGTCAGGAGAATCTGGTTAAGATCGGCACGCACGACGGCGGCAATTTCGGTGTGGATTGTGACGCGCTGCGCCGTGCCATCGCCAACGACCGCGCGGCGGGCCATGTTCCGGCAGGGATCATTGCGATCACCGGGGGCACCGGCATCGGCGCCTGCGATGATCTTCAGGCTGTACTGGACGTCGCCCGGGACGAGGCGCTCTATACACACCTTGATGCGGCATGGGCGGGCTCGGCGATGATCTGCCCCGACTTCAGGGCGACGTTCTGGAACGGCGCTGCCGGCTTCGACAGTATTGTTTTCAACCCGCACAAATGGCTGGGGGCGCAATTCGATTGTTCCGTGCAGTTCCTGCGCGATCCCGCGCAACAGCTCGATACGTTGCGGATCGAGCCGGAGTATCTGAAGACATCGGGTGCCGCGGTCACCAACTATTCGGAATGGACCATCCCGCTCGGACGCCGGTTTCGCGCGCTGAAGCTATGGTTTCTCCTGCGGTCCTACGGTCTGGAAGATTTGCGCCAACGGATGCGCAATCATGCGCAATGGGCCCATGAGATATGCGAGGTGCTGCGCGCGCAACCAGATATCGAAATCGTGACCGAGCCGATCCTGAGCATATTTACCTTCCGGATCGCCGGGGACGACGCCGCCCAGCAAAGGATGGTGGATGCGATCAACGATGATGGCCGGATCTATGTGACACAGGGTTTGCACGCGGGTCGCAAGGTCATCCGGTTCCAGGTGGGCCAATTCGATACGACGCGCGACGACGTGATGATGGCCGCGGATGTGATCGGCGCGCTTGCGGTGCACTGATGCGCGCCTGAAACGACGGCGGGTTATTGCGGGCGGGCCAAGCCGCGGGGAATTAGCGCTTTGTCATCGGGGCGGCATCTGCGCAGACTGGAGGCTCGCTGACAGCCCACACAGGAGCAACTGCCATGACCCTCACGATCAATCGTCGCCACTTCCTTGCCGGATCTGCCGGATTGCTGGCGCTGCATCCGTTTTCTGTCAACGCGGCATCCAATCAGGCGCATCTGCGGCTGATGGAGACGACAGACCTGCACGTGCATGTTTTCCCCTACGACTATTACGCTGACAAACCGCGCGATACAGTCGGACTGGCCCGCACGGCGGCCATCGTCGGGGAGATCCGCGCGGAGGCGACCAATTCGCTGATGCTGGACAACGGGGACTTTCTGCAGGGCAACCCCATGGGCGATTACATCGCCTATGAACGGGGGATGGCCGACGGCGACATGCATCCGGTCATTCAGGCGATGAACGAAGTCGGTTTCGATGCGTCGACCCTCGGCAACCACGAGTTCAACTACGGTCTCGACTTTCTACTCAAGTCGCTCAACGGCGCGCAATTCCCGGTGGTCAGTGCCAATGTCATCAAGGAGCGCGGGAGTGACCCGACCAAGGACACACCGTTGATACAGCCTTACGTCATTCTGGATCGCCAGATCACCGATGGTGCGGGTGCGACCCATCCCATCAAGATCGGATTGATCGGCTTTGTACCCCCCCAGATCATGAACTGGGACCGCCGCCATCTCGAAGGCAACGTTCAGACCCGCGACATTCTGGAAACAGCCCGCGCCTATGTGCCTCAGATGAAAGAGCAGGGCGCCGATATCATCATCGCGCTGTCCCATTCGGGGATCGGCGCTGCGGACGAAGCCGACATGATGGAAAACGCATCTGTTCCATTGGCTGCTGTCGAGGGCATCGATGCGATCCTGACCGGTCACTCGCATCTCGTGTTTCCGTCGGGCACCTATGCGGACTATGCCGCGGTCGACGCGGACGCCGGTACCATCCATGGCAAACCGGCGACGATGGGCGGCTTTTGGGGCAGCCATCTGGGGCTGATCGACCTTATGCTGGAACGCGACGGCGGAAGCTGGCGCATCGCTGGACACACGGCTGAGGCGCGCCCCATCGCGAAGCGGAACGAAGACCGCAGTGTGACCGCGCTTGTCGAAAGTGTACCCGCCGTGCTTGCCTCCGCGCAGCAGGCGCACGATGAGACACTTGCCTATGTGCGCCGCGCCGTTGGCAAAACGGACGCAAACCTGCACAGCTATTTTGCCTTGGTCGCGGATGATCCGTCGGTGCAGGTCGTGTCCAATGCGCAGCTTTGGTACATTGAGCAGATGATGCAGGGAACCGCGCACGAAGGCCTGCCCATCCTGTCGGCCGCCGCACCCTTCAAAGCGGGGGGCAGGGGCGGACCGGAGTATTACACCGACGTGCCAGCGGGCGATGTGGCGATCAAGAATGTCAGCGATCTGTATCTCTATCCCAATACGGTGCGTGCGGTCAGGATCAGCGGACAGCAGGTGAAAGACTGGCTGGAACGCTCGGCGGGCATGTTCAATCAGGTGGAGGCGGGCGTGGCGGATCAACCGCTGCTCAATCCCGACTTTCCCAGCTATAACTTCGATGTCATGGACGGGGTCGCTTATCAGATCGATCTAAGCCAGCCTTCCCGTTTTGATCCCAAAGGCGGGCTGCTTGATGCCGACGCGAACCGGATCGTAAACCTGACCTACAATGGTGCGCCGCTCGATATGGACGCAGAATTCATCGTGGCCACGAACAACTACCGTGCCTCCGGCGGCGGAAGCTTTCCCGGTGCCATGGGGGATACGATCGTGTTCGAAGGGCCGGACACCAACCGCGACGTGATTGTCCGCTACATCGTCGAGAAAGGCACGATCAGCCCGCGCGCGGATGCAAACTGGTCTTTCGCGCCTGTCGAAGGCGCGAGTGTCCTGTTCGAAACAGGCCCCAAAGCCGCGGAATACGTTGGTGACGTCAAGGGTGTGTCGGTCGAGCCTGCGGGCGAAGGCTCGGACGGCTTCGCCGCGTTCCGCATCGCGCTTTGACCAAGCTGTTGTAAAGAAAACGGCACCCGTGCAGGAAAGATCCGCACGGGTGCATTGATACCCGCATTAAGGGAATCGTTGCACAAAACCGGCAAGCGCCTAGCCTGAAAGCAGTCAGAAATGATTTTGAGAAAGGCTTTGATATGCGACTGCGGCTTTGTACTTTCAACATAGAAAACCTCTTTCTGCGGCATGATTTCGATGCCTTTTCGGATCGCGGCGACGAAAGATATCTCGATCCGGTCGCACTGTTCTATGCGCCCTATGGCAACGGTGATCTGTCGAAATTCGAACAATTCAAACGTACCGTCGAAACGGCGGCAATCGCGCAGGCAGACGACTTTCGCCAGCACACCGCGCTTGCCATGATTGCGGCGGATGCGGATGTATATTGCCTGCAGGAGGTCGACAATTTCACAGCTCTGCAGCGCTTTTTGCGGGCCTATTACACCAAGGCAGGGGGAGACAGCCTGCCGCACCGGGTTCTGCAGGAAGGCAATGATTTCAGAGGTATTGACGTTGCGGCGCTGGGGGCGCGGAACTATCCGTTCTATGCCCGCTCGCATGCCACGCTGACGCCTGCCTGGCTGGACGATGAGCCCACCGGCGAAGCCCTGCTTGCACAGTATGACGCCGCGCGTGTCCTCGCGGGCAAGATGCGCGGGAAACGCATATTCAGGCGCGATTGTCTGGAGATTGTTCTGGATATGCGCGGAACGCCGGTTACAGTTTTCAACTGCCACTTCAAATCGATGGGCAGCGGTGAGGACAAGGGGCACGCGATGCGCCAGCTCGAGGCGCTGACGGTCCGCGAGATCATCAACCGCAAGTTTCCCGATCCAGCGCAGGCGCTCTGGGCCGTGGTCGGTGATCTGAATGATGCACAGGAGCATATTTTCGTAAGCCGCACCGAAGGGCGGCCCGAAACGATACGTGACTATGCACCATCGGGCAACCGAACCGGATCGGGCGTCGATCCGCTGCTCGACGGTGGTTTCGGGATCAACCTTGCGCAGAGCCTTGATCCCATCGACCGGTGGAGCCAGTTTTACGCAAATGGCCCCACCAAATCGCAGCTCGATTACATCATTGCTTCACCTGCACTGGCTGAAATGGTGTCCGAAGCGCCGCGTTTCATTCGCGAGGGGCAGCCTTACCGCGTTCCCAATACGGACGATATCAACCGCTACCCCCGCGTCGGCTGGGACAGGCCGAAGGCGTCAGACCATTGTCCGTTGGTTGTAGCCTTTGACATACCGCGCGGCCCGGTCGCATGACATCCTGAGGCACCCGAACCGGCGGCCCATTGCCGCGCACCAAAAGGTGAACCCCGCCCTGTTTCAATTTTGACGCGAATAACACAGACTGACATTTCGCGCTTCCGAACGTGGGTTGGAACACCCGCAAAACCGCGTGCAAGGGCCGCGCGAAAAGACGCCGAAAGGACGACAGCATGAACGCAAACCCAGCACCTCTCGCGCCTGACCAAAGTCTGTCGCTTTTTCGCCGGACCCGCGCGCGCACCGATGCGCTTGCCGCCCCGCTGTGCCCCGAGGACACAATGCTGCAAAGCATGGAGGATGCGTCGCCGGTCAAATGGCACCTTGCCCATACCACCTGGTTTTTCGAGGAATTCATCCTTCGACCGCACGCGCCGGGGTATGTCTCGCCGGACGACCGGTTCGCGTTTCTGTTCAACTCCTACTACACGCAGGCCGGACCGCGTCATGCCCGTGACAGGCGCGGGTTGGTGTCACGCCCCGACGGAAACGCGGTGCGGTCCTATCGCGCCCATGTAGAGGACAGTATGGCATCCCTCGTCGCCTCGGGCCGCGGGGATGCCGAACGCATTGCAGGTCTGATCGAACTCGGGTGTCACCACGAAATGCAGCATCAGGAGCTGCTGGTCACCGATTTGTTGCACGGGCTGAGTTTCAATCCGCTTTTGCCGGTCTACAAGGATCCCCAGCCGCTGGAGATCACCCACGAGGTGCCTCAGCAGTACAAGCGCCACGAGGGTGGCCTGGTGGAAATTGGCCATGAAGGCCCCGGCTTTGCATACGACTGCGAAGGCCCGCGCCACCGGGTTTTTATTGCCCCTTTCGAAATGGCGCACCGCCCCGTGACCAACCGCGACTGGATCGCGTTCATGCAAGACGGCGGATACGACGACGCGCGACATTGGCTGATGGAGGGTCACGCCGTGCGCATGCGCGAAGCCTGGGACCATCCGCTTTACTGGTGGCAACAAGATGATGTCTGGTGGACCTACAGCCTGCGCGGCCCGCAGCCTGTCGCACTCGATGCGCCGGTGGTTCACGTGAGCTATTACGAAGCCGACGCCTTTGCCCGATGGGCGGGCGCACGCCTGCCGACCGAGGCGGAGCACGAGCTTGCCTTTCGCGATACGCCGATCACGGGCAACCTGATGGGCGACGCAGGCGATACCGGCGCGCTGCGGCCCTTGCCTGGGGCCGGCATCTGGGGGGACGTGTGGGAATGGACGTCATCCGATTTCGCGCCCTATCCGGGCTTCCGGGCACCCGAAGGAGCTTTGGGCGAATACAACGGAAAGTTCATGGTCAATCAGCGCGTCCTGCGGGGTGGATCCTGTGCAACCCCGGCCGAACAGATGCGGCCCACGTACCGTACGTTTTTCTATCCTCATCAGCGGTGGCAGATGATGGGTCTCAGACTGGCGCGTGACGCTTCGTGAAAGACAGTGCAGCCCTGACAGACACGCAGCGCGAGATGCGCGAGGATGCACTGCGCGGGCTTTCTGCACCGCAAAAGGTGCTGAGCCCCAAGTGGTTGTACGATGCACGCGGCAGCGCGCTTTTCGAGCGTATCACAACACTGCCGGAATACTATCCAACCCGCACGGAAGCGGGTATTTTGCGCGCCCACGCGCCTTATCTGGCCGGTCTCGTGCCGCCGGGTGGGGCCTTGGCGGAACTGGGCTCGGGGGCGTCCGTCAAAACGCGCACCTTACTGGATGCCGGTGCACATTTCGGGGCCTATGTCCCGATTGATATCTCACGCGATTTCCTGTTCGAAACGGCAGACGATCTGCGCCTGCGGTATCCTGCGCTTGGCATCATGCCCGTGGTAGCCGATTTTACCGGCCCGGTCGCATTGCCTCCGGGTGTGGCGGGCAAACAGGTCGTCGGGTTCTTCCCCGGCTCGACCATTGGCAATCTGCCCCCCGCCTTGGCACGTGATCTGTTGTTACATGCCCGTGCGTGGCCCGATGTCGGCCATTTCATCCTCGGTGCCGATCTGGTCAAGGATCCCGAAACGCTGATCGCGGCCTACGACGATACCCAAGGCGTGACGGCACAATTCATTGGCAATCTTCTGGTGCGTCTGAACGATGAACTGGGTGCCGATTTCGACGTGAACGCTTTTGACTATGAGGCGACGTGGAATGCACTGGCTGCGCGTATCGATATGCATCTGGTCTCGACCCGCGATCAGACTGCGCAGATGAGCGGGCAAACCTTCGAATTTGAGCGCGATGAACGCATCCACGTCAGTGCGGCACGCAAATATTCGCCCGATAGCATCGAGAAACTGGCGCATGAGGCGGGGTGGAAGTTGAACCGGATGCTGACCGATGCAGACGAAGCGTTTGCCGTTTGCGTGCTGGAGGCGGCAGAATCCATCCGCGCCTAGCCCGATCCCGCGCACAGGGTCGGTTGCTTTGGAGAAAAGAACAGGCAAGTCCATTTGATCTTGGTCAATGCTGGTGCGGCTGCACGCGCTACACATTTTCGCAAGAACGAAAGGATGTGCACATGTCACCCACAGACACGCCCGACCCGCCTGACGAAGCGCCTATGCCGCTCGATCCTGAGGACCAACCACATCCAAAGGAAGCGCCTCCGCCGATGGATCCAGCCGTGCGGCCCGTACCACCCGAAGCGCCTGAACCCTCCGAAGACCCTGGCACCGATCCATTCGACGATGGCAATTTTCCGGTTTGACGCAAGCCCGAGCGCAGCCGCAAAGGCGATGAACGCAAAGAGGATTGGTTCAAGATGCGCTTTGTCGTGTTCTTCACTGTATTGGTTTTGGGGGTGTCGTGCCTCGCTTTGCTCAGAGCGGTGGATCATCGCGCGGATCGGCGCGAAATAGCCCGATTGCTCGCACTTCAGCCAAGGGCCCCCGCAGTTTTCGACCACAGCATGATTACAGGGCTCCCAGAACCCGCACAGAGGTTTTTCCGATTTGCGATTGCAGAGGGAACGGCACTTTTTACTGTCGCGGACATACGTATGTCGGGGAAATTTAGCCTCGGCACCGCGCAAAGGCCCAATTACATGCGGATGGAAGGTCGGCAGGTGCTTGCTGCACCGGAAGGGTTCGTCTGGCAGGTCAAGATGCGGTCCGGCCATTTGCGACTGAGCGGTTCGGACAGCGGAGAATGGACGCGGTTCCGCATGGGAGGGCTGCTGCCTGTCGCACGCCAAGGCGGTACTGCGGATCATGCGAGATCGGCATTTGGGCGGTACGTGGCAGAGGCCGTTTTCTGGACCCCCGCCGCCGTGCTGCCGGGGCCGGGTGTTGTGTGGACCGAACTCGGCCAGAATGCCGCGCGGCTGACGATGACCTATCGGGAGATGTCGCAGAGCCTTGATTTGACGGTCGGTGCCGATGGTCGGCCGATCCAGATCGTATTTCCGCGCTGGAGCAATGCGAACCCGGATAAGTCATACCAGCTGCAAAGCTTTGGCGGTACTCTGGAGAACTTCAAGGAGTTTCAGGGGTTTACGCTGCCAACACGGGTTGAGGCTGGCAATTTTTTCGGCTCCGACAACTACTTTGCATTCTACATCGCCGACGTGGAACAGATCTTATTTCCACACGCCGCAAATTGAATTTGGCAAGTGTGACCATGTCACTGAAGGGGACGGTCAATCGCTCTATTATACACGTATCTGATATTGGAAAGCCGCATGACCCACTACGTTACAGACATGGACGTTCATCCGAAGGTTCAGGCCTTTTTCGACAAGAACACCAACACGATAAGCTATGTCGTTCAGGATCCGGCAAGTGCATCTTGTGCGGTGATCGATCCTGTGATGGACATTGACCTTGCCGCAGGTCGCCTGACGTATGAACACGCGGACGAAATCATTCGCTACGTCAAGAACAATGATCTGGAACTGGACTGGCTGATTGAAACCCATGTGCACGCCGACCATTTGTCTGCCGCCCCCTACATTCAGGCAAAATTGGGTGGCAAGATCGGCATCGGTGAAAAGATCACAGTAGTTCAAGACGTTTTCGGCAAGGTTTTTAACGAGGGTACCGAATTCCAGCGCGATGGATCCCAGTTCGACAGGTTGTTCAAGGACGGTGACACTTACAGCATTGGCGGGATGAAAGCATTCGCGATCCTTACACCCGGGCACACACCTGCGTGTATGGTCCATGTGATCGGGGACGCGAGCTTTGTGGGCGATACGCTTTTCATGCCTGACGGCGGCTCGGCGCGCGCCGATTTTCCGGGGGGCGATGCCGGGGAACTCTACGATTCCATTCAAAAGGTGCTTTCGCTGCCCGACGAGATGCGGCTGTTCATGTGCCACGACTATGGACCGGGCGGGCGCGACATCATGTGGGAAACCACCGTCGCGGCGGAAAAGGCAGAGAATATACACGTCGGTCAGGGCAAGACCCGCGAGCAATTCGTCAGTTTCCGTGAGGCCCGCGACGCGACGCTGGATGTTCCCAAACTGATCCTGCCATCGCTGCAAGTGAACATGCGCGCAGGCGAGGTGCCAAAAAGCGATGACGGGACGCCGATGCTGAAACTGCCCATCAACGCGCTGTGAACACGGGACGCGGGCGGGCCGGTCGGCCCACGGGTTGGATGCGCCATCTGCCGATTCTGCAGTGGGCGTCCGAGTATGACGCGACAACTGCTGCGCGAGACGCGGTGGCGGCCCTCATTGTAACGATCATGCTCATCCCGCAGTCGCTGGCCTACGCGATGTTGGCGGGCCTGCCCCCGCAGGCAGGGCTCTATGCCTCTATTGTTCCCATCCTTCTGTACAGCGTATTCGGCACAAGCCGGACACTCGCGGTCGGCCCGGTTGCCGTGGTCTCGCTCATGACTGCGGCTGCAGTCGGAGAAGTGACGCGCACGATAGATGTCGGTTACGCGACTGCGGCGCTTACGCTGGCAGGCATGTCCGGCGCAATCTTGGTGGCGATGGGGCTCTTCAGATTGGGGTTCATCGCCAATTTCCTGTCGCATCCGGTCATATCGGGTTTCATCTCCGCGTCCGGTATCCTTATCGCCCTGAGCCAGCTGAAGCACATTTTCGGGATCAGCGCCGAAGGACACACGCTGTTTCAGATCGTATCGTCGATGCTTGGCGATCTTGATGCTGCCAATGCGCTGACGCTGATGATCGGACTACCCGCCATCGTCTTTCTGTTCTGGGTGCGCTCTGGCCTGCGACCTATGCTGATCGGAATGGGGCTGAGACCCACGGCGGCGGATTTCGCGGCCAAGGCGGGTCCGGTACTGGCCGTCGGTGTTACAACCGCGCTGGTTTGGGTCTTCGCACTTGATGGGAAGGGTGTGCATATCGTGGGTGCGGTGCCACAGGGCCTGCCACCCTTCACGTGGCCGAATTTTTCACTGGATTTGGTGTCGGCCCTGGCGCTGCCTGCCTGTTTGATTTCGATCATCGGTTTTGTCGAATCCATTTCGGTCGCGCAGACACTCGCCACCAAGAAACGTCACCGGATTGCCCCTAATCAGGAACTCATCGGTCTGGGTGCTGCGAATATCGGTGCGGCACTGACCGGTGGCTTTCCAGTAACTGGCGGATTTTCCAGATCGGTCGTCAACTTCGACGCCGGCGCGGAAACACCGGCGGCGGGCGCATTTACCGCAATCGGGCTTGCGGTCGCCTCCCTTTTCCTCACGCCCCTCATCTACTTTCTCCCAAAGGCAACGCTTGCCGCGACGATTATCGTCGCTGTTCTGACGCTGGTTGATTTGCGGATTTTGCGGCACAGCTGGCGATATTCGAAAAGGGATTTTGGAGCGGTTGCCGTGACAATGCTGCTCACGCTCGGTTTGGGCGTAGAGGTTGGTGTAAGCGCGGGCGTGATACTGTCCATTGCGCTGTTTCTTTTTGACACGTCGCGCCCGCATGTGGCCGAGGTCGGGCGTGTCACCGGAACCGAGCATTTCCGGAATATCCTGCGCCACGACGTGCAAACCGATCCACAGGTGCTGAGCCTGCGCATCGACCAGAGCCTGTACTTTGCGAACGCACGGTTTCTGGAAGACTATATTTATGATCGGGTGATTGACGACCCGCAGCTCAGGCATGTGGTGCTGATGTGCTCGGCCGTCAACGAAATCGATCTTAGCGCGTTGGAGACGCTGGAGATGATCAACATCCGTCTCAAAGAGATGGGCATCGATCTGTCCTTGTCAGAAGTGAAAGGCCCGGTGATGGATCGGCTGCACCGTGGCCATTTCCTCGACCATCTCACAGGCCGTGTTTTCTTGTCGCAGCATGACGCCTTTCGCGCATTGTCGCGGATCTGACGCCTCGCGATTTGCTGTTGGCGCGCAACACCGATCGGACAAATTTTGCGGCAGAACGGTAATGGCTCGGTCCGGCGGCCTCCGCCCATCTGCCGGGGGTCCAGTTGTTATTGGCGCCTTTCATCGGGCCCGCATACAAAGCCCCTTCGGACGCCGCGGACAAGAACCCGATCAAGGCGTGATGGCGGTTTTCCAAGAGAGCGCGCGCGTCTTCCCACGACAGGTCCGCTTGGCGCCGTTTGAGATCCGCATTGTAGCGTTTGAGGTCGTTCCATTTGTAACCTTTGCAGGAAAATACACTTCTTTTCCTTCTAGTACGTCATGGTACCACCCCAAAAACAGATCGATCCAATGCGCGCGATGCCCGACAATTTCCCTTATCGTGGTCCCGTCGACAGCCTGCTGTGCGTCTTTTTCCGATAATGATCGAATAAGCTTGAACAGCTTTTCAAACTCCTTCTCGGTCAGAGCGATCAGATCTTTTTTGGTCGAGCACGCCATCGCACCGCCTCCCGGTGTCAGTGGGCAAAAAGCACTGGCGTTTCCGTCTGGTCCATCAACGACCGCGTGGTACCGCCGAGGACTGTCTGGATCATTCTCGAATGGCCGTATGCCCCCATCACGACCAGATCAGCGCCGAACTCATGCGCGCGGTCCTGAATGCACTGTTCTACTTCGCGCCCGCCGCCGGGATACTGCGCAACTGTCACGTTACAGCCATGATGGCTCAGCCAAGCGGCAATGTCCGCGCCGGGTTCTTCGCCATCGCGGTCGGGTGTCATCACCGGATCGATACAGGCAATCAACACGTCAGTGGCCGACTTCAAATGAGGCAGGGCCGCGTGGGCTGCCGCGGACGCCGCTTTGCTGCTGTCCCACGCGATCATGATGCGTTTGTTAACCTGTGACAGGGTACCATTGATCCGCAGGCCGACTGGCGCATGGAACAGAACGCCTGCCGCGACTTCGTGCAGGAATACCGGCGTCTCCCGCAGGTTGGGCGCAATGAACGCTTCGTCGCTGACACGCGCCACACGCGCGACGTGATGTTTAATATCGCGGCTGACACACAAGGCAGAAACAACCTCTCCGGATGCGTTGCTTTTTGCCAGAACAGTTTCGACAGCGTTTATCCGGGTTTTCTGCTTTTGTTGCGCGCCGGAGATGAGCTCGGGCCAGTTGTCTGGTATATTCACGCCGCCATAGGGCGGAACACCGTAGGCATACATCGGCAACGCCGGGGCCTGCGCGAGGATGAGACAGATCAAATGGGTTTGATCCTGCGCCGCGGCCACTGCCGCATCGGTGATCTGGGCGTCTGGCGTGTTTGCGTCCATCACATAGAGTATTGTCCTGCGGGTCATCGCGATTTGCCTCATCATTGTTGCGATCCGAGATTGGCATGAAGGTGCCCGTTCAGGAATGACACAGATCAATCTGGCACGAACGATTCCGGCGCATGCTCAGTGGTATTCAATCGGCTGGAAAACCCGTCATGGACTTCAAGGATTACTACAAGGTGCTTGGTCTTTCGAAGGACGCAAGCACCGACGATATCAAGAAAGCGTTCCGCAAGCTGGCGCGTAAATATCATCCCGATATCAACCCCGGCAAAGGCGCCGAGATCAAATTCAAAGAGGTCAATGAAGCGTATGAAGCGCTCAAGAACCCCGAGCGCCGCGCCGCATATGATCAATTGGGGCAAGAGCCGCCACAGCAGCAGGAGTGGACGCGAAAACCGGCGGACCCGGACGGCGGCTTTTCTTTTTCTCGCGACCACACAGCCGCGGATTTCAGCGATTTTTTCGAAAGCTTGTATCGCCATCAGGGTAGCCGGCCGCACGATATGGCCAACGCACCGGGCGCGGATCGTCATGGCCGGATCGAAATCACGATCGAGGACGCCTACACAGGGGCAACGCGCCAACTGGACCTGCGGACACCCGTGCTGGGCCGCGATGGTTCGGTCACTTTCGAGGATCGAACGCTCTCGGTAAGTATTCCCAAAGGTACCACACAAGGACAGCATATCCGGCTGTCAGGGCAGGGGGATCGTGGAATTGGCCAAGGACCTGCAGGGGATCTGTTTCTGGAAGTGACCTTTGCCGCGCATCCCGTTTACCGGCCTGACGGGAAAGATCTCTATCTCGATCTGTCCATCGCTCCGTGGGAGGCCGCGCTGGGCGGGCACGTGGTCATGCCGACCCCCGGGGGCAAGGTGGATCTGAGAATTCCGAAAAATGCGCGAACCGGCCAGAAACTGCGACTTAGGGGCAAGGGCCTTCCGGGGGTCGCACCCGGCGATATCTACGCCACGCTCAGGATCGTGAACCCGAAAGTCGAGACAGCCGAGGCGCGCGCTTTTTTCGAAGATATGGCCGAGCGTCTGGCGTTTGATTCGCGTGCACAAATGGGAGGATAGCCAATGAAGAAAACGACGAAGCAAAGCCGTGTCATCGAGGCGCTGTCCCTATCGGATCTGTGCCGCTTTTGTCAGGCCGATGAGACATGGGTGATCGAACTGGTGGATCACGGCGTTCTCGAGCCGAAAGGAACGACAGTCGCGAAGTGGCAATTCGCCGGTAGCAATATTTCACGTGCCAAAAAGGCCCGTCGCCTTCACCGTGATCTGGGTGTCAATGTTGCGGGCGTGGCGCTGGTGCTCGACCTGCTCGAAGAGCGTGACGCGGCGCTGCGCAGGTTGATGCAATACGAATGGGCCGAAAACCCACACTGATGTCGCGCCAACCCGCTATTTCTTCAGCCGCCGTTTGTATTTCTGGTACAGCCGTTTGTTCAGGCGGATGAACTGGCTCAGCCCGAGACCCAGTGGCCCAGCAGCATCACGGCGCAAATACAAGTATCCGGTCAAACTCGCGATCAGCCCGCCGATGGCATCGACGATCAGGTCACCCATCGTGTCGTTGAGGCCGGACTTTTGCATGTTCAGACCGAAAAAACTGTCCATCGCAAACTCGAAAATCTCCCATGTGGCGCCCACGGTCATCGCAACGCAAAAACTGATAAAGGCGATGGCGGATGGTGGCGCGGCAAAACGGTCGCCTTCGAACAGCATGAACACGAAAAGAAATCCCGTCAGGCCAAATCCGATTGCGGATGAGGTATGCAATGCCAGATCCCACCACCACAGCCGTTCGTAAAAATCAAACGCCTCCCCCAGAAAGATGGAAGCAAAGAAGAACAGGGTTGTGAACAGCAAGAACGGCAGTGGCAGTTTGAGCGACCAGCGCGCGGCCAGCAAAGGCGGCACGAGCGACAACGCCAGGGTCGCAAAGCTGACGAAAGCCAATGACCACCGCGCCAGCACGAGAGCCACCAGCGCAGTGCCGAGAAGCATCGCCCAGATGATCAGCATGGTGCTGCTGCTGTCGCGGATCAGTTTCACAGGTTCCTCGTCCGGTGGTGTTAAAATCAGCCCTATCTCTGCCTATATACCAAAGATGAAGACAACACAGATACGTATCGCCAGCTATAATATACGCAAAGCGCGCGGGCTTGACCTCAGGCGCAGGCCAGAGCGTATCTTGCAGGTCGTCAACGGTCTGGAAGCGGACGTTGTTCTCTTGCAGGAAGCCGATAAGCGTTTGGGGGTGCGACCGACGGCCCTGCCGCGCAGGATGATCGAGGCCGAAACCGATTTTGATGTTCTGCCGGTGGCGGAAAGCGAAGCCAGTATCGGCTGGCACGGCAACGCGGTGCTGATACGCAAAGGGTTTTCCGCGTCTGGTGTCAGGCAGATCACCCTGCCAGGGCTGGAGCCGCGCGGCGCGGTCCGCCTGACGCTGGATGTGGGTACAGGTCTGACAATCGTCGGGACCCATCTGGGTTTAAGACGTCGGGACAGAATCTCGCAGTTCGAGAAATTGAATGCAGCCACCGCAGCCGATGCGCATTGTGTGATTGCAGGGGACTTCAATGAATGGTCGGGTCAAAAGGGGCTGGAGCCCTTGGCCGACAGGTTTGACATCCATGCTCCCGGTCAATCGTTTCACGCCCGGCGTCCGATTGCGGCGCTCGACCGGTTTGCGCTGTCGCACGGGCTCGGTATGGATGACGCGGGCGTTGAGCAGGGTCCCTTGGCCCGGATCGCGTCGGACCACTTACCTATTTGGTCCGACATTTCTGTGCCTGCCGCTACTTGCTGAACAACACCGGAACTTTTTGATCCTTAAGCAGCGCATAGGTCGTGGCTCCGATCACGAAATCATAGGCCCGCGAGTGGCCAAAGGCACCTGTCACGATCAGGTCGGCCCCCTTTTCAAAGGCGACCGTGCCAAGCACATCGGCAATGCTGTCGCCCATAGGTTCTCGATGCTCCAGCGTTGTTTTGAGACCGTGTCGTGCAAACATTTCGGACATATCGATGGCATCGGAATCGGTTAAGGCGTCCTTCGACGCTTTGCTGACGCGCAACACGGTCAGTTCTGCCCCCTCATCCGCGAGCCCCAGCATGTCATGTGCTGCGCGCGCGGCCTCGCGTGTGTCGCTCCAACCCAACAGGAAATTGCTGCCGATTTCCGGCCCGTCATAATCCAGCGGAACGACGATCACGGGCCGCCCGCTTTCGCGGATGACCTGCGATTGCGCGTGACGCTGGTCAAAGCGGTCACTGTTCTTGTCCTCATGCGCCATGATGACGAGATCGGCCGCCCTTGCGCTTTCGATCATGCGCTCCGAGGCAGAACTCGCTTCGGCCCTCACGAGGCGGTACTCACTCACAAAGTCCTCGGCGCGGGTGTACTGTTGAAACACATCCTTGATCGCCTCCGCTTCTTCACGCTGGCTTTTGTTGAAGGATGCAAAGGCGGATTCCGGGATATGCATCGCAATGCCCGGATAGACGACCAGAGCCTCGATCGTATGCAGACCGATCAGATGGGCGCCATGCTTGCGCGCCAACGGCACAGCCAGCCTCAGCAATGTCGCTGCGTGGTCGGGAGTGGTCAGACAGACCAGTATTGTTTTGGGTCCCATGAATATGCTCCTTGGATTGTCTTCGATCCTATGTCGATTGCGGATGCGCCTGCTTTCCCGGTCAGGGCACCTGCAGACCTAAAGCCCGACACCGATGCGCCCAGGCCGATGAAACAAGCAGCCAGCAGCCTTCACGACCGGGGCGGGCTGCCCACAAACACCTGACACCACATGTGCCTGCTTTTTGGATACCAAGCAGACCGCCGCGCGCAATTGATCCGGATCAATCCGAACGCTGCGCAGCGGTTTAATTGGAAAGGAGCCACGGATTTCCAAAGCGAGGTTGGTCATGCTGCGTATTCTCAAAGCCGTTTTCGTTGTCGGTTTGCTTGCCCTGTCACAATCGGCCGGGGCAGAAACGATTACGACGCGCACCGGAGAAGATACTTTCATTAATGGCGCCCACGTCGATCAGACGATCAGTGAAGCGGGTGACACATTTGTCGGGGCGCGCAGCGCACGCATCGCCGGAACATCGCAGGGGGATCTGCATGTTTCGGGATTCGATGTGACGGTGACTGCAGACGCATCCGAAGATCTGTATGTCATGGCCGCGACTGCAACCGTGCGCGGTAACGTGGGCGAGGATCTGTCTGTCATGGGGTATTCGGTCAGGACCGAGGCCAGCTCCGAAACCAAGGGCAATGTGCGGCTGTTGGGCAGTTCGGTCACGGTGGACGGTTCTGCCGGTGGCGCGCTGACCGTCACGGGGCGGAATGTGATCCTGAACGCGTCCATCGCGGGGGACGTGCGAATCCTCGCACAGACGCTGTCGTTCGGGCCGGATGCGGTCGTCGCTGGCACGCTGACCTACAGCACACCCGATGAGGTGCGTGTGCCGCAAAGCGTGGCGGCCGATGACCGTGTGTTCTTCGAGCAGGTTTCGAGCGAGCGGGTCTGGGAGGAGTGGGAAGTCATTGGTGAGGAAATGCCCGCACTGCCGACTTTTGCGTCCATGTTCTTCGGGTTCATCGTCTCGCTCTTGTTTTTCGTCGCTCTTATGGCCGTGCTCCTCTCCTTCATGCCTGCCCGAATTGCTGCCATGCGCCGTGCCACCGCAAAGGCCCCGGGACAAACGCTCTTGCTGGGCGTTCTGGGGTTGTCGGTTCTTATCGGGATGGTCCCGATCACCGCACTGACGATCGTCGGGCTGCCGTTCACACCGATTGCAATCCTCACAATTGTGGCCGCGTGGACACTTGGATACGCGCTGGGCGCCTATAATGTCGCAATGCGGGTCTGGACAGGATTTGGCGGCGATGATGATCCTGTCGCGCTTATGCGGCTCTTGATATTCGCCGGTGCGATCGCCTGTATCGCGTTGCTGAACTTCATCCCGTTCGTCGGATGGGTGGCAAACTACACGCTTGTCTTGCTCGGCATCGGCGCGATGACCCGCGCGGTATTTCAGTCTTTCATCACCACGCCCGACGCCGTTCTTGATGTGGACATGACGCCCATTAGGGACTGACCGAAAAGGAGGAACAGCGCATGACGACGCAGGGTCTCGAAGTGATCGATCATACGGTTCACCTGACGCATGAGTGGATCAATGAATTGGCGCGGCGGCTCGAGTATGCCTCGCACCGCACATCTTTGCGGCTCCTACGCGTTGTTCTGCACCGGATACGCGATCATTTATCGGTTGATGAAGCAGCCCAGCTGTCCGCGCAACTCCCGGTCATGATCCGCGGCTTCTTTTTCGAAGGATGGGTGCCGAAGGTGACGCCGATAAAGGAACGGCGCGGCGAAGACTTTGTTTCCTTCATTCACAAGCAGATGGATCAGACGCGCGATTTTCGCGGGGTGGCAGACATCACATGCGTGTTCGATCTGCTCAACGCGCGCATCAGCCGTGGAGAGATCGAGGACGTGCGTGCCAGACTGCCCGAATATCTGCGCGCCATGTGGCCCCCGCCATAGCCCGACGGACGCCGCGCGAAAGACCGGTTGCTTCCGCGTATTGGTGCGGCTTTGGGTCAGTCCGCTTCGGTCAGTGACAGATGGAACAAGGCATCTGCGCGCCGGATAATGATGGTGTTGTTATTTTCGATCGCGATGATCCGGCTTTTGCGCAGTTGCGTAAAAGTGCGGCTGACCGTTTCGGTTGTCAGCCCGAGGAAGTCCGCGATGTCGGACCGGCTCATGGGGAGGGTAATCTGTTTGCACGTGCCTCTTTGCTCTCCGACACGTTCTGCGAGCACGCACAAAAAGGATGCCAGCTTTTCGCTTGCCGATTTGCGGCCCAGCATCATGAAATGATCCTGCATTGCGCTGATCTCGCGCAGGGCAGCCTGCAAAAGCGCTGTATGCAGGGCCGGATCGCCGTCTCCGGTTTCCAGATGCGCGCGGCGCACGGGTTGCAAAACCGCGTCTGTCAGCGCTTCGCAATCGGCATGGTGCAAGCCGTCTGAAGGGAAGCCCAGAACATCACCGGGGTAGCCGAAGGCTATCACCTGACGGCGCCCGTCGGCCAGCATGCGCGACAGACGCAAGACACCTGAGGTCACCTGATACAGCCAGACGACTTCGTCCCCCTCAAAATACAGGCACGCGCCCGATTTGAGGTGCGCCGCCGCGGCCTGCGTTCGGGCACTTTGCAGCGGTGTGACGCAATAGGTTTCGGCAAATTCCGTTGGCGTGGTCACATACATTTCGGCAGCCTCCCAGTTGGTGATGAGGGCAACTTGAGTGTCTTCCGTAATGGGCGTAGTGTATTTTCTGTGATCTTTTGTATCGTTTTGTAATGCTGCTGACGGTGCATCCTGTTGCCCGCGCATCCGGGCGACCGTCAACCATTCTGAGAGAATGACATGAGCGATCCGCATATCCTTGTTGTAGACGATGATGCGAAAATCCGGACCTTGCTGCGCAATGTGCTGGAGGGAGAAGGGTTCGCCGTGATTGAAGCGGCCAGCATGGCCGAGATACTACAGGCGCTTGAAGATCATTCGATCAGCCTGATCACGCTGGACATAAATCTCGGGTCGGAAAACGGTATCGATCTTGCGCGACAGCTCAGGGCACAATCTGCCGTTCCGATCATTATGGTGACGGGCAAGGATGATGTGATCGACCGTGTTGTCGGGCTCGAGGTGGGGGCGGATGACTACATCACGAAACCCTTCCACGTGCGCGAAGTTCTGGCCCGCATCAGAAGCGTGTTGCGGCGCACCCAAGTGGTGCAGGAGGCGCAGACAAACGAGCAATCGGACCAGGAAGCATGCAATGGCCCCACGACAAGCAAACGGTACTGCTTTGATGGGTTGACCGTGATCCCCGCTGAATTCCAGCTGATCGACCGGACTGGCACGGACTGCGCACTCACCAGCGGTGATTTCAAATTACTTGACGTGTTCCTGACCCGACCGAAAAGAGTATTGACGCGCGATCAGTTGATGGACCTGACAGGCGGCATCGAGTGGAGCCCGCTTGACCGGACCGTCGACAATCAGGTCGCACGATTGCGCAAGAAAATCGAACGTGACCCATCGGAGCCCAAGCTGATCAAGACGGTGCGCGGTATGGGGTACACCTTTGCCTGCAATGTTCAGGTACTCGAGCCGTCGGAGGAGCCTGCCAAGAGCGCGTAAAGACGCTGGGCGAGTTCCGTCTGCCGGTAGGGTTTGTGCAGGATACTATAGCTGTGATCACCATCCATCGCGCCGGTCACGACATCACTTGCATAGCCGGACGTAAGCAGGACTTTCAGCGCCGGAAACTCCTTGGCGATCCGTTTCGCAAGATCAAATCCGTTCAATGCACCCGGCATGACGAGATCCGAAAAGACAACGTCGACCTGCGTTCCTGATAGCAAAAGCGCGTATGCCGCATCACCGTTTTCCGCTTCGAGCGTCGTATAGCCAAGATCGCGAACGCGTTCGATGGACAGCTTGCGGACGCGGGCATTGTCTTCGACGACCAAAACGGTCTGGCCCCTTCCACGAGGGGGGGTATGCAGACCGTCGGCCTCACGCTCGATATCAGATGGCTCCTGCCTGGCCGCGGGGAAATAGAGGGCAAAGCTGCTGCCCAATCCCAGTTCGCTGTAGAGCGTGACATGACCGCCCGATTGGCGCACGAAACCGTAAACCATGGCAAGCCCCAAGCCCGTGCCACCACGGTGTGATTTGGTCGTGAAAAACGGCTCAAAGGCGCGACGCTGCGCCTCAAGGCTCATCCCGTCGCCGTTGTCGCTGACCGAAAGGCGGACATAGTCTCCCGGCCCGATATCTGTCTCCTGCGCCATGTAGGTGTCATCGATGGTGACATTGGCGATCGATACCAGCAATTCGCCACCGTTTTCCATCGCATCGCGCGCGTTAAAGGCGAGGTTCATCAAGGCCGATTGAAGCTGTACCGGATCGACCATCACGGGATCGACCCGGTCCGCAAAATCTGTCTTCACCTCGTACATCGTGCCGAGCGTCCGCTTGAGCAACTTCAGCGTATCGCGACACAGATCGCGCAGATCGGTGTGTACGGGTTTGAGATTGCTGCGACGTGCGAAAACCAAAAGGCGGCTGGTCAGGTCGGCGCCCATTTCTGCCGCTTCGAGCGCGTCCTTGATCAGTGGTGCCTGCTTTGGATCGGGCGCGCGCATTTCAAGCAGCTCGAGATTGCCGACGATCACCGTCAGCAGATTGTTGAAATCATGTGCGATGCCGCCGGTCATTTGGCCGATCGCATCCAACCGTTGCGATCGCGCCAACGCCTGCTCAGTCGCTTTGCGATGGGTCAGATCATGCAAGATTGCAACGAAAAGATATTGGCCTGCATATTCGGCGCGCCCGACCGACAGGTGGAGCGGAAACACGCTCCCGCCTTTGCGCACACCTTCAACGTCACGACCAATCCCGATGATCTTTCTCTCACCGGTGCGAACATGCGTTGCCATGAATTCGTCGTGCAGTTCCGCAAGAGCGGTGGGCATCAGGATGTTTACGCTTTGCGATACCATTTCGTCGGCACCGTATTCGAACAGGTCCGCCGCCGCCGTATTCACGCGCAGGATGGTGCCCGCCTGGTCGGAAACGATCATCGCGTCCACGGCCGCATCCATGATCGCGTGCAGAACTGCGCTGTCTTCCGAGGGGTTCATCGGTCCGTGCCTCCTGCTTCGTAACCTGCCGACGGGAAGGGATCCGCGCAAGAACCAATTGATTTGCATCAAATTCCTTCGTCGCAAGCGTGCCACCTTTGTCCGCGATCAAGGTGGGAGGTTTTGATGAAGGCGGTGCATCCGATTTGGCGTACCTCGCATCGAAGGACGTGGAAAGACACCTCGGCGATTTCATCGTCATTTGAAAGCGGCGCTGCCGCGCTTGAAAGGAAGACCTAATGTTCAGACGTATCATCATTGGCCTCGACGGCTCTGAAAAAGCAAACAAGGCAGCTGCTGTCGGCTTCGATCTCGCAAAGCTCTATTCCGGCAAAGTCACGTTGATGCATGTCCCGCATGCGGAAACGGCGGCATTTGTCGTCGGTGCGGTCTCGGGATATCACGCCGCCATCACCAAACCCAGTTTTGCTGAGATCGAGAAAGCAGGGCAAAAAGTGCTCGATACCGCGCTGGCCATTGCGAAAGACAGGTCATTCGAGAACGTCGAAACACAAATGCCGCACGGGGACGCGGCTACCGAAATTCTGAATTATGCTGACGAAATCGACGCCGATCTTATCATTACCGGCCGGCGCGGTCTCAGCGGTATTTCGAGCCTCGTCCTTGGCAGCACCACCCAGCGGATCAACCACCTTGCCAAATGCGCGTGTCTCTCGATCATCTGATCCAGTACGTCGCCGGTCCAGAGTATCGAACGGCCCGAGAAATCTCGGGCCGTTTTTCGTTGGCCGCGCCGCACAGTGATGCTGAAGTCCCGCCTTATCATGAAGGGTGGTTCCGGTATGCTTTGCCGAGGTGCTTGCTCAGATCGGAAAGCGTGATCACGCCCAGAAGCGCATGATCCTGAACGACCATGAATTTGCGCCGGCCCGTGGACTGGATCAGCCTGAACAGTTCGGAGACGTGCATTTGCGGCGCGACCATCGCGGCGTCTCCCAAGCCTATGAAGACATCGCCCACCCGTGTATTCGCCCAGTTCTCCCGATCAATCCGATCAAGCACCGACCAATCGATATGCCCCAGTAGTACCTCGTTTTCGACGACCGGAAGGAAGCTGATGCCACGTTCGAGCATGATCGCATCCACCATATCCTGCAGCGTTTCTCCGGGGCTAACAGTGACAGGCGCGCGGTGCATGAGGTCCGCTGCGGTTTTTCCTCGGAACGCGCTCTTGGCAAGCTGGTTGGCATAGCTGATCCGCGCGGCGATGAGGACGAACCCACCGATCAATAAATACCATATGCCGCCGACGATGCCGCCCTGAAATAGAGACATGATCCCCACAATCATCAATGCGTAGGCGAAGATGCTGCCGGATTTGGCTGCGGTTCTCGTTGCCGCCAACGCATCTCCGTGTCGGTGCCAAAGGTATGCGCGCAACATGCGCCCACCATCCAGCGGAAAGGCGGGGATCATATTGAACAGTGCCAAGGCAAGATTGATCAACGCCAGATAGCTCAGGACTTCGGCGAAAGGCGTGATAGCGCCGGCCATCATGGTGCCCACCGACAGGGCCCAGATGAAAATTGCCAGCAGGAGCGACATCACGGGTCCGGCAATCGCCACTAGAAATTCGACCTTGGCGGATGTGGGCTCGGCTTCCAATTCGGCCACGCCACCAAACAGGAAGAGCGTGATTGTCTTGATCGGAACGCCGAGACGACGGGCAATGATCGAATGGGCAAGCTCGTGAGCGATGAGGGACGCAAATAGACCAAGCATCGCAACCAGCGCCATCACCAGGTAGGTGACTTCGTTCAAACCGGGAGCGGTGCGGGGAAAATAGCTTTGCGACAGGCTCCACGTTATCAATGACGCAATGATGAGCCAACTGGGGTCGATCCTGATATCGAAGTCATCAATCGTACAGATTTTTACGGCATTCGAGAACATCACAGGCCCATCCTTCTGGCCAGCATAGGCCCGCCTCGTCCCGGCAGATTGATATTGCGCAAACCTGTTCAACCCGAATGAAAAAGCCCTCCGACACCGTAGGCGATGAGCGCGGCAATCCCCCCGATCAGAAGGGTTTCGAACCCCGAGCGCCACCATCGCGAGAGCGACCATCGGCTTTTTCCGGTACCGATAAGGAAGAAGGTCAGCAGTGTAGCGATGATCGAGATGAAGAAAGGGTTCGGCAAGCCCAGTACAAACGGTACGAGAGGCACTGCGCCCGCGACCATGAAAGCCGCAAAGGTGGCGATGGCCGCCCCCCTTGGGTCAGGTTCTTCGCTGGCAAGACCGTATTCATAGCTGAGCATCAAGTCGATCCAGTTGCGCTCATTGCGCGCGATTTCCTGTGTGGCCTTCTCGAGCACCTCGCCCGAAAGACCGCGCTGCTGAAGGATCTGGCGCAGTTCTTCCAGCTCACCCGCGCGGTGTTGCGCGATGTGGTTCTGTTCGATCTTGATAATCCGTTTGCGATCGTCAAGCTCGGCTTTCGTGCCGGAGTAGTTACTGGCCGCCATCGAAAACCCGTCGGCGAGAATATTGGCTAGACCAAGTGCGACAATGACACCGTGAGACAGCCCTGCACCCTCGACACCAGCGACGATGGCAAACGTTGTCACGGCGCCATCGATCCCTCCGTAGATAAAGTCCTTGAGATGCGATTGCCGTTGTCCTTGTGTCAAACGCTCGGCGATTTCAGCGGGGGTGTGTCCGTGTTCGGGTGTCATCACAGCAGTATGTCTGGCTGGTACAATCCGCCATTGAGCAAAATCAAACCGGACATACCATTGCCGCGTAGGCAGGCTGCATGGAGCTTCCATCGACCTCAATAGCGCAAAGCATGATCGCTTTTGTGTTGTGCGCCACTTGTGTGTGGATTGCAGGTGCCCGGCTGGCTTACCTTGCCGATGCACTGGCGGACCGATTTCGACTGGCGAAATCCCTTATGGGATTGGTTGTCCTTTCGCTGGCAACGTCATTGCCCGAGGTCGCAACGACATTGTCCGCTGCAGTCGCGCAGGAACGCGATCTGGTGCTCAGCAATCTGTTTGGGGGGATCACGCTGCAGACCGCGATCCTTGCCATGTCGGATTTCTGGGCACGTGGTCCCATCACGAACTATCCGCGCAAAGCGAACCACGCGCTCGAAGCGACCCTGCTGGTTCTGCTGCTTTCGGTCGTTTTGGTGATCGTCAACCTCGGCGAAATGATGGTTGTCGCCGGTATCGGTCTGGGAAGTGTCTGCATCGCCGTCATCTATGCCGGTGCGGTCTGGTTGCTGCGACGGTACGATGGCAACAGCGATTGGGTACCGGTTGATCTGCCGGACCCTGATCCGCTCTCGTTTCCGGCGCCGACCGGTCTGGCGCACAAGGACAGCCGCGCGCTGTTGCGCCAGGCTGTGTTGGCCTGTCTTTCCATCCTGATTTTCGGTCTTTTTCTGGTTCTTTTTGCGGAGCGTATCGCTGATCAATCGGGGCTCGGTACCGGCTTTGTTGGCGTCACACTTCTGGCAGCGGCCACGTCTTTGCCAGAACTGACCACCAGCATCGCCGCAGTGCGCATCGGCGCTTACACAATGGCAATATCCAACATCTTTGGCAGCAACCTCATCATGCTGGTGCTGGTATTTCCCGCAGACCTCCTGTTCCGCGGTGGCGCGATCTTGCAAGACACATCGCGCACGGTCAGCCTCGCTTTGGCGTTCGGTCTGGTGGTGACGGCGATATATCTCATTGGGCTGATCGTGCGGCGCAAACCCCGTATCCGCGCGTTCGGACTGGATTCAATCCTCGTGCTCTTGACCTTCGTCAGCAGTCTGGTCGCGTATTATGTCGCGCGGTAGCGGTGAAGCTTATAGAATTCCGGTACGATCAGGATCGGCAGCGCAAACATCGCGATAAGCGACCATTCCCAGACCCCGATCGGGACCGTCCGTAAAAGGGTCTGCAGAGGGGGCCAATACACCGCGGCAATCTGCGCGCCGATCGTCAGACACAGTGCCGCCAGCAAAAACGGATTGCTGAACCAGCCGATCCGCCAGACCGGCAGCCGCAATGAGCGGAAGGCGAAGACGCTGATTTTCTCGAAAAGAACCATCGCGGTGAAGGCCGTCGTCCGGGCAAGCTCCACTCCCGCGTCGAGCAGATGGAAGAAGATCCACAAGCTCGAAAGGCCCGTATAGGTCCCCAGCATCAAAATGGTGAGAATACCGCTTCTCCCGAGGATCGGGGTTTGCTTGGCGCGCGGCGGCTGCTGCATCTGGTCCGGTTCGGCTTTCTCCAGACCCAGTGCCACCGCAGTCACGCCATCCGTGACAAGGTTCATCCACAGTATTTGGGTGGCAAGAAAAACCAGCGGCCCGCCAATGGCGATGTTCACGACAAGGGCAATCACTTCGCCTGCATTCGAGGACAACAAATAGCGTACGAATTTCTGGACATTGGCAAACTGGCGCCGCCCTTCGCTTATCGCGCGTACGATAGTCGCGAAGTTATCATCGAGAAGTACCAGATCAGACGCGTCCCGCGCGACATCCGTGCCGCGCACGCCCATGGAGATACCGATGTCCGCCTTCCTGAGAGCAGGGGCATCGTTCACCCCGTCGCCCGTCATGGCCACGATCTGTCCTTGCGCCTGAAGCGCCGACACGATGCGCATTTTCTGATCCGGCTTTGTGCGTGCAAAAAGTGGATCGGTCTTGAGTGCACCCGCGAGGATTTTTTCGTCCATCATCGCGAGGTCGGGGCCAGTGATCCGTGTCGTGATATCGAGCGAAAGCTGCCGGGCAATTGCTTCTGCGGTAACGGGGCTGTCACCGGTGATCATGATGACCCGGATCCCTGCCGAACGCGCCATGCCGATGGCATCGCGCACTTCACCCCGTGGCGGATCGATCATTCCGACAAGCCCGAGAAACGTAAGATCGCGCTCTTCGATGTGCGCGCTCCGCGCCGCACCCATGGCAAACGCCATGACACGCAGGCCCTCCCGCGCGAGCCGCGTGTAGGCCTTTTCAATGGCCATCGTTTCGTCTTCGCAAAGGGGTCGCGGCCCGTCCGGCGTCATGACTTGGGTACAGATTTCCAACACCTGTTCCGGCGCCCCTTTGGTCAGGACCTCGAGTTGCTCGCCGAACCGTTGCAGGACGCTCATGCGTTTGCGCGCGCTGTTAAAGGGGATTTCCGCAATCGGTTCTTTCGGTTCCGGCGCAGCGTCCCAGCCCTTATGGCCCAGCGTGAGCAGGGCCCCTTCGGTGGGCGCCCCGACAGTTTGCCAGCCATTTTCGTTCTCGATCAGACGTGCATGCGTGCACGACAGGCAAACGCGCAGCAATGCGGCCAACACAGGATCATCCGCAGCCCGGACACGCGCGCCTTCTGTCTCGATCTGGCCTGCGGGGTCGTAACCGGTTCCGGTGACGTCATACGCACGCGCCAGCGTCCAGATGCGCGTCGCCGTCATCTTGTTCTCGGTCAACGTACCCGTTTTGTCGGTGCAGATCACTGATGCCGCGCCCAGCGTTTCGACCGCCTGCAACTTGCGAACCAATGCCTTTTGTCTGACCATCGCAGTGGCGCCCAACGCAAGCGTGATCGTCACCACAGCAGGCAGACCTTCGGGTACCATCGCCACGGCGAGCGATAGGCCGGTCATGACCATCTCGGTCGTATTGCGCCCCATTGCCAGGCCGAGCACCGCAACGCCGCCAGCCACCAGAACAGCCGCCAGTCCCAGCTGGCGGGCGAGGTGTCCGAGCTTGTGCTGGAGGTTCGTGGTCTTTGCCCCGACGGACCCCGTCAGATGTGCGATCTTGCCGAATTCGGTCATGCCGCCAATCGCCGTGACCCGTGCAAAAGCCCGCCCTTCGATCACCGAGGTTCCGGCGTAAACAAGCCGATCACCTTCGGTCATTCCCTTCGAAACCGGCAGGGATTCGCCCGTCAGAATGCTTTCGTCAACACTCACGTTTACGGCGCGCACCAGCATGGCGTCTGCGACGATTTTCACGCCGGGCGACAAGACCAGCATATCGCCCGGCACGATATCCTGCGCCGGGATGAGCTGTTCCTGCCCGTCGCGCAAAACCATCGCTTGTGGCGAGAGCAATTTGCGCAAAGCGGCAAGCGCGGTTTCGGCCTTCCATTCCTGAACAAATCCCAACGCCGCATTCAACACGACGACCACCGCTATGGTCGCGGCGTCGATCATTTCGCCAAGGGCGAGCGCTACGATCGCCGCGCCAAAAAGGATCAGCACCAGCAGGCTCTTGAACTGCCGCACAACGATCGACAGCGGACCCGCCTGTTCAGGCGAGGGCAATGTGTTGGCCCCGAATGTTTCACGGGCCTTCGCGACCTCTTGCTCTGTCAGGCCGGTCAGGCGAGCAGTTTCGGACATCAGACACCTCATCGACGCATTTCTTGCCTTGGTATCTTGCGAAAGCGCGGTGCCGGATTGAGCAATGTCAAAGCGGCTTGTCCGGGCAGGTCTAGTATCTGCCGGTAACGTCACAGATCAGGAGCATTCAGAATGGCCGAAACGACGCCGAACAAGGAAGATCCCGTCAATGCAACGTTCGATGCTGTGTCGCAGCTTCAGGAGGCGGGGATGGGAAACCTGCTGGGGATCGGGACTGCATGGCTCGAAGCGATGAGCGCAATGAGTGCCGAAGTCGCGGGGTTCGTGGCCGAGCGCATCAAGGAAGATGTAAAGACACAGCACGAAATCCTGCACTGCAAGAACGTGGCTGACCTGCAGCATATTCAAGGGCAATTCATGCAAAAGGCTCTCGACCAGTATCAGGCGGAGACGGGCAAATTGGTCGAAATGGGGACCAAAGCGTTCACGTCTTCCGACAAAAAAGCCTGACGTCAGCCGAAGACGTAGCCACCAGGTGCGGCCCCGAGGGAAACCGAGGGGTCGCATTTGGTCCGAACCATCGGGCTGCTTCGGTGTGACAGCCAATGGACCCAGTGTTCCCACCATGACCCATCGCTGGGCGGGTGATTGTCGATCCAGCGGGCAGCTGCTTCGTGCTTGTCACCTTCGGTCTTGTGTCCAAAGCGATAATGCCGACCGCTGTGCCCCGGCTCCGACAGGATGCCCCCGTTATGCCCGCCGTTCGTCAATACGAATGTCACATCCGTGTCGGTCAGCAATGACAATCGATAGACCGATATCCATGGTGAGACGTGGTCGGTTTCGGTCGCCACGCAGTAGATGTCCTGTCTCACGTCACTCAGCGCTACAGCTCTCCCGTCGACCTTGAAACGACCCTTGGCCAGATCGTTCTCCAGAAAAAGCTGGCGTAAATACTGCGCATGCATCCGGGCCGGCATCCGCGTGGTATCGGCATTCCACGCCAGCAAAGGGTTGTCCGGGGTCCGTTCCCCCAGCAGATAATGCCGGATGACCCTGCTCCATATCAGGTCGTTCGACCGCAAGAGCTGAAAGGCACCGGCCATCTGATCCGCCCTGAGATACCCGCGCGTCGACATGATATCCTCCAGAAAGGCGACCTGGCTTTCGTTGATGAACAACCCCAGCTCACCCGGCTCCGAAAAATCCACCTGAGCGGCAAGCAGGCTGATGCTGGCAAGACTGTCGTCCGCATCGCGGGCCAAGGCTGCCGCCACGATGGCAAGCAACGTGCCACCCAGACAGTAACCTGCGGCATGCAGGCGTTCGTGTCCCATTTCCCTGATCCGGGCGATGGCCGCGCGCACGCCCAGATCGACATAATCCTGTATCGACAATTCGGCGTCTTCGGCGCCGGGATTTACCCACGAAAGGATAAAGACCTCGAAACCCTGATCGCGCAGGTACGCGACAAGGGACCGCTGTGCCGTCAAATCAAGGATATAGTATTTCATGATCCATGCGGGCACGATCAAGATGGGCTCGGGGTACAGCTTTTCTGTTGTCGGGCGGTAGCGGATCAATTCTACGAGCCGGTTGCGCATCACGACATCGCCCGGGGTGGTGGCGAGCTGCTTGCCAACTGCAAACCCGGAGGGTTTGCGCGGCTGCTTTGTCAGAACCCGGTTAAAGTCCTCGATCCAGTACCGTGCACCTTGCACGAGGCTCTGTCCGCCCGTTTCCTGCGCCTTTCTGATCACCTTGGGGTTGGTCATCGCGAAGTTGGCGGGCGAGAAGAGGTCAAGCCATTGACGGGCGGCGAAGTTGACAATCTGGGTGTGTCTGGGCTCCACCCCAGCGAGATCCTTCGTCGCCGCATCCCACCATGTCTGCACCGCCAAGAAGCTCTGCGCATACCCTTTGAACGGAAACTGAGACCATGCAGGGTCGGCAAACCGTTTGTCTTGCCGGTCCTCCAACCCGACTGCATTCGACATTGCAAGCCGTGCCAATTCGGCCTGCTTTTGCGGGGAGCCCAACAAATGTAGCGCCCAATCCGTATAGGCGGTCGCAAGCGCAGAGGGTGACAGACCGTGTGTGAATTGGCCGAGTGCCGCGTGCCAATATGTATCAAGGCCCGGTATCTTTTCGCCTGTGTCCTTCATAATGCCGATCTTTCGATCAATGCGGCACCGGCGGCTATCTCATCGCTCGGATGGGCGACAACCTTTTCGCCGACGAGCAGCCCGCTGATGACTTCGACCGTCGTATCGTTGCGCCGCCCCAGTGTGACGGCGCGCTTTTCTGCAACGCCGTCGATCTCGACAAATACGGCCCAATCCTCGTTCTCGCGAAACACCGTGCTCAGGGGCACTTGCAGGACATCGTCGGCCTGCCATTCAACGATGCGCAAAAAGACCGCAAAACCGTCGCCCAGCCCCGGACGTTCTTCGATGGGCGTCACGAGATCGAAAGTGGCATCGACACGCTGCTCTTCAATTCCCAGCGCGGATACTTTGGTGATTGCCTTGGGATCGATACGAACCAGCCGCGCTTCAAGTGGACGGTCTCCTCCCCACCGGTCGACATATGCCAGGGCACCGGGCGATAGTCGCACGGCATCTTTTGACAGTATGTCTGCCACAAGCTCTAGCTGTGACGGATTTCCAATGCTGAGCAGGGGCGCTCCCGTGACAACGGGCCGTTCGCTTATTGCCGTGACCGATAACACCACGCCGTCACCGGGGGCCACGATCCGTACGCAGCACGCATCGGCCTGCGTATTGCCCGGATCGGGCGTCAGCAGGGTGGCGCGGGCACGTTCGATGGTCCCGTCGGCCATTTCGATACGCGCCTGCGCTGCAGCAATCGCGGCTTCCGCGACCGCAAGGCGCTGGCTGTCGTCCTCCATCCGCGTGACAGATGTCACGCCGCGGTTCAGCAAAGCCTGCGTGCGGGCAAACTGCGACTGCGCAAATCGGGCCGTTTCCTCCGCCTGCTTCAGATCAGCCTGTGCCACGTGCCGGGCGGCTTCGGCTTCGCGCAACGCGGCTTCGGCCTGCATTTGTGAGCGGGCATCGAGAAAGGCGACCGATGCGGGTTGGACGACCGCAACAACTGTTTCCCCTGCCACCACGCGGTCGCCCTCTGCCACAGGAGACCGCAGCGCGGTGCCGGAAACGGGTGCGGCGACTTCGAACAGATCGCGCACCTGGGTCTTGCCGTCCGCGTTTATTGTGACCTGCATCGGACCTTGTGTCACCACCGCCAGATCGACCGGCACCGGATCGGTACGAAAGCTGATGAAGGACAGCCCGGCAATCAGTGCAAAGCCGGTGCCGAAAAGGACAAGCGTGCGGTTTGAATAGGCCATCGGATTATTCCCTCGTTTTCATGACAGAAACCAGATCGAGCCGGTCAAGGCGGCGACGCACGACCAGAACAGACATAAGGGCGGCGCCCAGCACGACGAGACTGGCAAACGTGAATGTCGCCGGTTTGAGCACCAGCGGAATTTCGTAGAGGTCGGAGGTGAAATTGGTGCTCATCAGATGCGCGATGTACGCCCCTATGCCCCAGCCAAAAGGCTGTGCGATCAGCGCGATCAGCATCATCTCACCGATCAGGATATAGGAGACATCGCCCCGCCCGAACCCCAGTATCCGAAGGCTGGCCAACTCGCGGGCGCGTTCCGATAGCTGGATGCGTGCGGCGTTATAGGTGACGCCCACGGTAATCAGGACCGCAACCGCGATATAGATCGTGTTCATCACCACGATGTTTTCCTCGATTGTCTCCTGAAACGACCGACGGTTTTCGTTCATTTCAACGATCCCCGTGATTTGCGGCGTTTGCTTGATGACATCGTGCAGCGCATCCAGCGCGTTAGCGTCCAGCGTAATATTGACCGTCGACACGCGCGGCGCCTGTCGAAACAGGGTGTTCAACGCTTCGAAGTCCATATAGGCACCAAGCCCGAAATGCAGGTCCACCAGATCCGTCACGGTGACATCGTGTGTTTCCCGGCGGCCGGTGAGAAACGCGATCTCGACGGTCTCCCCCGGTTCGATAGCCAGATGCGATGCAAGCCGTCTGGACAGAACGATACCGCCTGCGGGCACATTCACCTGCTGGCCCTTCGCATCCAGAACCCTGCTCAGGTCGGTGTCGGGGCGTCGCGCTTCGACTGCGACGCGCTTGCTCAGATGGCCGTGACGCAGGGTGGCCGCGTGAAACTGCTGCCCTTCCGCCTGCAGCACGCCGGGCAGATTGCGCACGTCCTCGATTGCGACCTGCGGAATATCTTCGGAAAACAGGAGCATCGCGTCCTGCCGATTGGTCTGGTAGAACGCCAGATCGACAATCTCGTCCAGCGCGTCGTTGATGAAAGTCGCGGCGATGACCGACGCCACCGCAAGCGCGAGCCCGAGTGATGTCAGAAAGCTCCGCAAGGGCCAGCGCAGCAGGGAACGCAGGATCATCACCGTGGTTTGCGCAAGGCGCATCCGCGCCATCGCATCGTCGATGTACGACCTTTTGAAGCGCGGTGGGGCCGGCGGCTGCATTGCGATTGCAGGTGCAAGCCGCGCCGCTTTCAACGCGGCCTGTGCCGCCCCGATACTTGTGGTGGCCAGCCCCGCGATTCCCGCAAGAGCGTAAACCCAATAGGACACATGGAAAATCACATAGGGAAAATTGAAAAAATCCGCATATTGCGCCGCGGTCGACCGCGCCATCAGCGTGCCTGCGATCCACCCGATCCCGACGCCGACAATTGCGATCAATCCGGCAAGCATCAGGTAGTGAAGGCAGATTTCCACATTTGAATAGCCGAGTGCCTTGAGAAGCCCGATCTCGCTGCGTTCGAGCGTGATGATCCGGCTCATCACCATGCTGACCAGAAAAGCTGCGATGCCGAAGAAGATGGGCGGCAGGATGATCGACATGCCTCTGAGCTGATTGATCTCGGCGTCCAGAAACGCGTCCGATGTCTGCAGATCCCGCCCGTAAGCGCCCTGTCCGCCGTAGGGTGCGAGCAGTGTATCAAGCGCGTCGATCACCGGTTCCGGTTGTACCCCGGGCAGGAGCGAGAGCGAAACGTCATTGAACGCGCCGGTCATGTCGAACGCAGCCGCCGCCGCCCTTTCGGCCATCCATACGATGGCGAATGCCGCGTCATCGGGCATCAATGCACCGGGTCCGATCGTGTAAATGAATTCGGGAGATAGGACGGTTCCCACGATGACAAACGCGCGTTGCCGTCCCTTCAGGTTCGCGCTGAACCTGTCACCGATGGTAAAACCGTGCGCTGCGGCAAAAGGGGCGTTGACCAGAACCTCATGCGTACTTGCAGGGTCCGGATACCGACCGGTCACGAGGATTGGGACATTCAGGATCGGCGCCGATGTTTTCGGTAGCGATATGATATGGCCCACGGCCGTGCGCGGATATCCATCAATGTCCAGAATGGCGTATTCGGCAATCCGCGCCTCTGCGCCAAGCACACCGTTCATGCGTTCGATCTCGGGCAGCAAGGACAGCGGCGCACGCGTCGCATGTGCAAAGATATCGGCAAAGCGGTTGCGTTCGTAATAGGCGGTTCGGGTTTCCGAAAGCGCCTTGTACATCCCGACGGAGGTTAAAAGGATCGCGACGCCACACGCCAGCACCATTGCAATCGCAAACACCTGTATCCACAGACGCCTGAAATCCCGCAGAAGTTTTTGATCAATGGCTTGCATGATGCGTCACCAAACAATCTCGGACGGTGCCAACTGGGTCTCATTGACCTGTGTTTCGCTGATCTTGCCGTCCTGAAAAAAGATCACGCGATGCGCCATGCGCCGTATTTCGGCGTTGTGCGTAATGACGACCGTTGTCGTGCCGAAGCGCTCGTTGATGTCACGCAGGACCTCGAGCACCTTCACGCCCGTCGTGCTGTCAAGCGCGCCTGTCGGTTCGTCACACAACAGGATCTGTGGCCGCTTCGCGATCGCGCGTGCGATTGCGACACGCTGCTGTTCACCGCCCGACATCTCCGACGGAAAATGGTCCATCCGCTTGCCCAGGCCCACCAGATCGAGCGCTTCTTCCGCGGGCATGGGATCTGGTGATACATCCGTCACAAGCTGCACGTTTTCACGCGCAGTCAGGCTCGGCACCAGATTGTAGAATTGAAAAACGAACCCGACGTGATCGCGGCGGTACCGAGTCAAACCGCGATCCGACATATGCGTCAGTTCGGTAGTGTCGAACCAGACGCGGCCGTCGGTTGCGTGATCCAGCCCCCCCAGAATGTTGAGGAGTGTTGACTTTCCGCTGCCCGAAGGCCCCAAGAGAACTGTCAGCTCTCCTTTATAGAGCGCCAGATCAACACCGGCCAAGGCATAGACCTTGACCGTTCCGGTCTCATAGACCTTTGTAATCCCCTCGGTTCTGAAAATGATATCCGGCACGGCATTCTCCTGCTGCTTCGGGTACTAGCGCGGATAACACCGCCGCGATTGAGCGACATCAATTTGGCGCCGGGCAGGGCAGTGGACGTTTACGCCTTCTTTAAATCCAGAAAAAAGACTTGCATCTAAAGCGCGTGAGGGCGCCGGTGACATCGACCGGCTTGGTGAATTTCCGTCTTGCCCGTGCCGCCCATAGCACGGCCCGCGAAACGCCGAATTGACGTTGTCGCTTGATAGAGATCAAAGGGCGGGCGATACGAACCACGATAGTGAACGCGAAAAGCAGGATGTGACCTATGCTGAAAACTCCGACATGGCGTGAGCGTTTTCCCGGACTTGGCGGTTTGTCCCCCACGGTTTCGGATATTCTGGATCAAAACGCGCGCAATGCCCGATTTGAACAGGGAACCCTGATCTTCGGTCCGGGCAAGCCGGCGGAAAACCTGCTGTTGATGGTGTCGGGAACCGTGCGGGTGCAGCAGCTATCCGAAGCAGGACGCGAAATCGTTTTGTACAGGATACACGCGGGCGAAAGCTGTGTTCTGACAACCGCATGCATTCTGGCTTTCGAGGACTATTCTGCCGAGGGCATCGCCGAAACGGATATAGAGGCAATCCTGATCCCGCGTGACGCATTCGACCAGATGATGGCAGCCTCCAAAGAGTTTCGGGCCTTTGTTTTCGAAGCCTATTCAAAGCGCATTACCGATCTCTTTATGGTCATCGAAGAGATCGCGTTTCGGCGGATGGATATTCGTGTGGCCCAGCGATTGCTCGACCTTCAGGACGATGCCGGCATGTTGCATCTGACCCACCAGCAGCTTGCGATCGAACTGGGCACCGCACGCGAGGTCATTTCAAGACAGCTCAAGGAGTTCGAACGGCGCGGTTGGCTGAACCTGAGCAGGGGCCAGATCGAATTGCGCGACGTCCCCGCCATCGAACGGTTGGCAAATTCGCCCTGATCGCGCGGCCGTGTGACAAGATCACAGACTGTCTTCCGCTTGCAGGGCACACTTGCACTAACGCAGTGGCAAGGAGAAAGACGATGCGCGCAAATCTCGGAAGTTTCGATCGCCTGATACGGGCCGTCCTTGGCATCGTCCTGTTTGGCGCACCTATGTTGAACGTGCCTGCCATCTGGTCCAACGCTGCGCTCGCCTATGGCAGTATGGCAGTGGGCCTGATCCTGTTCGTTACAGCAGTCTTCAGATTTTGCCCGCTCTACCGCGTTCTTGGCATTTCAACCTGCAAGATCTGATCATATGGAAACCGAATTCACACCCTTTGCCTCCTTGGCGGGCGGAACGCTGATCGGTCTGGCCGCGGTTTGCCTGATGTATCTGCGTGGACGTATCATGGGCGCTACCGGTATCCTCGCAGGGGCGATCATGCCGACAGGCCTTGCCGATTGGGGTTGGCGTGTTGCGCTGCTTGCGGGCATGTTTGTCGGCCCGTGGGTTTACTTGCTCGTTGCGGGACAGTTTCCGCCCATCACCGTGCCGGCCTCGACCACGATGCTGATACTGGGTGGGCTGCTTGTCGGCATCGGCGTGACGGTTGGCTCCGGCTGCACGTCCGGCCACGGCGTTTGTGGCATGGCGCGTTTGTCGCCGCGGTCCTTCGTGGCGACGGCGACATTCATGGCGGCAACCGGGCTGACCGTTTTTCTTCTTCGGCATGTATGGGGGGGCTGACAAATGCGCTTGTTTCTTACGTTTCTCATCGGGGTCACCTTCGGCACGGGCATCGTGCTGTCCGGCATGGCCAACCCTGCAAAAGTGATAAATTTTTTCGATGTCGCAGGGACGTGGGACCCAAGCCTTGCCTTTGTGATGGGCGGCGCTGTCGTCACGACCTTCATCGGATACCGCATTGTTTTGCAGCGTCCCAAACCGGTATTCGGGCAAACGTTCGATGTGCCGCAGAACCGTACCCTCGACAGGCGACTGCTTGGCGGTGCTGCGGTTTTTGGGGTCGGTTGGGGCATTGCCGGTTTCTGTCCGGGTGGTGCACTGCCGGCCTTGGGAACGTTCAATCCGCAAGTTGGTGTTTTTGTTGCCGCGCTGATCGCCGGAATGATGCTGGCGCGCTTGGCGCTGTCGCGAATGCCCGCGCCGAAGGTGGCGCAATAGGTCCCGCATTCCCGGTTTTGACAAGGATCAATTCTGTTCTGGAGGCATCGTTCTAGGGTGGGCCCAACCCAACAGGAAGGACAGCCTCATGCCCGATCTCAAACGCTACAAACAGATTATTCAAGCCCGCCTCGCGGAGCTCGATACCCGGATTCACGACGTCGACGAGGAGTTGGGCCATCCAAAATCCGCGGAGCTGAATGAACAGGCTATCGACATCGAAGATGACGAGGTACTCGAGGGTCTGGGAGTAGCGGCGCAAAAAGAAACCCGATTGCTGACGCAGGCGCTCAAACGCATCAAGGACGGCAGCTTTGGCATATGCCAAAAGTGCGGCCATCCGATATCCGAAGCACGGCTTGATGCCGTACCTTATGCCGCGCTGTGCAAAACCTGCGCACGGTGATCCGCGCCAGACCAGACCGCAAGAGGATGCGATTGGTGTGCGGTGGAAAAGAGACGGTGAGGGCGGGGTCGGACCGGTTCAGTTCTGAATTGAAGCGAGATAATCCAGCAGCGCCTCGAAATCGGCTTCCAGCACTTCGCCATCGGCGCCCCCGTCAGGATAGACATGGCGCAGCCCTTGTTTGGCGAATTCGGGCATGGCGGCGTCTGGGTCATCTTTTTCCAAAGACCCCATTACAAACCGGCTGACGAATTCCCTCGGGAAAAAGCCGTCATTGCGCTGGCTCAAACCGACAAGATCAGGTGCGGGTCCGCCCAGCCCCAGCGACGCAGGCCCGCCGCCTTCTCCGGCTAATCCATGGCATTGCGCGCATTCCTTGGCATAAATGAGCCTTCCGCGCTTGCTTGCGTCCTCCGGCCTGTTGGACGTTGCCGCGCACGCGCTAAGACAAAGGACCACGGCACATAGGCTGGCGATAATCTGGGGGGACATGATGGCTTATTCTCCTGCGGGGCGCATACTCTGTCCGATCTTCCTGACATGAGTGCATGCGTCGCACATTGATCTTGATCAAGCTTTTAGCGGGGCATCAGCCGAAACCATTCCCGTCGCAGCGCGGGTTGCAAACGGCACGGCGTGCCCCCCGTCGACGGGCATCGGTTCGATTTTTGGCGAAAGGACTAAATCACCACGCCAATATGTTCGGACCTGTGCGGACACGCGCATGTCACCCGCATTAACACTTTCGTACCGTACCTGAAACGATGGCGAAGGTCAGCTTTCGAAAATTCCGGTGGGCTGCCCGTCCAGACTGACCGTATTCTTCTTTTCCCAGAACGCCTCTACCGCACGTTCGCCCATATCCGCGTACCACGGTTCCAGATCAGTTTCACCACGGCTGCGCACGACCGCCATCTCGGGGACGCCAGTGCCACAGGACGTCGTGACCAGATCAATTTCAAGCGTGAAGATATTGCGTGCGCCCGCATGGTCGGGAAACAGTGATGCCAGTTCTTTCCATTCCTCATCGCGGGGGTGGACGACAGTTGCATTCCCATAGGTGCGCAGGATCAAGGGGTCGCCCAAGAATGCGCAAAACATCAGCGTCATGCGCGGGTTCTGGCGGATATGGGCCGCCGTTTAATTCCCGCTTCCGGTCAGGCTGAGCCAAACAATCTTTTGGTCGGATAGAATCCGCAACGTATCGAGCCCTTTCGGAGACAGGTTGACCCGCCCCTCCGGCGCCGCGGTCGCCACAAAGAACAATGGCTGGTCTTCGATAAATGTCCGAAACGACGGGTTCAGTTTGTCGGTCTTGATCCCCATGGGACGATCCTCCTATCTATCATTGCTGTGGGCACGCCAGCGGCCTGGCGCATTACATCGCGCGCCCCTTGGCTATGCAGTCATCCAGTATTTCGTATGGCAAACTTTCACCCAGTTGAGCGAAGTCACCTTCCCCGAACATGTTGCTGGAAAGCTGGTGCAATGCGGTATAAGCGGCCGTCGCCATCGCCATTCCCAGCGAAATACGCGCCGCTCCGGCGGTCGCGAAGTCTTTCAAGGACAGATGTTCAACCGTGCTGATCCCGACATTCACCGGTATGGACACGCTTCGACAGACCCTGGTGACTGTTTCGAGATCCTGCAGATAGGGCACATATACGCAGTCTGCGCCCGCTTTTTCAAAGGCCTGAATACGACGGATGCTTTCATCAAGATCGTAAAGGCCATGCATGAAACCGTCCGCACGCGCGACAAGGACAAAATCATTCGGCAGCGCCCGTGCGGCGGCACTTGCCGCCTTGATGCGCTCAACGGCAAGGTCGAATGTGTAGTGCTGGACGCCGGGAAATGAGATGTCCTCGATCGAAATGCCCGCCAGCCCGATCTCTGCGGACAGTCGGACCGTTTCTTCCAGGGCATCGGGCGCGTCCCCGAACCCGTTCTCGAAATCGCCCGAGACGGGCAGGGACGTCGCCGATACGATTGTTTGCGCATGCGCCAGTGCTTCATCGCGTGTAATCGTGCCCAGATCGGACCGACCCAACGAAAAAGCGTGTGCGCCCGACGATGTCGCCAGTGCCTGTGCGCCAAGCGCGGCAAAAAGACGGGCGGTCCCTTTGTCCCAGGCATTCGCAAGTATGAACGGGCGACCGGGAACGTGCAGGTCTCGGAATGGATGCGGCATGCGCGGGGTCCTCTTTTCTGGGATTGGCAGTTGTAATCCTAGCACCGTACTGCTGACATGTGTGTGTCAGCAGTCTCGGGGCCGCTGCCGAAAGCGGAATGGTTTACGGAAGTGTGGCATGGGTCGATCGGTTCGGATGTTCGAGATAATCCAGTTGCTGCGCAACGCGCAGACCCCCTGCACGGCCCAGTCCATTGCGCAAGCGCTGGAAGTGACCAAACGCACCGTCTACCGCGATATTGCGTCACTACAGGCGCTTAGGATCCCGATAGAAGGAGAGGCTGGCGTGGGCTACATCATGCGTTCGGGCTTTGATCTGCCGCCCATCAATTTCGACATCGAAGAAGCCGAGGCCATCACTGTGGGCTTGGCGATGATTGCGCGGACGGGAGACAAGGGGCTGAAACGCGCTGCACGCAGCGCCGCGCGAAAACTGACCGATGCAACGCCACTCAGCGGCACGCTTTTCGCATCGAGTTGGGGTGCGGACGAACCCGCATCTGTCGATCTGTCAGATATCCGAAAGGCCATTCGAGAAGAACAAAAGCTCCGGATCGCCTATCGCAATGCCGCACAGACGCAAAGCCAGCGGACCATCCTTCCCATCGCCATCGCCTATCACTCGGATGCTATCGTGCTTGCCGGGTGGTGCGAATTGCGAAATGATTTTCGTCATTTCCGGCCCGATCGCATTTCGTCGTACCGCATCCTGCCCGAACGTTTTGCCGGCAAGGGTGACGCACTGCGGCAGGCGTGGATCAAGGGGTATTCAGAATGGCTGTAAGCCGCGCGCGCACCAATGTGCAAACGGCGACCCACGTGCTCCGCGTGCAGGGGCTAGTACCAGGGCAGCTCCTAATCCGCCCTATACAATACCACCGCCCGCACCGCTGACGACGGGTCGTTGTTCGGCGACTTTTGCCCGATACCCCGATGCACGGTAGGCAGCGACAGGGTCGATCGCCCCACCGGTCTCGAACCGGGCCATGGCAAGGATCGGTTCGACATCGGTCCGAAAACCATGTTTCAGCGTGGTCGTCGCCATCAAGGCGTCATTGTCATCCTGAAATCCCGCCAATGCGGCACGGTCCACCAGCAACGCCTGTGCATAGGCGCGCTGCACTTCGGTCGCCGACACCATCAGGCTTTCGATCGGGTCGGTTACGTTGTGGCTCTGGTCCAGCATGTGCATGGGGTTGAAATCGGGGTTCGCCTCGGCCTCGACCAGCTCATTGAAGACAAGAAACAGGCGGTAGGGATCGATGCTGCCGGTGTCGAGATCATCATCGCCGTATTTGCTGTCGTTGAAGTGGAAACCGCCCAGTTTGCCGAATTGCGTCAAGCGCGCGACGATCATTTCAATGTTCACGTTGGGCGCGTGGTGGCCGAGATCGACGAGGCATTTGGCCTTGTCGCCCATCTGCTGGGCGATCAACAGGTTCGTGCCCCAGTCCTGCACAACCGTGGAATAGAAGGCCGGTTCATACATCTTGTGTTCGGTCAGTAAGGTCCAGTCGTCAGGCAACGCGCCATAGACCTGTTTGGCCGCATCCAGATAACGTTCGAATTGACGTGTGAAATTCGTCTGGCCGGGAAAGTTGGACCCGTCTCCGACCCAGATCGTCAGCGCCTTGGAGCCGATCTGCGTCCCCAGTTCGATACATGCGATGTTGTGCTCGACCGCCTGCTGTCGCGTAGCAGCGTCAACGTGGGAAAGGGATCCGAACTTGTAGCTATGCGTCTGATCGGGTTGGTCTTGGAACGTGTTGGAATTCATCGCATCGAACGTCAGCCCGACCTCTTCTGCCTTGCTGTTCAGGTCGGCCGCGGGCTGCGCATCCCACGGAATGTGCAGCGACACCGACGGTGTGGCGCGGGTCAGCTGGTGGATCACTCCGCAGTCGTCCATTTTGTCAAAGATATCGCGTGGTTCGCCGGAGCCGGGAAAGCGCGCAAACCGTGTGCCTCCGGTCCCGACACCCCAGCTGGGCACCGCGACCCCGTATTTGGCGACCTTGGTCTTGATCGCTGCAATGTCTATGCCGCGCCGGTCCAGGTGTGCGCCAAGCGCCTCATAGTCCGCCTGAAGTTTGTCCAGAGCCGCGTCGTTTGACTTCGAGATAATATCTGACTGGATCATGTATCTGCCCCTACCGTGTGAATGCCTGGACGTTGCCTGCGTCCACGTTGATGATGTTTCCGGTCGATTTCGCCGACAGGTCGGAAGCAAGGAAATAGGCGGCCTCGGCAATGTCTTCGGGCAGGACGGATCTTTTGAGCATCGAGCGGTCGCGGTACATGGCTTCCAGCCCGTCCTTGTCAGTGCCATAGGTGCCCGCGCGCTGGTCCAGCCATTCGCCCTGCCAGATTTTGCTGCCTTTCAGGACGGCATCCGGGTTCACGACATTCACACGCACACCCATTGGCGCGCCTTCCAAAGCCAGACACCGCGCGAGGTGGATTTCCGACGCTTTCGCGGTGCAATAGGCCGATGCGTTTGGCGAAGCCGCCAGCCCGTTCTTCGATGCCACAAAGACGACCGCGCCGCCCATGTCCTGCACCTTGAACAGCTTGAACGCCTCCCGGCTGACAAGGAAATACCCTGTCGACAGGATCGCCATGTTCTTGTTCCATAAATCGAGCGTCGTGTCCTCGACGGGGGCAGAGCTTGCGATGCCTGCGTTGGACACCAGAATGTCGACGCCGCCGAATTCCGCGGCGATATCGCCATAGGCTGCGGCAACGGCATCTTCGCTGGTCACGTTCATGTTGACCGTGCGTACGACGTCCTCGGAATAGCGGTCACTCAGCTGCGCTGATGTTTCTTTCAGCGCCGCGTCGTCGATATCGGCCAGCATCACGCAAGCGCCTTCGCGCAAATAGCGTTCAGCCGTCGCCGCGCCGATGCCGCCCGCTCCACCGGTGACAAGGGCAACACGCCCCGCCATCGATTTGGGCGCTGGCATGCGCTGCAGTTTGGCCTCTTCCAAAAGCCAGTACTCAATGTCGAACGCTTCCTGCTCCGGCAGGCCCTGATATTCGGACACCGCATCGGCCCCGCGCATGACATTGATCGCGTTGACGTAAAACTCGCCCGAAATACGCGCTGTGGCTTTGTCCTTGGCGAATGTGATCATGCCAACGCCCGGGATCAGATAAACGACGGCGTTCGGGTCCCGAATGGCGGGGCTGTCGTCGCGTTTGCACCGATCATAGTAGGCATTGTAGCCATCACGGTACGTCGCCACCGCATCGCCCAATCCGGCGAGGGTTGCATCGACGTCCGGTTTGGCAGGATCGAAATTGACAACCAGCGGGCGTATTTTCGTGCGCAGGAAATGGTCAGGGCAGGAGGTGCCAAGCGCCGCGAGCCGCTCCATGTCCTTGGAATTCACGAACTCCAACACCGCATCGCTATCGGTGAAATGGCCGACCATGTGCTGTTGGCCCGATACCATGCCGCGAATGGCAGGCATCAGGCGGGCGGCTGCCGCACGTCGCGCACTGGCGTCAAGGCTGTGATGGACCGCCCCGCCAAAGGCGGGTTTTCCGTCTGTCTTCGCGGCAAACCAATCCATCGCTTTCTGGATGACGGCAAGTGTCAGGTCATAGCACTCCTGCGCGTCATCGGCCCAGGTGAACAACCCGTGGCTTTCCAGAACGACACCTTTGGCCTCCGGGTTCTTCGCGCAGAAGTCTGACAGCCACAGCCCGAGCTCGTAGCCCGGTTTTTTCCACGGCAACCATCCGATGCTATCGCCGAAAATCTCTTGGGTCAGCGCTTTGCTGTCTTTGGCCGCGGCAATCGCGATGATGGCGTCAGGGTGCATGTGATCGACGTGTTTGGCCGGGACATAGGCGTGCAGTGGAGTGTCAATCGACGCGGCCCTCGGGTTCAAATTGAAGGTGCAGTGGGGCAGGTAGCCGACCATCTCGTCTTCGAATTCAACGCCCCGGTATTTGCCCTTCAACGCTTCCAGTTTGTCCATGTAAAGTGTCGAGAACCCGTCCAGCTTGATGGACCCGACATCCCCGCCTGACCCCTTGACCCACAGGACTTCGACCGTGTCGCCGCTCAACGGATCAACTTCCATCACCTTTGCAGATGTGTTGCCGCCCCCGTAGTTGGTGATTCTCTTGTCGGACCCCAATAGGTTCGAACGGTACAGCAGCTTTTCCGGCTCGCTCATATTTGAGGAAACGGTCACATCCCATTTGTTTTCAAGTCGTTGCGAGGCTTCGGAAGAGGTCATGTGTGGCTCCGTAGGCGGCGGGTTCAATCTTTTGGTTCCAAAACAAGGTGACGGGCCACTTCCATCAAGTCAATCAATTTCAATCACAAACAATCATGTTGCGCCGCAGAATGATTGAAATTGATAAAAACTGATTGACAGTGAGCGGCGACTCAATCCAACTTAGGTCAATCGAAAGGGCATCCGATGCACGAGAAAGACAGACACCGCGTTATCTTATCCGCCGTTCAGGACCGTTCGCTGGTCACCGTTGCGGATCTCTGCGCTTTGACCGGCGCGTCCGAGGCGACTGTGCGTCGTGACATCAACACATTGGACGACCAAAAGCGTCTGCGCCGGGTGCGAGGTGGGGCCGAAGCACTCGCTGCGACGCCATTTGTCGGGCTGTCCGGGCGCCCTTTTTCGGTCAACGAAACCATGAACATCACGGAAAAGCAGGCGATTGCGGCTGCCGCCGTCGATCTGTGCGAAGACGGTGAACCGATCATCATCAATGGCGGCACGACGACATTCCAGATGGTGCATCCGTTGGCGTCGCGGCGGTTGCAGGTGTTCACGAACTCGTTCCCGATCGCAGAGCACCTGCTCAAGAACACCACAAACACCGTGATGCTGTCGGGTGGCATAATCTACCGTGAGCAAAACATCATCCTGTCGCCTTTCGATAATGATGTGACCCGCAATTTCTACGCCAAGCGGATGTTCATGGGGGCGGCGGGCATCGGGCCTCTCGGCCTGATGGAGCAAGACCCGCTGCTGGTGCAGGCCGAGCAAAAGCTGATCGGGCAGGCGGAAGAACTGATCGTCCTCGTGGACAGCTCGAAATTCGAAAACCGCTCAAGCCTTGTGCTTTGCCCGCTTGACCGGATCGACACAATCATCACCGACGACCGACTTGAGGACCGCACGGCGGCCATGCTGGACGCGGCGGATGTGACATTGATCGTGGTGCCTTCGGGTGCCGCGCACAAAGAGGAGGTGGCGACGCTGCCAGCCTGAAAGAAACCACTCCAGGGAGGAAACCATGAGTGTACTGAAAAAACTAGCAACATCCGTTGCGCTCGCCGGCGCTATGCTGGGCACACCGGCCTTCGCAGAAGACGTGCGTATTGCCGTCGTCGTCAAAGCACTGGGCATCGGATTTTTTGAAGCGGCCGCACAAGGCGCCGAAGAAGCCGCCGCAGAACTCGGCGATGTCGAGATTATCTATACCGGTCCGACCGACACCACCGCAGAAGGCCAGATCGAAGTCATCAACGCGCTTATCGCCCAGCAGGTCGATGCCATTGCGATTTCTGCCAACGACACTGACGCGTTGGTGCCTGCGCTTCAGCGCGCCATGCAGCGTGGCATCACGGTGATTAGCTGGGATTCCGGCGTGGCACCGGAGGGGCGCCAGCTGCACCTGAACCCGTCGTCGAATTCTCTGATCGGCAACATGATCATCAAGCTGGCGGCCGATCATCTGCCGGATGGCGGTGAAGTGGCGCTGCTATCGGCGACCACGACCTCGACCAACCAGAACATCTGGATGGAAGAAATGAACAAGGTTCTGGGCAACTACGAGGGCATCAACGTCGTCGCCACTGTTTACGGCGATGATCTTGCAGATAAATCCTACCGTGAGGCCACCGGTCTGATGCAGTCCTATCCCGATCTGGATGCAATCATTGCACCGACGTCCGTCGGTATCGTCGCTGCGGCCCAAGCCGTTGTCGACGCGGGCAAGGTCGGCGAAGTGAACGTCACGGGGCTTGGTCTGCCGTCCGAAATGGCCGGTGCCATCGAATCCGGCGCATCCAAGTCATTTGCAATCTGGAACCCGATTGATCTGGGCTACTCTGCCACAATGCTGGCCTATGAGTTGAGCAAGAACGGTGCTGAAGCCGAACCTGGCGCAGAAATCCCGATGGGCCGCATGGGCAGCCTGACGCTGGATGAAAACAACGAAGGCGCGATGGCCGATCCGTTCGTCTACGACGCCAGCAACATCGACCAGTTCAAGTCGATCTTCTAAACCACCTCCCTGAATGGTCCGGCGTGCTCAGTTGCGCCGGGCCGGACATGTCCCCACTCCAGATGAGGTTCCGAATGACGACGCAGATCGCGCCAAATTCGCCGCTCGTGTCCCCGGTCGTTTCCATGGACATGATCACCAAGACCTTCCCCGGAGTGAAGGCATTGGACGAGGTGAAACTCGACCTTTACCCCGGTCAGGTCACCGCCCTCGTCGGGGAAAACGGGGCGGGCAAATCCACCACCGTCAAGATCCTTACCGGCATCTACTTTCCCGATGGGGGGACGATCCGCATCGATGGCGATCCTGTAACGTTTTCCAATCCCAATGACGCTGCCGACGCTGGCATCACGGCGATCCATCAGGAAACCGTTCTCTTTGACGAACTTTCCGTCGCCGAAAACATCTATATCGGTCATGCGCCGCGTACGCGGTTCGGCCTGATAGACAAAGCCGAAATGCACCGCAACGCGACAACCTTGCTGCAAGAGATCGGCGCGCCGTTCAGCTCTTACACCCAGTTGCGCGAGCTTGGCATTGCCAACAAACACCTTGTCGCCATCGCGCGGGCCTTGTCCGTCGACGCGCGTGTGGTCATCATGGACGAACCCACCGCCGCCCTGTCGCACAAGGAAATCGAAGAGCTGTACGAACTGGTCGAAACCTTGAAAGCCCAAGGCAAAGCGATCCTGTTCATCAGTCACAAGTTCGACGAGATTTTCCGGATTGCCGATCGCTACACCGTCTTTCGCGACGGTGCCTTCGTGGGCGACGGGTTGATCGCGGACATCGACGAGGATGCGCTGGTCAAAATGATGGTGGGTCGCGCCGTCGATCATATCTTTCCCGACCGGAATACGGCCGTGGGGGAGGACGTGCTGCAAGTCGTCGGCTACGATCATCCCACCGAATTCGCTGACATCGGCTTCACCCTCAAACGCGGCGAGATCCTTGGCTTCTACGGGCTTGTCGGGGCGGGGCGTTCCGAGTTCATGCAGGCGCTCTTTGGCATCACCAGACCGAGCAAGGGCGTCACCAAGATCAACGGCGATATCCGCATCATCCGCTCGCCTGCCGATGCCGTGAACAACGGTATCGTCTATGTCCCGGAAGACCGCGGCAAACAGGGGGCAATCATCGGATTGCCGATTTTCCAGAACATTACCCTGCCGTCGCTTGGCCGCACGTCGCAGCGCGGCTTTCTGCGCTTGGCCGAAGAATTCAAACTGGCACGGGAATACGCCGAGCGATTGGATTTGCGCGCCGCGTCGCTAGATCAGGACGTGGGCAATCTGTCAGGGGGCAACCAGCAAAAGGTTGTCATCGCCAAATGGCTCGCGACCCAGCCGCAGGTCATCATTCTGGATGAGCCGACGAAAGGCATCGATATCGGGTCAAAGGCAGCGGTTCACGAATTCATGGCCGAACTGGCTGCACAGGGCCTCAGCGTGATCATGGTCAGCTCGGAAATCCCCGAAGTCATCGGCATGTCCGATCGTGTGATCGTCATGCGGGACGGACGCATCGCCGCAGAACTGGCAGGAGACGCGCTTACCCCGGAAACACTTGTCCGGCACGCCGCAGGCATCTCTGCACCGGCTGAAAGTGTCCCGGCATGACCCGCCTTATCCCTGTCCGCGAAACCATCCTTGCCGCCGCCATTCTGGTGCTGATTGTCCTGATTGCATCGCGGTTTTCGGGGTTCGTGGCCCCCTCCAATCTGGCGAATGTCTTTAACGACACCGCACCGCTGATCATCCTTGCGCTGGGTCAGATGGTGGTGATCCTGACACGCTGCATTGATCTGTCGGTGGCGGCCAATCTGGCGCTGACGGGCATGGCGGTGGCCATGATCAATGTCGCGATGCCGGGTCTGCCGATCCCGGTAATTATCGTGATCGCCCTATCAATGGGTGCGGTCATGGGGGCGATAAATGGCATCCTTGTCTGGAAACTGGCGATCCCGCCGATCGTGGTCACCCTTGGCACCATGACCATTTTCCGGGGCATTATCTTTCTGATCTCGGATGGGAAATGGGTGAACTCGCATGAAATGTCGCCTGCTTTCACGGGGTTTCCCCGTGCCGAAATTCTCGGTCTGCCGGTTCTGTCATGGATCGCCATCGTTTGCGTCATCGGCTTTGCGGTCATGATGTCGCGCACGCCTTTGGGCAGGTCGATCTTTGCGGTAGGGGGCAATCCCCATGCCGCCGTTTACACGGGCATCAACGTCGGAAAGACGCAGTTCGCGGCCTTTGTGATCTCGGGTGCGCTGGCAGGTCTTACCGGTTACCTCTGGGTGTCGCGTTTCGCGGTGGCCTATGTCGATATCGCCGGCGGGTTCGAGCTTGAAGTCGTTGCCGCCTGCGTCATCGGGGGGATTTCGATTGCGGGTGGTGTCGGGACGGTGGGCGGCGCGGTGCTGGGTGCGATCTTTCTCGGGGTGGTGAAAAACGCGCTGCCTGTGGTCAACATCTCGCCCTTCTGGCAATTGGCAATCTCCGGCAGCGCGATCCTGATTGCCGTCGCCTTCAACGCCCGCGCAGGACGCACCAAAGGCCGGATCATCCTCAAATCAGCCGAGACATCGACGGAAGGCGCGCCATGACCGACACCAGTGCTCAATCCCGCAATGTGCCCGATCGCCTCAACAGCGGCGTCTATCGTACGCTGCGCAGTTGGGAAGCGCTGCTGCTCGCCGTGGCGATTGCGATCTTCGTCATCAATAGTTTCGCTTCACCCTATTTCCTGAACGCCTGGAACCTGAGCGACGCGACGTTCAATTTCACCGAGAAAGCCATGATCGCCTTTGCCATGGCGCTGCTGATCATTTCGGGGGAGATCGATCTTTCGGTTGCCTCGATCATCGCGCTTGCCAGCACCGCGATGGGGCTGGCGTTGCAATACGGGGCCGGCACGCCTGAACTGGTGGTGATCGGGCTTGCCGTGGGCCTGTTGTGCGGTGCGTTCAACGCGTTTTTTGTCACGGTCCTCGGCTTGCCGTCTATCGTTGTCACCATCGGCACCATGAGCCTGTTTCGCGGCATCAGCTTTATCATCCTCGGCGACGATGCGTTCCGCGGATATCCGGCCAGCTTTTCGTGGTTTGGTCAGGGCTACATTTACTGGGTGTTCACGGTCGAGATGCTGCTCTTCGTCGTCATCGCCATCATCTACGGCGTGTTGCTGCACAAAACCAACTTCGGCCGGGCAGTCTTTGCGATTGGCAATAATCCAACCGGCGCTCTTTTCAGTGGAATCAGGGTGCAGAGGGTCAAGTTCATCCTGTTCCTGCTTACCGGTCTGATGTCGGGCGTGGCCGCCGTTTGCCTGACGTCGCGCCTTGGTTCGACCCGCCCCAGTATCGCAACCGGGATGGAACTCGAAGTGGTAACCATGGTCGTCCTTGGTGGCGTCAATATCCTCGGTGGATCCGGGTCGATCCCCGGTGTGGTGATCGCGGCTTTTGTCATGGGGCTTGTCACCTTCGGGCTTGGCCTGTTGAACGTGCCGGGTATCGTCATGTCGATCTTCATCGGTCTTTTGCTGATCGGGGTCATCGCCTTGCCACGCCTGTGGGCCATGATCGCCGCACGGAGGGGAACATGACCGAACGCTACGTCTTTCGCATGCGTCTGAACCCCGCAATGGAGGCCGAGTACGCCCGCCGCCACGATGCGATCTGGCCCGCGCTGGTTGATCTGCTGCACGACGCAGGGATCAGTGACTACTCCATTCATCTCGACCCTGAAACCAACCTTCTGATCGGTGTTCTGACGCGGTCTGCGGATCATACGATGGATGATCTGCCCAACCATCCGGTCATGCAGGAATGGTGGGCCCACATGGCCGACATCATGGAAACCGGTCCAGACAATGCACCCGTGGCCGTGCCACTTGAGCGATTGTTCCACATGCCATGAAAGCCCTGCGCCACATCGCCGTGATCGACATCGGCAAAACCAACGCCAAGCTGGCGCTTGTGGACCTGCCAAATCTCACGGAAGTGGCCGTACTGACCCGCCCGAACACCGTCCAGACGGACGGGCCATGGCCCCACTTCGATGTGGAGGGGCACTGGGCGTTCCTTCTTGATGCCCTCAACCGCTTTCACAAGGAGCACCGCATCGACGCGATCTCGGTCACCACCCACGGTGCCTGCGCCGCTTTGCTCACCGGTGACGGACAGCTAGCAGCGCCCATACTGGATTACGAGCATATGTATTCGGCCGAGACGGTCGCGGATTACGCGGTTCTCAAGCCCGATTTTCCGGAAACCGGATCACCGACACTTGCTGGCGGTCTGAACGTAGGCGCGCAATTGCACTGGATGTTCGCACAGGACCCGAGCCTGCGCGAACGCACCGCACAGATCGTGACCTACCCGCAGTATTGGGGCCATCGCCTGACAGGCACGACCGCGACGGACGTGACCTCGCTCGGGTGCCATACGGATCTCTGGGTGCCCCGCGCCGCGCGCTTCTCCGATTTGCCCGCGCAGCTTGGTATCGCGGACAAGATCGCGCCGGTGCGCAAGCCCACGGATATTCTCGGGACGATCCGCCCCGAAATTTCCGGCCAAACTGGTCTTCCCCTTGATACGCAGGTCAGCGTTGGCATTCACGATTCCAACGCATCGCTCTACCCCCATTTGCTCACGCAGGAGGGGGCGTTTTCGGTGGTTTCGACCGGCACGTGGGTCGTGACCATGTCCGTGGGCGGCAAAGACGTCGCCCTTGATCCGCAGCGCGACACCTTGATGAATGTCGATGCCCGCGGCGACCCCGTACCCAGCGCGCGCTTTATGGGCGGGCGCGAATACGAGCTTGCTCAACGTGGTCACGAGACATTGCCGAGTGGAGAGGACGTCATGCGCGTTCTGGACGCGGGCATCAGGCTTCTGCCCGCCGTCGAACCGCAAACAGGCCCTTTTGCCGGACAGAACATGCGCTGGACACCGACCGAGCCGGAGGTCGGCAGCGGCGCGCGGTCTGCAGCAGTGTCGTTCTATCTTGCCTTGATGACCGACACCTGTCTGAGGCTTACGGGCGCTCGGGGCCCCACGATTGTCGAAGGGCCTTTCGCCCGAAATGCCGAATTCGTCGCGATGCTCGCAGCAACAACCGGACGCGACGTCCTGACCAGCGAAGCCGCAACGGGCACCAGCATAGGCGCTGCATTGTTGTTCGAGCGTGAGGCGAAACTGGCAAAGCCTGTTCCGGCGCGTTCCGCTTACGACCCTGCAAAACTGCAAAGATACGCAGCGCTCTGGCGATCAGAGGCGACGGGCTAGCCGACGGTCAAGCACCTGCAGATATTTGAACCCCGCAAGGAAATCGTTGGACAGCATCGTTTTGTCCAGCGTGCGTTGCATTGTGCGCCCGTCATCATGAAACCGAGAGGTTTCGTATCCGAAGCGGCACAGTCGCCCCTTGAAGTCCGTGCCAGCCTGTAACAAGTTTGGCGACGTAGAACCGTCGCACCTGGATAATTTCGTTGATGAACCGCACTCCGATCCTTGCTGGCATTGCCGTCGGTTGCGCCGCACTGCTGGCTGCAGTCTTCTTCATGCCATCGCAAGAAGGAGTGTCGGAAACCGACGCGTTCACGGCACCCGGCCTTGAGCCGTTGACAGTCGATCAGGCGCTCACGGAGTTCTGGAGCCTGACGCCCGCCCTGCTGTTGGTCGTCTACGACGCTTTCGGGCAAACGCAGGAAGATGGCATTTACGATACATTGGCCAGCGTCACCCACGGAGATGCGCTCGAGTACCTGTATCTCGAAAGGGTGGGGGCGATGGCGGGCGGCGGTCTGGAAGAGGCGGACCAGACCATCCACGAGATCAAGCTGTTGAACACCCAGATCGCCCGTGAAGGGGCAACTTTGGCCATCGACGCATCCTGGCAAGTGATTGGCACGGTCGGACACGCGGAACACCTGCACGTTCGCGGCAATACATACAGCGCCGAATTGTCTGTCGCCCCTGTGGAGGGCGCGTGGCGCATCACCGATTTCGCTTTGCTGGACGTCAATCGGGACACGGCGGGCGAGACCTTTCCTGCCCCGCAAACGAATTGATGGTCTCCATCGAGAACCTCACTTTCCGCTACAGCGGCACTGGGTTTGGACTGAATGTTCCGGCGTTCACTCTGGGCCCGCAGGAACGTGTCGCCATAGTCGGACAAAGCGGCAGCGGCAAGACAACGCTCCTGAACCTGATCGCGGGTATCCTGACGCCAGAAGCAGGCCGCATCGATGTGGCCGGTACCGATGTTGCGGCCCTGACGGATGTGCAACGTCGCCGCTTTCGGGCGAGCACGATCGGTTTCGTTTTTCAGGATTTCGCGTTGCTCGACTACCTGTCCGCACGGCAGAATATTCTCTACCCCTACCGGATTACGCCCGCCCTGACACTTGACGCCGCAGCGCGCGAGCGGGCAGAGGCGTTGGCCGCATCCTGCGGTATTGGTGACAAGCTGGACCGCCACCCCACGGCTCTCAGTCAAGGTGAACAGCAGCGGGTCGCGATCTGCCGGGCGCTGGTCACCCGGCCCAAACTGATCCTGTCGGACGAGGCAACCGGCAATCTGGATCCCGACAGCAAGGCGCGCATTCTTGACCTGCTGTTTGCGCAGGCGTCAGAAGCGGGGGCCGCCGTGCTTGCCGTGACCCATGACCACGAACTGCTGCCGCGTTTCGAGCGGGTGCTGGACTTTGCCCAATTCCGCGAAAGTGCCGGGACATGAACGCGCTTTATCTCGCATTCGCCTATCTGCGGTACCATTGGGGCCGCAGCCTTGTGATGACGCTGGTCGCAGCCCTGATCCTGTTCGTGCCGGTGGCCACGCAAATCCTGTTGTCCACCAGCGAACGCGCCCTCGTGGCGCGGGGCGACGCAACACCGCTGCTGCTGGGCAGTCGCGGATCGCAACTCGACCTGACCATGGCGGCCCTCTACTTTTCGGATGAGCGCCCCGATCCGGTGGAAATGCGCGAGGTCGAGGCAGTCTGGGACAGCGGGCTTGCCACACCGATACCGGTGCATACGGCCTTCTCGTCGGGCGGGTTCCGCATCGTGGGTACCACGCTCGACTATTTCGACTTTCGCGGGCTGGGTTTTGCCGACGGGCGCGGCCTGTCTGTGCTGGGTGATGCAATCATCGGTGCAGACGTGGCAAAAGTGCTTGGAAAAGGGGTCGGCGACAGTCTCGTGTCTTCGCCGGAAAACCTGTTCGATCTTGACGGTGTCTACCCGTTGGAGATGCCGATCGTCGGTGTCCTCGCGCCGACAAATTCGCCCGATGATCAGGCCATCTTTGTGGACATCAAAACGGCCTGGGTTATTCAGGGCATCGGTCACGGTCACGAGGATGTCGTCACCGCGGCCGAGGTAGCCGCGGGCAGCGAAACTGTCGCGAATGCCGCCGTCGTGCAGTACCAGCGCATCACACAGGACAATATCGAAAGTTTCCATTTTCACGGAAGCAAGGATGATTTCCCGACATCGGCCGTGATCGTCGTGCCGAATGACACGCGCTCGGCGACCATCCTAAAGGGGCGGTATCTGGGCACTGACACCCCGACGCAGCTGATCGAACCGGCAGGCGTCATCCAAGGGTTGGTGGATCGCATATTCCGCATCAAGTCATTACTGGATGTGGTCACGATGATCATCGCCATCGCGGCTTTCGCGGCCATCGGGCTGGCGGTTTTCCTCAGCTACCGTTTGCGGGCGCGCGAGATCGCAACTGCTGTAAAATTAGGCGCGCGGCGGGGAATGGTCCTGCGGCTGTTGTCAGCGGAAACACTTACATTACTCTTGTTGTCGGGAATCATAGCAGGGCTCGGCGCCGCTGTCGTGTCGCGCAATGCGGATCGCTGGGTAGGCTGGCTGCTTGCCCTGGGCTCATGAGCATCGTTGGAGTTTTTATGAAATACAATTTTCTCGCCGCATCTATCTGGGGTCTTCTGATCGCGACGCCTGGGCTCGCGCATTATGGCATGATCATTCCCGACGATCCGATGATCAGTCAGGAAGACGGGCGCAGTGTCGGGCTGACCATGTCGTTTTCGCATCCGTTCGAGCTGGACGGCATGATGCTCGACACGCCGGTCGCGTTTTCCGTCACCCATGAGGGCACCACGTCCGATCTGCTGGCTGATCTTGAGGATGCGACAGTCATGGAGGATCAGGGGTACACACTTGATTTCGCGCTGGACCGGCCCGGTACCTATATCTTCGCGATGGAGCCGCAGCCCTACTGGGAACCCGCCGAAGACGCCTTTATCATCCATTACACCAAGACCTACGTCACAGCTTATGGCGATGACGAAGGCTGGGATACCGAACTGGGCCTCAAGACGGAAATCGTGCCGCTGTCCAAGCCATTCGGACTGTGGGAGCACAATGTTTTTCAGGGGATCGTCAAGATGGACGGGGCGCCCGTGCCTTACGCCGAAGTCGAGGTGGAGTTCTTTAACGAGGGCGCCGAAGCCACGGTTCCCGACGCGTTGATGATAACCCAGACCGTCAAGGCAGATGCCGACGGCGTCTTTACGTACGCGCCGCCGTCCGATGGCTGGTGGGGGTTCGCGGCCCTGAACACCGCTGATTATACGTTGCCGCAAGACGGTGAGGACAAAGCCGTCGAACTGGGCGCTGTGATCTGGGTGCATTTCGAAGAATGGACCGGCCAGTGATCCGCACCGGCACACTCGCATGTGTTCTGGCGGCCGCACCATTCGGGGCGGCTGCACACCAGCTGACCGTCTTCGCATCCGTTGATTGCACCGCGGTCACGGTCGAGGCCAAGTTTTCCAACGGGAAAGCGGTGCAGATAGCGGACGTGCGGGTGCTGGACGGTCAGAATACGCTGCTGACGACGCTTCCCATTGGGAAGGACGGCACACTGGCCGTCCCGTTGCAAAGCGTGGATCATAGCGAGGGGCTGGTGATCGAAGTGGATACCGGCAGCCACGACAATTACTGGATCGTGACACCCGAAGACATATCGAAGAATTGCCAGAGCTAGTGATGTTGCGCCTTATCAAACCCCTGCTGGCCGCTGGCCTCATCATTTATTCCGCACAGATGGCAGTGGCCCAGGACCGCCCCAGAATCGTCGCCGTGAACCACGCCCTGCAATATTTTGCGCAGCGTCTGATCGGCGATGCAGGAGATGTGGTCTTCCCGGTGCCCCGCGATGTGGACCCGTCGTTCTGGCGTCCGTCGATTGCCGATATCAGCATGGTGCAGTCCGCCGATCTGGTCCTGTTGAACGGGGCCGGTTTTGCGTCGTGGATCGACCGCGTGTCGCTGTCGCGCGCAAAGCTGGTGAACACATCGGCCGATATCGAAGACCAATTCATCATGACCGAAAGCATCACCCACAGCCACGGCGACGGCGGTGAGCACTCTCATGAGGGGGTGGCCTCCTACGTCTGGCTTGATCCCACTCTGGCCGCAGCACAGGCAGAGGCGATTGCCGCCGCGATCACGGCGCGCGGTCTTGTATCAGAAGCGGACGCTCAGGCACGGCTTGCAGCATTACGAGCCGATCTTGATGCGCTGGATGACGCGGCAAAAGCAATGCGTGCTGACCTGCAAGACGTTACGCTCATCGCAACGCATCCACGATACGAGTACTTCGCCGACCGCTACGATTTGTCCATCACCTCATTGGAGTGGGACGCGGGTGCCATGCCGACAGAGGCGGACATTTCCGATTTGAAATCGCGAATTACCGAAACGGGGGCTCAGGTGCTGATCTGGGAGGCGACACCACCGGCGGGCGCGTTTGAAATGACGTCAGCCCTCGGGCTGCAAAACATCGTCTTTCCGCCCCTTGCGCAGCCGGTGGTCGGACGGACTTATACAGAAGTCTTTGAAGAGGCGATTTTCGGTCTGTCCGAGGCGCTGGATCAATAGATCAGTCTGATACGAATAGCAGGGCAGGCGATCTGCACCGGCGACAATCGCGTGCCAGACCTTCCACCTTAGGCGCGCAAGCGTGCGCGCATACTGCATCCTGGCAAAGCCGCGGCCGTCAATCGACACGCATTCACACTTGATCGGAGCAGGAAAATTTGGCTGGGATGGTAGGATTCGAACCTACGGTACACTGTACCAAAAACAGTTGCCTTACCACTTGGCTACATCCCAACGTGGGGCGTTAGATAGGGCTGTCGGGCGTCGGGCGCAAGCCATTTTTGACAAGAAAATTCACGAATTTTCACCTTACTCCTGTTCCCCGTTCTCGCGCAGCAGATCAGAACGTTCTCCGGCGCGTTCCATGTCGACGATCTGGGCCAGTTCCTTGTCTTCTGTCGCTTCAACAGGTTGCGCCGGTGTGGGGGCCTTTGCGGGGCCTTCGAACTCGGGCGCACGGGCGGTTTCCTCTTCGCGCGTGGCCACAAACGGCGCGCCCTCGTGCACGACACGGTATGCCGGTACATCCGCCCCGATGCCTTGCGTGTCGAAGGCCGCTTGCACCAACCGGATCGCCTCACTGCGCGCCAGCACGATCGACGTGGCGTTCTGATCGATCCATCCCGCCATGCTCATCGTGACATAGCTGTCGTCGACCGATTCGATCCAGACACTTGCCGCGGGGGTTTTCAGAACAAAGGGCAAGCCGTTGAGCGTGTTGAGCGACAGCGTCTGCGCATGCGCCAGATCGGTGTCCGGTTTCACGCTGAGACTGAAGTTGAAGCGCCGTTCCGCGTTGCGCGAAAAATTGACGATGCGGCTCTTGAAAACGGTCGAATTGGGAATGCGGATGTGATTGCCATCAAAGCTCAGCAGGATGGTTGCGCGGCTGGTCAGGCGGATGACCTTGCCGGTATCGCCTTCGATCTCGACAGTATCATTCGGTCGAAACGGCTGGCGGATCGACAGCATGATCGACGCGATGAAATTCTCGACCGTGTCGCGCACCGCAAAACCGATGGCCAGACCGACGATCCCCGCCGCGCCCAGAATGCCCGACAGCAGGGCCGTGGCACCCATCAGATCCATCGCCACCACCAACGCGCCCAGAATGAACAACAGCCTCAGCACCTGACGGTAGATGTCGGCGATAAAGGCGTTAGGGGCCAGCCTGTCCCAGGGCTGCTTCATCCGCGCGAGCACAAAGCCGAGGGCCGCGATGGCGAAGAATGCCACGAGCGCCACGGCGGCGAGAGGGAGAAACGCGACAACCTGCTGCGCGCGGTCGCGAAAGCGATCGAACGCGGGATTGAGCCGTCGCACGACATCGGTGGTTTCCGCCACCTCGTTCTCAATCGCGACCACCCCTTCGACACGGCTGACCAGTTCGCTCAGCCTCTCGGCCGCCGCTCCGTCAATGGTATCACCGCGCAGGGTTACGATGCCCGATGCCACATCGACGGTCACATCGTCGTAGCCCTCAAGTTCCGACAGAATGCCGCGAATGCGTTCTGCGATGGCGGCATCCTGCCTTGCGTCATCGGCAACCGCGATCGTCCCTGAGGGTTGATCGGCGTTCTGCGCCAGGGTGTGGAATGGCAACGTAATGAATACCAGCAGGGCGATAAGGCGGATCATGGTCAGCTTTCTGGTTGAGGACGCACAGGCAGGTGATTACTCACAGCAAAGCAATATGGCGCCCGTCCGGCTGCCGGCCAGTACCGCGTCATGTGCTGCGGCGCAGTCCGCCAGTTCAAAGACCGCTTCCACCGGGCAAACCAGCGCGCCCGCGTCCAGTGCGACGTGGAGGCGCTCGATCATGCGCTGGCGCCGGTCGTCGGGCAGCAGATAAATCAGGATGATGTCGATCGTGACCGCTTTGAACAGCAACGGCCCAAAAGGCACTGTCGGGGTCATATCGAGAGCCGAGCCAAAGGCGGCGATCGTACCATTTGGGGCAATGACCTCCGCATCGCACGCGATGTTCACGCCGAACTCCACTTCGGTAATGCGGTCGATATCTTTGCCGTCGTTGGCTGCGTGGATGCGGGCGGGCAAATCTTCGGCGCGGTAGTCGATAACGGCGTCCGCGCCCGCAGCGCTCGCCCGGTCAAAGTCGCGCGGGCTGCAGGTGGCAATCACCTTGGCACCGCCCCATTTTGCCAATTGAAGTGCCAGAAAGCCGACCGTGCCCCCTGCACCGGCAACAAGAAGCGTCTGCCCCGCGACGTCGCCGCCGCCAAAAACAGCCTCTGCCGCGGTCAGGCCCGGAATGCCCAGCACGGCACCTGTCTCGAGCGACACGCTGTCAGGCAGGGCGACCGCCTGTGCCGAGGGCAAAGTGATATGCGTGGCCGCCGTGCCGAATGCGCGTTGCCATTGACCGTTCCAGATCCATACGCGGGTGCCGATGCGGGCCGGATCAACGCCAGCCCCGACCGCTTCGATGATGCCCGACCCGTCGCTGTGCGGAATGACCTTGGGAAAGGCGGGTTTTGTGACGCCGGGGCGCGTGCCGGCGCGGGCCTTGATATCTGAAGGGTTCACACCGCTGAAGCTGAGCTTGACGCGCACCTCACCTTCGCCGGGCGAGGGACTTTCGATATCGGCTGGGCTGAGTACGTCCGAGGCGGGACCAAAGCGTTCATAGGTAATGGCGTGCACGGGGAATGTCCTGATCATTGCGCTTGGCGCAACTGTCCCTCAAAGCGGTGGCATGCGCAATGTGCAGCGTCAGTCGATGATCTCGGATGTGCCGACGCCCCAAAGACGGGCCTTGGGGGCCCAGCCCTTATAGCCGCCTGAGCGAAGCAGGCACCATTCGGTGTCGCAGGCGCTGATGCGAGCCACGACACCCAGTTCGAGTGCCGCGGTCACAGGGGCGTTTGCATCGGGGCGCGCATGCAGGGTGAGCATGTCTTTTTCCACCAGCGCGGTGCGTGTGCCCGACAACAGGGAATAATGGACCCAGCCCCCCATGCCGTCACGGTCTTCGACGCGGCGCCAATGGCCGTGTTCCGCGGTAATACGCAGGGGCATGTCACGCCGTTTGAAAACCCAGTCGATGCGATGCGTCAGCGACGGGCCGCGCCGGACGTTGCCTTCGGATGCCTTCATGGAGACAAACCGCGGTATCGGACGGTGCGTTACCTTTCCGACCCGCGCGTTGTCTGACAAGGCCACCGTTGGCGCGGCGAAGCCAACGGTGCAGGCCACAGCGATTGCTGCAGCCCAATGAGCAATGAACCCGCGCATTTTTTGCCTTGTCATGGTGTGCTGCCTGCACTGTCTTTGAATCTAACCGCTTTAAATCCGGCGCATGGTTCTTGTGACCTGTCGCCGATTGGGTCACCATGCCTGCAACATCTACGCTGCGCCAAGACATGAAAGGTCCCTATGTCAAAACAACGACTAAGTGTTGTAGTCACGCGACGGTTGCCGGAGGTCGTCGAGACGCGACTGTCGGAATTGTTCGATGTCCGCTTGCGCGACGACGACACCCCCATGACCCGGTCAGAGCTCTCCGACGCGATCAAGACCTGCGATGTGCTGGTGCCGACGCTGACGGATGTGATCGACAACGCGCTGATCGCGCAGGCGGGAGACCGGCTCAAGCTGATCGCGAATTACGGGGCCGGGGTTGACCACATCGATATGGCGACCGCGCGCCAGAACGGTGTGCTCGTCAGCAACACGCCGGGTGTTCTGACAGATGACACGGCCGACATGACGATGGCGCTCATCCTCGCGGTCACACGCCGGATGCCCGAGGGCATGGCGCAGATGCAGCGCGGCGAATGGACGGGCTGGGCGCCCAACGCCCTGTTGGGCGGGCGTATCTCGGGTCGCCGTCTGGGAATTCTGGGCATGGGCCGGATCGGACAGGCTGTGGCGCGCCGAGCGGCGGCCTTTGGCATGCAGATCCACTACCACAACCGCAAACGCCTGCGTCCCGAGATCGAGAGCGAGCTTCAGGCGACCTATTGGGAAAGTCTCGATCAGATGGTTGCGCGGATGGATGTGCTTTCCATCAATTGTCCGCACACGCCCTCTACGTTCCATTTGATGAACGCGCGCCGGCTCAAGCTGATGAAGCCGGATGCTGTTTTGGTGAATACTTCGCGCGGGGAGGTGGTGGACGAGAACGCGCTGACCCGCATGCTGCGGTCTGGCGATATCAAGGGGGCCGGGCTCGATGTGTACGAGCACGGGGTGGAGATCAATCCCCGGCTGCGCGAGCTGAGCAATGTCGTGCTGTTGCCTCACATGGGGTCTGCGACGTTGGAAGGTCGTGTCGAGATGGGCGAAAAGGTCATCATCAACATCAAGACATTCAATGACGGCCATCGCCCCCCCGATCAGGTCGTCCCCGCGATGTTGTAAAACAGGCGCAACGTCGGCGCAGGCGGCGCGTGCGGGATTGAGTTTAAAGGGCAAGATGAAGCCCCCTCTGGAGGAGAAATGCCATGCGAAATGCCGGAATGATCGTTGCACTGATGTTGGCGGGGGCCGCCCAGGCGCAGCAGGCCGCGGACGCCGTTGCTCCGGAAGCGGCGAGCCGGGGGGATTTTGAAAGCCTGTCACCTGCCGTGACTGCAGCGCTGGAGGCCAAGGAGGCCGGTGTTCCGGTCGAGGCCGATACCTGGATGGTTGCCGCGGCGAACCCGCATGCGGTGAAGGCGGGGGCGGATGTGCTGGCCGCCGGAGGGACAGCGGCGGATGCGCTGGTGGCGGTCCAGATTGTGCTTGGGCTTGTGGAGCCGCAGAGTTCGGGTCTTGGAGGCGGCGCTTTTCTGGTTTGGTACGACGCGGAAGCGGGCGAATTGACCACGCTCGATGGCCGCGAGACAGCCCCGCTTGCCGCGACGCCGCGCCTGTTTCAGGATGCTGACGGTGAGCCGCTGGGGTTTTTCGACGCCGTTGTCGGGGGCAGGTCCGTGGGCACGCCCGGCACGCCTGCCTTGTTGGCTGAGGCGCACCGGAAGTGGGGGTCGCAGGAGTGGGCCAGCCTTTTGCAGCCGGGGATCGATCTGGCGACACGGGGGTTTGTGGTCAGCCCGCGTTTGGCGCAGTTGGTTGCGGCGGATGCCGAGCGGCTGGGGCGCAGCGACATCACAGCGTCCTATTTCATGCCCGCCGGCCGCCCGATCAGCGCAGGTGAGACTTTGGTCAACCGGCCCTATGCCGAAACGTTGAAAACCTTGGCGCAGGACGGTGTCGGTGCGTTCTACGCAGGGCCGCTTGCCAAAACGATCGTGGCGACCGTGCGCGGTGTGGCGGACAATCCTGGGGTACTGTCCGAAGTGGATCTGGCAATCTACCGGGTCAAGGAGCGCGAGGCCGTCTGCGTGACTTACCGTGCGCATGATGTTTGCGGGATGGGTCCGCCGTCTTCGGGAGCTCTGGCTGTCGGGCAGACGTTGGGCATGCTCGAGCAGCACGACCTGAGTGCAGGGCCGGACGACATAAATGTGCGCAGATTGATCGGTGATGCCTCGCGGCTCGCTTTTGCGGATCGGGGCCGGTATGTGGCGGACAGTGACTATGTGCCGGTCCCCATCGCGGGCATGATCGATCCGGCCTATCTGCAACAGCGCGGCGCGCTTTTGACGGGTGACGACGCGCTTCCAGAAGTCAGCCCCGGCACGCCCGAATTTGATCACGCACTGTTTTGGGCCGATGACGACGCCATTGAATACCCTTCAACCTCGCATGTGTCGATTGTCGACAGCATGGGCAATGTGGCATCCATGACCACGACAATTGAAAACGGTTTCGGCAGCCGTTTGATGGTGGGGGGCTTTCTGCTCAACAATGAGCTTACGGATTTCTCCTTCCGCAGCCAGCGAGACGGGGTCCCCGTGGCAAACCGTGTGGAGCCGGGCAAACGACCGCGGTCGTCCATGTCGCCGACCATCGTCATGAAGGATGACAAGCCCGTTCTTGCCGTGGGCAGCCCCGGTGGCAGCCGTATCATCGGATACACGGCCCAGGCGATCATCGCGACCCTTGATTGGGGCATGAACGTGCAGGAAGCCGCCGCAATGCCCCATGCGGTCAACCGCTTCGGCACCTATGATGTCGAAGAGGGCACAGCCGCCGAAGGGTGGGCCGACGGCCTCGCCGCGATCGGCTATGAGACGAACGTGCGCGCGCTGACGTCCGGTTTGCACATGATCGCGATCGGTGACGGCCTACGTGGCGGGGCGGATCCGCGTCGCGAAGGCATCGCATTGGGAGACTGACACAATGGCGCAGGCGGACATGCTCGCACGCAATGACACCGGGATCGGCGCCGTGTGCGGTATCCTCAAGCAACGGTTCGGTGAACGGCTTCAAACCGGGGCGGCGTTGTGCGCGCAACACGGCCACACCACCACCTGGATCACCAATGAGCCGCCCGACGCCGTGGTTTTCGCCCATACCACGCAAGAGGTTGTAGAAATCGTAAAGACCTGCGCCGCACATCGGGTGCCGATCATTCCATTCGGGACCGGCACGTCGCTTGAGGGGCATGTGAATGCGCCCCAGGGCGGCATCAGCATCGATGTAAGCCAAATGGATCAGGTGATCGAGGTCAACGCAGGTGATCTGGACTGCCGTGTGCAGCCCGGGGTGACCCGCATGGCGCTAAATACACACCTGCGCGATCAGGGCCTGTTTTTCCCGATCGATCCCGGAGCAGATGCGAGCATTGGCGGGATGACAGCGACCCGTGCATCGGGAACCAACGCCGTGCGCTACGGCACCATGAAAGACAATGTGCTGTCCGTCGAGGCGGTCATGGCAAACGGCGAGGTCATCCGCACAGCCACGCGGGCGCGCAAATCATCCGCCGGATATGATCTGACGCGGCTTATGGTGGGCTCTGAAGGGACGCTGGGTGTGATCACTGAAATCACGCTGCGGCTACAAGGCATTCCCGAAGCGATTTCCGCAGCGAGCTGTTCGTTCCCCACGGTCGAGGCGGCGTGCGAGGCGGTGATGGCCGTGATCCAGTACGGGCTGCCGGTTGCGCGGATCGAATTGCTGGATGCGATGGTGGTCAAAGCGGTCAACGGTTATTCGAAGCTTGACCTGCCAGAAACTCCCCTGCTGCTGCTCGAATTCCACGGCTCCGAAGCAGGGGTCGCGGAGCAGGCAGAAACCTTTGGCATGTTGTCGGCAGAATTCGGCGGGACCGGTTATGCGGCAACGACCACGCTGGAGGACCGAAACAGGCTTTGGCAGGCGCGACACGACGCCTATTGGGCGATGCTGGCGTTGCGCCCGGGGTGCAAGGCGGTGGCGACCGATGTCTGTGTGCCGATCTCGCGTCTTGCCGAAGCAGTCGGTGCGGCCAACCGAAAGGCCGCCGAACTGGATCTGATCGCGCCGATCGTCGGCCATGCGGGAGACGGCAATTTCCATGCCTCGGTCCTGCTTGATCTGGACGACCGGGGTGAAGTGGCACGGGCGGAGCAATTCGTCAGCTGGTTGGCCGAAATGGCGATCGCGCTGGACGGAACCTGCACCGGAGAGCACGGGATCGGGCAGGGCAAGAAGCCCTATCTCCTAAAGGAACTCGGCGGCGCCGTCCCGGTGATGGCCGCAATCAAGCAGGCGCTCGATCCGGACGGCATCATGAACCCGGGCAAGATTATCTAGCCATGGGTCGCAGCCCGGTTGTTGAGGGTTCGGGCATGTCTTGCGGCTCGGGGACAGGACATGGATCATGCCATCCCCGCGCGGCAAGGTTGCGTTCGTGCGCATCCTGCCACGCGTCTGATTTTTCATCACTCTGATCCCCACGCCCTCCAAGGCGTCTGAGTTTATCCAGCATCGGCGTCATCCTTTTGTCCGAGCAAAACCGCGAAAGCTTAAGAATTTATGACGGCCAGCGGGATAGGCCATTTTGGCTGGGCTGCGGTCGCATTTTCGCCATGTCCGGTCGCGGTTCGGCGTCGGTTTTCGCAACGTCGGGCTAAAACAGGCTCAACTATCTGCCCAAGGGAGTCGCGGACATGAAAACCCAAGTGAAAGCATTGGTTGTGGGCGGGGGCGCCGTTGGTACCTCGATTGCGTATCATCTGGCGCGCGCGGGCTGGGACGACGTAATGTTGCTGGAACGCGACGAGCTGACCTCGGGCTCCACCTGGCACGCGGCGGGCCTGCTGCCGTATTTCAACATGTCCTACGCCACGACACACATCCACGACTATTCCATCCGGTTCTACAAAACGCTCGAAGAAGAAACAGGGCTGAACGCAGGGTTTGCCGTGGTGGGCAACTTGCGCATGGCCCAGACGGACGCGCGCATGGACGAATACATGCTCTATGCGTCGACCGCCGAGACGTGCGGCGTGCCCTATGAGTTCATGACGCCCGAGCAGATCAAGGCCAAATGGCCGCTGATCCGTACCGAAGATCTCAAGGGGGCGCTGTACCACCAGACCGACGGCTACATTAACCCTGCCGATGTGACGATGGCGATGGCCAAAGGCGCGCGGCAGCGTGGCGTGGCGATCGAACGCAAATGGCAGGCCGACGCATTTCACTGGACCGGCGACGCATGGGAAGTGACCTGCACGAAGATGGTAGAGAAGGGCGGCAACCTGATCCCGTCCGACGAACAGGTCGTCATCACCGCCGAACATGTCGTGACTGCCAGCGGCAACCACGCACAGCGCACCGCGAAGATGCTGGGCATCAAGATGCCCGCCATCCCGGTCGAGCACCAGTTCATCGTGATGGATCAGGACCCCGAACTGGTCGAATACCGAAAGGGCGAAGGCAACGTCGAACATCCTGTCATCCGCGATGCCGATGCGCAAAGCTATGTGCGCGAAGAACGCGGCGGATGGATTTTGGGCGTCTACGAAAAAGACGCGCCCGCACGGTTCGAATTCGGTGTGCCCGACAGCTTCCGTGCAGATCTGTTCCAGCTTGATCTGGACCGTATCGAAGACCAGTACATGGCGATGAACCACCGCATTCCCTCGGCCGAAAACTGCGGGCTGAAGGACGATTTCAACGGTCCCATCTGCTATACGCCCGACGGCAATCCGCTGGTCGGCCCGGCGCCGGGACTGCGCAACATGTGGCTGGCCGAAGGCTTTAGTTTCGGCATCACCGCGGCGGGGGGCACGGGCTATTACCTTGCGCAGATGATGGTCGACGGAGAGGCCGAAATCGACATGGCCAGCCTTGACCCCAAACGCTACGGCGACTGGATGACAACCGAGTTCGCGGCCCGCAAGAACGAAGAGGCGTATGAACACGTCTATATCCTGCACCATCCCGACGAAGAACGCCCCGCGTGCCGTCCCCTGCGGACCTCGCCCGCCTACGACCGGCAGGCCGCGCGCGGGGCGCAATTCGGTTGGGTCAACGGATGGGAGCGCCCCAACTACTTTGCGCCCGAAGGGTTCAGCGACCATGACAGCCGCAGTTTCCGGCGCGGCGGATGGTGGCAACACGCCGTGGACGAAGCGAAGGCCATTCGCGAAGGTGTCGGGCTGATCGACGCGACCGCCTTTACCAAACATCTGGTCAAAGGCCCCGGCGCGACCGCCTTTCTCGACTGGTTCACGTGCAATAAATTGCCATCGGTCGGCCGCATCAATCTGACCTACGCGTTGACCGGTGCGGGGACCACGCGCACGGAATACACCATCGTCCGTCTGGCCGAGCATGAGTACTATCTCGTCAGCGCGGGGGCCTGGACCGCCTATGACAGCGATTATCTGCGCAAGGCCATCGAGGACAAGGCGCCCGAGTTCGGCTATATCGAATGCCATGACGTGACCACGCAATGGGGCGTTTTTGCCATCGCAGGACCGAAATCGCGCGACGTGCTGAAAGAAATCGTCAAGGACGCGGACCCTGATACCGTGTTGAGCAACAAGCGCTTTCCGTGGCTGACCAAACGCGACATCGAACTGGGTATGTGCCCCGTACGCGCCATCCGGGTCGCCTATACCGGAGAGCTGGGCTGGGAGCTGCATCACCCGATCGAAATGCAGAACTACCTGTTTGACCAGTTGGAAAAGGCCGGAGAGCCCCACGGGATGAAGCTGGTCGGTGCGCGTGCGCAAAACTGGCTGCGTCAGGAAAAATCATACCGCGCCTTCGGCACAGAACTGGGCCGCGACGCCACCCCGCTTGAGGCCGATCTGCCGCGTTTCGTTGACCTTACCAAGGATTTTCACGGCAAGCAGGCGATGCAGGATCACGGCATCAAGGCAAAATGCGTGACCCTGCTGATCGACGGGCCAGACGATTCCGATCCGTGGGGGCGCGAGGTGCTTTATCACGGCGAAACGAGGGTCGGGCGGCTCACCTCCGGGGGCTATTCCGTCGCTTTTGGAAAGTCGATCGGCATGGGCTATGTCTCTCCTGACATCGCTGAGGTCGGCACCAAACTGAAGGTGAAGATGCACAATCAGCTGTGGGACGCGCAGATTGTCGAGGACAGCCCCTATGACCCGAAAAACGCCAAGATACGGGTGGACGGTTAAAGGCACCGTCACCATCGCCGCGGTATGCGTGGCGGTGGTTTTTGCGCTGGGCGTTGCTCTGTCGCCGCCGCGCAGCCCGTCGGTCGCTGCAATCGGGGACCGTGCGCATGAACTGCGCGACGCGCTGGGAGCGACCGATCAAAGCGACGCGGCCACCGTCACTTTTGTGCTGATTAATCGCTGGGATAGCCTGCAACATCTGCCCGATATCGCCGAGCTGTGCTGGGATGCGTGCCACAACCGTGAGGCCGGCCACATCGCGCTGACCCACATGCGGTTTGGCCAGACGCGCAAGGTCGTTGTTTTTCACCTGCCCAGTTTCGAGGGCGACATGGCCTGCATTGCGCAGCGCGCGCAGGCCGAACTGGCGGCGTTGCATGCGCGGGCGGTCCCCTGTCACGCATCCGCCCCGCGCACGGCGGTCTACGTTTTGCCGCTTGGCCTGGGCCGCCTGTCCTAGCGTTGCTGCCGGTCCGCCAGCCAGCGGGTCCAGCCCGCGGCACTGCCCGAAAATGCGTTCAGATCGACTTCGCCCGCGATCCCGCCGATGATGCCGGTCGCGGAGTACTGCCAGAACCGCCACGATTGTCCCGCAAAGGCCTCGGCCGGGGTTTTCGCGGTCGAGCGCAACCAGAACTCATAGCCTTTGAACTGGCGCAGGTTGTTCTCGCGGTAGAACCGCGGTGTCGTGTAGATGATCGGCCGCTGCCCGTAGTGCGCGGTCACGATATCGAGCCATCTGCGCATTTCATCCTGCACCACATTCGCGGGCGGACGACGGTGCGCACAGGTCGGTGAAAACGGGTTCCACTCCATGTCCAACACGGGCGGCAAATCACCGGCGCGGCGCGGCACGTTGCGAATGAACCAGCGGGCCTGCACCTCGGGTGTGGTGCAGAAATAGTAGAAATGATAAGCGCCCCGGGCCACGCCCGCCTGTGCGGCCCCGCGCCAGTGAGAAGCGAACATCGGGTCCAGCAGATCCCCGCCCTCGGTCGCTTTGATGAAGGCGAAATTCACACCATTGCGGCGGGCCTGATACCAGTCGATGCTTTGCTGGAAGCGGGCGGCATCAATGCCGTGAACGGCATATCTCGACGGTGCGGGGGCTGCAAAATCAACCGGATCATTGTCCGAAAAATTGCGCGGCGTCACCTCGCCCAGCGGCACCGATTGACCCCCGCCGCTGCCACAGGCGACCAGAAGGCCAAGTGCAAGAATGCTCAGAACACGGCGCAGCATCATCATTTTCCTTTCCGCCCGATAAAGGCGAGGTTGTTTGCAGGCATGGCGCGTGTCTCGACCCGCAGACCCTTGGCTGCGAGCGTTTCAAGCACCCATTCGTCGTCTTTGTATCCGATGTCCGGATCTGCGCGGCGCAGGTCCTGGTTAAATTGTGCATCGCCTTCGGAAATCAGCTCGCCCGAACGCCTGAACGGGCCATAGCAGATCACGACGCCACCGGATGAGAGCGCATCGCACATCCCGCCCAAAACACAGGTCGCCGCGTCCTGCGAAACAAGATGCAGCAGATTGACAACCATCACCAGATCGACCGGAGCGATCGCCGCGGCCCAGCCGGGGTCTGTCGCGTCAAGGTGCCGGGCTTGCGCAATATCAACGCCGGTCGCCTCGACCGCGCGCGCATTTATACTTGCGATGCGGTCAGGGGCCACATCACTTGGCTGCCATTGCAGGCGGGGTAGGGCCTGTGCGAGGGCGACGATATGCTGGCCGGTCCCGCTTGCGATTTCCAGCGCTGTGCCCGTTTGCGGAGCGACCGACGCGACAAGATCAACAATGACCTGCATGTTGCGCGCCGCCGATGGTGCGTGAAGTTTGCCACCCGTATCGGTCGCGACGACACTCGCCGTCGGGGGCAGGGCACCTGTCATGGGCGCAACCGGTCCGGTATCAACGCGGCGACCATCGCGGGTTCGATCTGTGGCGGGCGGCCCATGACCAGATCGGCCAACAGCTGCGACGCCCCCGGAGAGGTCTGGAAACCGTAGCCGCCTTGTCCCGCGCACCAGACAAATTCCGGCACATCGGGATCGCGGCCCAGAACAAGCGTGCGGTCGGGCGCAAAGCTGCGCAGCCCGGCCCATGTCGCCAGGGGGCGGGTGACTTCCGGCGTCACCATGTTCTGATACCGTGCCAGCCCTTCGGCCAGTACCATGTCATCGGCAAAGGCATCATGGGGGTGTGTTGCGTGTTCTTCCGCGGGCGACACGATCAACGCACCCGCGTCGGGCTTGGCGTACCAGCTTTCGCCGGTGCCGAAGAACATGGGCCAGCGTGAAAGATCATGCCCGCCCGGTGCTGCGATCCGGGCCATGGACCGGCGATGGGGCACGATGCCCAACGGTGTCACGCCCGCAATGCCCGCGATCAGATCGGCCCATGCCCCTGCGGCGTTGACTAGCGTGGGTGCGGTATATTCCTCGCCCGCCTTGACCACCCAGCCCTGTGCGGTCTGGCGAATGTCGGTCACAATCGCGTCGGTGATGATCTGGCCGCCATTGGCACGCACGCTGCGGATGAAGTCCTGCATCAGGCGGTCGGTGTCGATATCGAAGGCTTCAGCGTGATACCCGGCAAAATGGACCTGTCCGGGGTCGAGGATCGGCACCATTTCGCAGGCTTCGGTGGCTTTGATCCGGGTCACACCCATCGTCTTGACGTCGGCGGCGAATGCGGCGCCGTCGTGATCCTCGGCGACAATCAACAGCCCCCGTTGCGTCAAATACCCGTCATTGGCATCGCGCAGATAATCAATGCTCGCATGGTTGAGCGCCTGAACAGACACCGCTCCGTAATTTTCCTCGATCAACGCGGCAGAGCGGCCCGAGGCGTGATAGCCGGTCGCGCTTTCCATCTCGAGCACGGTCACACGCGCATCTTCCGACAGTCTGGCAGCGGCAGATAGCCCTGCGATGCCGCCACCGATGACGATGATATCGGTCATTGCTCTTCGGTCCTGTCGGTCGCGGGAGGCGGTGCGGGGCTGATCGCGCAGAGCCGCGCGTAAAGGTCCTGCGACATCGTGAAATCCAGCGCGTCCAGCGACGGGCGTAACTGCTCGACCGAGCGCGCAGAGATGATCGGCGCCGGCCGCGCTGCGTGCGCAGCCACCCACGCCACGGCCAGCGTGGCGGGATCGGTGCCTTCATCGTCCGCAATCGCACTCAGGCTGGCAGACGCATGATGCATCCGGTCCGCGGCATAGCGCGCGGCATATCTGTCGTCTTCGGTCAGTCTGCCGGTCAGGCCGCGCGCGTATTTGCCGGTCAGAAGACCGCCGCCAAGGGGCGAATAGGGCGCACACAGGATACCCATATCGGCGGTCATCGGCAGGATCTCGACTTCCGCCTGCCGTTTGACGAGGTTGTACATCGGTTGCATCAGCGCAATCTGTAGATCGAAACCTGCCGCGATCTGTGCTGCCTTTACGGTCTGCCATGCCGCGAAATTCGACACGCCGACAAAGCGGATATGGCCACGGTCGCGTAGCGTGGCAAGCGCGTCGAACGTCTGCTCCAGCGGTGTGTCCGGATCAAACCGGTGCAGGTACATCACGTCGATACAGTCAATGTCCATGCGTTTGCGCGATAGGTCGGCCGATTGCAGTATGTTGTCCCGCCCCGCGCCGCCGGTATAGGCCGCTTTGGTCGCGATGATCAGCCGGTCGCGATGGGGGCGGGCGAACTTGCCCAAATACGTTTCGGATGCGCCATCGGTATAGATGTGGGCCGTGTCGAAATGGGTAATACCGGCCTCAAGGCAGGCATCGAACATCGCGGCAGACGCGGCTTCATCGGCCGTACCGCCGAATTGCATGGTGCCAAAGGCAAAGCGGCTGGCCCGGGTGCCGTCGGGGCTGGTCAGGGGAAAACTCATATCTGATTGGTGGCACGATGCTTGCCCCTCTGCAATGCCTCAGACGCCGCCTTTCTCCACCGCGCGCAGATAGGCCGGACGCGCCTCGATCCAGTCGACAAAGGCGGCGAGCTTGGGGAAATCCGATGCACGGCCTTTGCGCATCGCGATCTGCGCGGGAAAGCTCAGCATGATATCGGCAGCCGACAGCTCGTCGCTGACGAAATGGCCCGACGGGCGCAGCATCTGCTCCATATAGCCGAAGTGATTGTCCTGCTCCGCAGCGATCCGCCCGTGCAGTGGGGCACCTGCATCACCCAATTTTCCGACGTAAAGGTCCAGCAGTATCGGCGTCATCACCGAGCCTTCTGCGAAATGCATCAGTTCGAGGTGGCGAATATACTCCCGCGTGCCGGGTTGCGGGATCATGTGGGGTGCAAACCTGCGGCACAGATGTTCCGTGATCGCACCGCTTTCCGCAATCATCTGGGTATCAATCTCGAGCACGGGTGATTTGCCCAGCGGGTGCAACCGCCGCAGCGCGGGCGGGGCGAGATTGGTGATCGGGTCCCGCTCATAGCTGATGATGTCATAGGGCGTGCCCAGTTCCTCCAGCAGCCACAAAATACGCAGCGAGCGGGACCGGTTCAGGTGATGCAAAGTGATCATCGCGCTACGCTAGGCTCTTTACGGCATTTGGGAAAGCACGCGATGATGACGGACCGTTAAAAATCCGGAGAGGTGCGATGATTATTACCGACAAGGCGGACCTGATCGGCGGGCCGCGGGACGCACAGGGGCCCGGCTGGACCAGCCTGCGGCTGTTGGTACGCTCGGACGCGATGGGATTTTCAATGACCGAAACGCGTGTGCTGCCCGGTGCCTGCCTGCGGCTGCACTACAAACATCACGTGGAGGCGTGTTATTGCATCGCGGGCGCGGGGCAGGTGGCGGAACTGCAATCCGGCAAGGTGCACGAGATCAAGGCAGGCGTGCTTTACGCACCCGATGCGCATGATCTGCACGAGGTCCGCGTGCCCGACGACGGCGAGGCGCTGCACCTGATATGCGTGTTCTCGCCGGGGCTCGAAGGGGACGAGGTGCACGGACCCGACGGCAGCTACCCGCCCGCGCGCGATCAGTCGAGCCGACCGTAAAACGTCATTCGCGCGTTTTCCGACAAGGATACGCCGGGCGCATCGTTATAGGCCAGCACGGCCAACATCCGCGTTGTGTCGCTTTCGTTCGGAGAGACGCGGTGGATGGAATCGCGGCCACGGAACAACACAAGCGCCCCCGGTTCCATCTCCAGCACCTGCGGTGTGCTTTTGCCGTCCAGCAGATCGGCAACGCCATCATAGTTCATGTCACCCGCCGCGGCATCGCGCAGGTTCTTGATATACTCGAACCGGCTTCCCGCGTCCGGCTTCTTGATCAGCAACGTAATCGCAAACGAAGAGTTGTCGAAATGCCAGCCCAGTTCCTGCCCGCGCCGCGCGTAGTGGATATTGATCGACGACAGCGGATCGGCATAGGGGTGCAGGGCGGTCTGACCGGTAACGGCCGCCACGAAAGCGCGGAATTCGGGAGCATCGTACATCTGGCGCAAGGGAGAGCGCGCATCCACGACATCGTCGCAGATGCACCCCTTAGATGACACGACCTTGCGGTTTGCCGGATGATGGGGGGCGTGATCCGCCGTATCCGGGGTCAGGTACACAGAGTGGGATTGGGTGCAGAAATATGCCTCCGGCTCCCCTGTCACGGCTTCATCGCGCATCCGCCTAAGCGCATCGGGCCGGATGAAATCCGCCAGCACTAACACGCCCGCGTCTTCCAGCGTCGCCGCACAGCGGGCGGTGAAATCCGGCGCGGTGATCGGGTGGCGTTCGATATCGATGATGGCGTCAATCGTCATGTGTGCAGTCCTGTGATCCGACCCCCATGCAGCCAGAGCCCGCCGCCCGCGTCAAGAACCTGCGCCGCGAATTAGGCGATGCCGCCCGCTGCTGTTAGCCTGCAGATCCACAAACAGAGGAACCGACCAATGTGTGATGCATGTGTGATGAATGCCGTGAAGGAAAAAATGCTGTCGCGGCGCAGCCTTTTCAAAGCAGGGGCCGCCGGTGTGGCAGCAACAGCCCTGGGCAGCGGCATGACGGGCACGCCCGCTCTGGCGGCAGGCCACGGGTCTGTGTTGGACATGACCCATGAACTGCACGCGGGCTTTCCCACTTATTTCGGAGAGCCGGGATTCGCCGCACGGCAGGTATTCAACTGGGACGAACACAAATTCAATTTGCTGGAGCTGACCGTTAACGAGCACACGGGCACCCATATCGACGCGCCGCTGCACTTCTCGCCCGACGGGCAATCAGTTGCGGAAATTCCGGTCGAAAACCTCGTGGCGCCCCTGTGTGTGATCGATATCAGGGCACGCGCCGCGCAGGACACGGACGCACAGGTAACCCCCGATGACATCAAGGCATGGATGGACGCACACGGTGAAATCCCTGCCGGTGCCTGTGTTGCGATGAATTCCGGCTGGTCCGCCAAGACGGCCACCGATGCCTACCGCGGTACCGATGACGCAGGCAAACAGCACTACCCCGGATTTCACGTCGAAGCCGCGCAAATGCTGATGGAAGGCACCGGCGCTATGTCGATCGCATCCGATACGCTGTCTCTGGATCACGGTATTTCGGCCGATTTTGCAACGCATTACGCATGGCTGCCCTCAGGCCGGTTCGGGATCGAAAACTTGGCCAACCTTGATGCCGTACCGGCGGCGGGTGCCACGCTTGTCATTGGCGCGCCCAAGCATCGCGGCGGTACAGGTGGCCCCGCGCGCATCTTTGCCATGGTCTGACACATCGCGCCTGCGCCAAACGAAAAAGGGCAGCCCGAGGGCTGCCCTTGAAGAGGTAAGGACAAATCCGCGCTTATTGCGGAATGTCGCCTTCGATGCCCTCGACGTAGAAGTTCATGCCGGCCAGTGTGCCGTCGTCTGCGGTTTCACCTTCCGCCAGAAACTCGCTTCCGTCCTGTTTTTTCAACGGTCCGGTGAACGGGTGGTAGGATCCATCCGCGATCGCGGCTTTCATCGCCAGCGCTTCTTCTTTCACATCTGCGGGTACCGCGTCGGAAATCTCACCGATGCCGACCATACCGGCGCCGATGCCGTCCCATGTATCAGTGCTCTCCCATGTGCCATCGATCACGGCCTGAGTGCGCGCAACATAGTAGGGGCCCCATTCGTCAATGATCGACGATACACGGGGGAAGGGGCCGTACTGGGCCATGTCGGAAGCCTGACCAAAGGTCACGACGTTGCCCGCTTCCTGAGCAGCGGCCTGTGGCGCGGTGGAATCGGTGTGCTGCAGGACGACGTCAGCACCCTGTTCGATCAGCACCTTCGCGGCGTCCGCTTCCTTGGCAGGGTCGAACCACGTGTAGGCCCAGACGATCTTGAACTGGACGTCGGGGTTTACCTTGCGGGCGTGGATAAAGGCGGCGTTGATGCCGCGGATCACTTCGGGGATCGGGTAGGAACCGATGTAGCCCACGATATTGGACTTGGTCATCTTGCCCGCGATGTGACCCTGAATGGCGCGGCCTTCGTAGAAGCGGGCCGAATAGGTGGAGACGTTGTCCGCACGCTTGTAACCGGTGGCGTGCTCGAACTTCACGTTGGGGAATTTCTGCGCCACGTTGATCGTCGGATCCATGTAACCGAACGAGGTCGTAAAGATCAGATCGGCACCGTCGAGCGCCATTTGCGTCATCACACGCTCGGCGTCGGGGCCTTCTGGCACGCTCTCGACGAAAACGGTCTCGACCGCATCGCCCAGCTGCTCTTCGACCATCAGGCGGCCCTTGTTGTGCTCGTAGGTCCAGCCGCCGTCTCCGACCGGCCCGACATAGACAAAGCCCACTTTGGTTTTCTCATGGCCGTCCGCGAATGCGGATGTCGCCATGCCAACCACCAGCGCAGCGCCGGTCAGCAGTTTGGTGAAATTCATTGTAGTCTCCCCAGTGGTGGTCCTGCCGGTTGATCCGGTCAGGGGTGATGAGTGGCCTCAGCTCGAGGCGTGGAAAATCCGGCCGAGTGAGCCGGGTGCTGCGGATTTGTCCCGCGACAGGATCACCAGAACGACAATGGTGACCAGATATGGCGACATTGCCAGATATTCGACCGGAATGGCAACGCCCGCTCCCTGCAGATTGAGCTGCAATTGGGTGATGCCGCCAAAAAGATAGGCACCCAGCAACAGCCGCCATGGCTTCCAGCTGGCGAAGACCACCAGCGCAAGCGCGATCCAGCCGATCCCGGCGGTCATGCCTTCGGTCCATTGCGGCACACGGATCAGGCTGATGTAGGCCCCGCCAATACCGGCACAGGCCCCGCCGAACATAATCGCCAGCGTACGGATACGTTTGACCTTGAACCCCAGCGCATGCGCGGCATCGTGGTTTTCGCCCACCGCCCTGAGGATCATCCCGGTGCGCGTGAATTTCAGCACCGCCCACACCGCCGCGACCAGTGCGATGCCCAGATAGAGAATGATGTCATGGGTAAACAGGATCGGTCCGATCACCGGAATATCGGCAAGCGGGCCGAAGTCGATATCGCCCAGCCGCGGCGGTTTGATCCCGACATAGCTTTGACCCAGAAGCGCGGAAAACCCCAGTCCGAACAGGGTCAGGGCCAGCCCCGACGCAACCTGATTGGCAAGTGTGACCTGCGTCAGGAAGGCGAACAGCAAGCTCAGCATCGCCCCGCCCAAGGCCGCCGCCGCGAACCCCGCCAGCGGTGATCCCGTCTCCACGGCGACGGAAAACCCGCAGATCGCGCCGATGATCATCATGCCTTCCACGCCCAGATTCAGAACGCCGGTCTTTTCCACGACCAGCTCGCCCACGGCGGCAAAGATCAGTGGTGTGGCAGCCACCAGAAACCCGGCGACAAACAGAACCGGATTGATTGCAGACAGGTCCATTACGCCACCTCCGCCCGGCCCATGCGGACGCGGTAATTTGTCAAAAGGTCGAACGCCAGCAAGAAGAACAACAGCATCCCCTGAAACACCTGAATGGCCGCGGCAGGCAGGCCCAGATTGCTCTGCGCGATTTCACCGCCGATATAGGTCAGCGCCATCAACCCGCCGGCCAACAGAATGCCAATCGGATGCAACCGCCCCAGAAACGCCACGATGATTGCGGTAAACCCGTATCCCACGTTGAAGTCGATGGTCACCTGGCCTGCGGGACCGGACACTTCGAACAGACCCGCAAGCCCGGCAAGCACACCGGACGTGCCAAGGCAGAACACCACCAGCCGCGTCGGGTTCACGCCGGAAAAACGGGCGGCCCGCGGGGCATCGCCGGTCACGCGAATGGCAAAGCCGAGGCGGTGCCGCGCCAGCAGGACATAGGCGAAGATCACCGCGATAAAGGCCGTCACCACTCCCCAGTGCATGCCGGAGTTCGTGATTATCTCGGCGTTATGCGCGCTGGGATACTGCTGCAGGTTGCGGCTGCCCGGAAAGCCGAAACCTTCGGGGTTTTTCATCGCGCCAAGCGCCATCGAGGCAAGAAATTGCTCTGCGACATAGACCAGCATCAGAGAGACGAGGATTTCGTTGGTGCCGAATTTGACCTTCAGCACCGCGGGGATCATCGCCCAGATCCAGCCGCCAAATGCCCCCGCGAGCACCATCGCGGGAAACAGCAGAGCACTCTCGGCGGGATAGGCGGCAAGGCCCACGCCCGCCCCGAACAGCGCACCCATGATATACTGCCCCTCGGCACCGATGTTCCAGATGCCCGCCTTGAACCCGAGGCTCAGACCGATGGCGATCAGCACCAGTGGCGCGCCTTTGATCAACAGCTGCGGGCGATAGAAGAAGGCAAATTCACCGAACAGGGGTTCCCAGAAAATGGTCCGAATGGCCTCGAAGGGGTCTTTGCCGAGCACCGCAAACAGCAGCCCGCCAAAGATCATCGTGGCAATGACCGCCAGCAACGGGGTTCCCAGCGAAAAGGCACGGCTGGGTTCGGGGCGTTTTTCGAGACGGATCATCGGCGCATCCCTGTGGCTTTGCGCGGCTCAGACATGCGCGACCTCCATTCCATGGGCACCACCCATCATCAGACCGATCTCGTCCACGGTCAGGCCCTGGGCCGGACGCGAAGCGCTCAGCCTGCCTTCGTTGAGTGCGGCAAAGCGGTCCGAAATTTCCATCAGTTCGTCGAGGTCCTGACTGATGACGATCACCGCCGCGCCGTTTTGCGCCAGATCCAGCAGCGCCTGCCGGATCGCGGCGGCGGCAGACGCGTCCACGCCCCACGTCGGCTGGTTGACCACAAAAACCTCGGGCCGCTGCATGACCTCACGGCCGATGACGAACTTCTGAAGGTTGCCGCCCGAAAGGGACCGGGCTGCCGCCGCACTGTTGGGCGTGCGCACATCAAAACGGGCGATCACCTCTTCCGCGAATTTGCGGGCGGCGGGCCAGTCCAGCATGCCGCGCCGCTCGAGACCCTGGCGCACTGCACCGGTCAACATCGCATTTTCCACCAGCGTCATATCGGGGGCCGCGGCATGGCCCATGCGCTCTTCGGGTGCGGCCAGCAGACCGAGTTTGCGCCGCGCCGTGGGGCCCAGCCGTCCGATGTCCTGTCCGCGGTACTCCAGCATGCCCGCGGCCACGGGCCGTTCGCCCGACAGCGCCGCCAGCAGCTCATCCTGACCGTTGCCCGCAACCCCTCCGATCCCCAGCACTTCGCCCGCCCGCAGGTCCAGATCGATACTCTTGAGCGGCATGCCAAAGGCGTTGGGAGACGGGGCCGACAGCGCGGTGAGCCGCAGCAGGGTTTCGCCCAGATCACGCCCCGCGCGGCTCGGTGTCTCGAGCAATTTGCCCACCATCATCTCCGCCATGTCGCGTGCGGTCGTCTCACGGGGTGTGCAATGGCCGACCACCTTGCCCAGGCGCAGGATCGTCGCGCTGTCACACAGGCTGCGTATTTCCTCGAGCTTGTGGGAAATATACAGGATCGCCGTGCCTTCGGCGCTCAGTTTGCGCAGTGTCTTGAACAGGATCTCGACTTCCTGCGGCGTCAGAACCGATGTGGGTTCATCCATGATCAACAGCTTTGGATCCTGCAACAGACAGCGGATGATCTCGACCCTCTGGCGTTCACCGGCGGACAGATCGCCCACGATCCGGTCAGGTGCCAGCGGCAGACCATAGGTCTGCGACACTTCGCGAATACGGGCCGACAGCGCACCCAGTTTCGGCGCGTGTTCCATCCCGAGGGCGATATTTTCCGCCACACTCATGGCATCGAACAGCGAAAAATGCTGGAACACCATGCCGACACCCGCCGCACGGGCCGCGCGCGGTTCTGACGGCGCGAAAGGTGCACCGTGCATCTGCATGTCGCCGCTGTCGGGTTTGACCAGCCCGTAGATCATCTTGACCAATGTCGATTTGCCGGCCCCGTTTTCCCCCAGCAGCGCGTGCACTTCGCCGGGGGCAATCCGAAGCGATACATCGTCATTCGCCACGACCCCGGGATAGGCTTTGGTCAGGCCGGTCAGTTTCAGCAATGGGGTGGTCATGGGTGCACAGCCTTTTTGTCGGGCGCACTATCATCCCGTTGCTGCAAGGTTTTCAAGAGCACAGTGAGCGTGGAATGGGCGATTGCGTCTGGGTGCTTGCCCTGCGCTGGCGTGCCAATGGGGCAATCAATGCGTTCCGGCGTCAGACCTGCAGCCCTCAACCGCTTGAAAAATCGCGTTTTCTTGGTCTGCGACCCAATCAGCCCGCAGCTTGCGAATCCGTGGGTCAAAAGCGCCGAGCAAAGGGCCAGATCAATGTCGTGGCTATAGGTGAATATCAGGTGATGCGCCGTGCGGGGGGCATGTGTCACCAACCGCGGCATGTCGCGTGCGGCAAGCGGGGTTACCGTATCTGGAATGTCGGCAGGAAAACGGGTCATATCGCTGTCGATCCAGCACAGATTAAAAGCACGCAACGGGGCGGCCTGCCGGATCACCGCGCGGCCCACGTGCCCCGCACCCCACACCCACAGATCGCCCAGCGACCGGTCCGGGACGAGCCCGGGGGCAAACCGTGTGGGCTGCGGTGCATCTGGCGCATGCGCGGCCGTGGAATACCGCAGGCTCACCGCGCCGCCACAGCATTGACCCAGATCAGGGCCAAGCGGAATGGTTTCCTCCAGCAGCGGTCGGTCTTTTGCCATCAAGCGCCGTGCCGTTTCGATGGCACGGTATTCCAGCGCACCCCCGCCGATGGTGCCGGTGATGTCGGTCGGGCTCACCACCATGACGGTGCCTGCATCGCGCGGGGCCGAGCCCCGCGTTGCCGTTATCTCGACCGTAATTTGCGTCACGCGCGGGTCCGCGTTACGGCTGCCAATACGGCTTCGGCGGTCGCGGGCGTTTGCAGATCACCGTAGCCATCGCCGCAGGCGCGTATCGCATCGGCCAGCGCGGCCCAGGCGGAAATACCCAACATGAACGGCGGCTCGCCCACCGCCTTGGACCGGTACACCGTCTGCGCGGGGTTTGGCGCGTTCCACAGATCGACGTTGAACACATCGGGCCGGTCCCCGCAGGCCGGAATTTTATAGGTTGCCGGTGCATGCGTCCGCAGCGCGCCGGTGTCATCCCAGACAAGCTCCTCCGTGGTCAGCCAGCCCGCGCCCTGAACAAAGGCGCCTTCCACCTGTCCGATGTCGAGCGCGGGGTTCAGCGACGTTCCCGCGTCGTGCAGAACATCCGCCCGGAGAATCCGGTTCTCGCCCGTCAGCGTGTCAATGACGACCTCGGTCACGGCTGCGCCATAGGCAAAGTAATAGAACGGTCTGCCCTTGCCCGCGATACGGTCCCACTGGATGTCAGGGGTCTTGTAGAACCCCGTCGACGACAGGCTGACGCGCCCTTGATAGGCAAGGCTTGCCGCCTGGGCAAAGCTGATCGTCTCGCCCGGCAAATGCACCTGACCGTCGGCAAACCTGATCTGGTTAGGATGCGCCTGATGCAATTCAGCCAGATGGGCGGCGATGCGGTCGCGGATGGTGTCACAGGCGATTTGAACCGCCATGCCGTTCAGATCGCTGCCCGAACTCGCTGCGGTGGCCGAGGTATTTGGCACTTTGGCCGTGTCGGTCGCGGTGATCTTTATGGAATCGAGCGGCAGACCGAAACGGCTTGCCGCGACCTGGGCGACTTTCTGGAACAGGCCCTGACCCATCTCGGTGCCCCCGTGGTTCAGATGCACGGAGCCGTCCTGATAGACATGCACAAGCGCGCCCGCCTGATTGAGATGGGTAAGCGTGAAGGAGATGCCGAATTTGACCGGCGTCAGGGCGATGCCGCGCTTCAAAACCGGATTTTCATCGTTCCATCGTGCAATCGCGGCGCGGCGGGCGTGATAGTCCGACGTGTCGATGAGCCGCTCCGACAGCGCGTTGATGATGCAGTCCGTGACCGGCTGGTGATAGGGAGTGGTCTGCACATCGACGGGCTCCGGCGCGATTTGCGGCGCATCGGTGTCTGCTTGCGCGCCACGGCTTGCCGCGTCGCTTTGCGGGCGGGGGTCGGCGGGTGCTGCGGTGCCCACGGGCGTGTCCTTCTGCAGCAGGTCACGGTAGAAATTGCGCTGCCGCACCACCAGAGGGTCGAGGCCGAGGTGGGCGGCCACGTGATCCATGACCCGCTCGATCCCCACGATCCCCTGCGGCCCGCCGAACCCGCGGAAGGCGGTGGCAGATTGGGTGTTGGTCTTCAGCCGGTGCGATGTAATGCGCACATCGGCGAGGTGATAGGCGTTATCGGCATGCAGCATGGCGCGGTCGGCGACGGGCAGGCTCAGGTCCATCGCCCATCCACAGCGCGCGTAATGCGTGAAATCCACGGCCGTGAGCCTGCCGTCATCATCAAAGCCCACGTCGTAATCGATGCGAAAATCGTGCCGCTTGCCGGTGATGACCATATCGTCATCGCGGTCGTAGCGCATCTTGCACGGCGCGCCTGTCAGACGGGCTGCGATGGCGCAGGCCACCGCGAGCGCGTTGCCCTGGCTTTCCTTGCCGCCAAAGCCACCGCCCATGCGCCGCGTTTCGACCCGCACGGCATGCATCGGCGTGCCAAGTGCTTCAGCCACCTTGTGCTGTATCTCCGTCGGGTGCTGGGTGGAGCTGTGGACGGTCATGTCGCCATCTTCGCCAGGCAGGGCCATCGCGGCCTGCCCTTCGAGATAGAAATGCTCTTGCCCGCCAACATCGACGCTGCCCGACAGCCGATGCGCCGCCTGCGACAGCGCGTTTGTGACATCGCCCTTTGCGTATATGCGCGGGCCGTCCTCAAAGCGGCTGTCGGCGGCAAGTGCGGCCTCGATGCTCAGGATCGGATCCTGTGCGTCGATCTCGATCTTGCCAAGCCGGGCCGCGCGGCGGGCGGCGAGATGGGACGTGGCAACCACCAGGAAGATCGGCTGCCCCTTGTAGTGGACCGTGCCGTCGGCCAGCAAAGGCTCGTCGTGATTGGAGGGCGATACATCGTTGTCGAAGGGCAGGTCATCCGCTGTCAGCACGGCCACAACGCCCTCGCCGGCCCGCACATCGGCAAGATCGACCTTCTTGAGCGTGCCCCGCGCCGTATCGCTGAGCCCGAAAGCCAGATGCAACGTATTCGCGGGCGTCGGAATGTCGTCAACGTAGCGCGCGGCCCCCGTTACGTGCAGGTGCGCGGCGTCGTGGGGCAGGGGTTTTGAGACGCTCATGCTGTCACCTCATGCAGGTCGGTTGGAGTGCCGAGCAAGCTGTGCACGGACCGCAAGAGCATGTTTTGTGCGGCCTGCATCCGGTAGTGCGCTGAGGCGCGCATGTCGGAAAGCGGTGTGAAATCGTCTTGCAGGGCCTCTGCTGCGGCCTGTGCCGAGGCGAGGCTGATGGGCGCGCCGCGCAATGCGGCTTCGGCGGCCTTGGCCCGCATGGGCGTGCCCGCCATGCCCCCGAACGCGAGCCGTACCTCACCGAAAAGCCGCCCGTCACCGGGCAGATTGAAGCACCCGCAAACGGCGGAGATGTCCTGATCGAAGCGTTTGGAGAGCTTGTGGCAGTGCAAGGTGTCGGTCTGCTTCGGCACGCTGATCGCTTCGACGAATTCGCCGGGTTTGCGGTCCTGCTTGCCGTAGCTGATGAAGAAATCCTCGAGTGTGATCTCGCGCCGGATGTCCCCGCAGCGCAGGTGCAGCCGTGCGCCGAGCGCGATCATGGCGGGCGATCCGTCCCCGATGGGAGAGCCGTTTGCGATATTGCCGCCCAGCGTCGCGGCGTTGCGGACCTGCGGCGATCCATAGCGGCGCAAGAGCGCACCGAGGCTGGGGAAATGCGGATCCAGAGCTTCTTCGAGATCGCGGATCGTGGCCATCGCCCCGATGTGCCAGTGGGTTTCGGTCTGGGTGATGTCGCGCAAGGATGCGCATTGGTTGAGAAAGATGACAGGTCCCAGGTCACGCAGCTGTTTGGTGACCCATAGACCCACGTCCGTGGCGCCCGCGACGAGAGTGGCCTCGGGGGTTGCTTTGTAGATTTCCGCAAGGGTGTCCGTGTCGCGCGGTGCGGCAGGAAAGCGGGGCGCTGCCCCCGCAGCCCTTGGCTGCTCCCCCGGAGTTTTGTCGGCAAGATGAAGGCCGAGGTTGCGCAAGTGGTTGGGAACAGGCGCATTTTCGGCAGCCTTTGCGGCGCGCACGATAGGGGCGTAGCCGGTGCAGCGGCACAGGTTGCCGGCGAGGGCGGTGTCGTGATCGGTGGTGCCTTGCAGGTGGGCGGCGGCCATGGTGACGACGAAGCCGGGGGTGCAGAAGCCGCATTGGCTGGCGTGGTGGTCGATCATGGTTTGCTGGACGGGGTGCAGGGTGCCGTCGGGGGCGGCGAGCCCTTCGACGGTGGTGACGTGTTTGCCTGCAAGCTGCGGCATGAACAGGATGCACGCGTTGAGCGCGTGGCTGCCTCCGGCGTCCGTCACCATGACGCTGCAGGCGCCGCAATCGCCTTCGTTGCAGCCTTCCTTTGTGCCGGTCAAGTGTTTGTTTTCACGCAACCAATCGAGAAGTGTCAGCGTCGGGGACGGGTCCGTCAGGGTGACAGGGGTTCCGTTGAGGTGGAACGAGATTTGCATGGGGAAAACCCCGCCGCGGTACCGGATGTCTGGGGAGGCGGGCGTGTTCGATGCGGCGTAGAACACGGGCCCCTGACGCAGGCTAGAGCCAAGCGGGCGCGCTTGGCAAGGCCGCGGGCGCAGATTTGCGCAGTGACGTGGCACCAGGCGCAGGCAGGTGTCACATCCTGTGCACACGATGTGCACCGCGCGTACACCGCCCGGCAGATCCCCCCTGCGCCGCGCGCGTTTCGCGGTGGCGGCGGCGGGGCGGCTTGGCTAACATCGCGCCATGACCCAGACCCCCCGATTCATTCACCTGCGCACCCATTCCGAGTACTCTTTGCTGGAGGGGGCGCTGCGGCTGAAAAAGCTGCCTGCGATGTGCGTTGACGCGCAGATGCCTGCGCTGGCGCTGACCGATACCAACAACATGTTTGCGGCACTCGAGTATTCCGTCGCGATGACGGGGGCGGGTGTCCAGCCGATCATCGGCTGTCAGGTCGATGTGGAATACGTGCAGGTCGGACCCGGCGAGCGCGCCCGCGATCCCGCGCCGGTGGTGCTGCTGGCCCAGAGCGAGACCGGCTACGAAAACCTGATGAAGCTCAACACCTGTCTTTACGTCGACAAGGACGGCGCGCTGCCGCAGGTGACGCTGGACCAGCTGGCCGCCCATGCCACCGATGTGATCTGCCTGACCGGCGGGCCGGACGGGCCGGTGGGCCGCTTGCTGCAAAACGGCCAGCGCCCCGCCGCGCAGGCGTTGATGGACCGGCTGGCGGCGGCCTTTGGCGACCGGCTCTATGTCGAGTTGCAGCGCCACCCGACCGACAGCGGCCCGCCGGAGGCCGAGCGGCTGACCGAGCGGGGTCATATCGAGATGGCCTATGCAATGGAGCTGCCGCTGGTGGCCACGAACGATGTCTATTTTCCCAAGACCGACATGTTTGAGGCGCATGACGCGCTGATCTGTATTGCGGAAGGCGCCTATGTCGATCAGCAGGACGGTCGCCGCCGTCTGACCCCGCAGCATTATTTCAAATCGCAGTCCGAAATGGTCACCCTGTTCGCCGATCTGCCCGAAGCGATCGAGAACACCGTCGAGATTGCCAAGCGCTGTGCCTTTCAGGCCTATCGCCGCGATCCGATCCTGCCGAAGTTTGCCGATGACGAGGTGGCCGAGTTGCGCCGTCAGGCCGAAGAGGGGCTGCGCGCGCGGTTGGCGATCATCCCGCATGCCACAGAGGTGGCCGAATACGAGGCACGACTGGATTTCGAGCTGAAGATCATCGAGGGCATGGGGTTTCCCGGCTATTTCCTGATCGTTGCCGATTTCATCAAATGGGCCAAGGATCAGGGCATTCCGGTGGGGCCGGGGCGGGGGTCCGGCGCGGGATCGTTGGTGGCCTATGCGCTGTTGATCACCGATCTCGATCCGCTGCGGTACTCGCTTCTGTTCGAGCGGTTCTTGAACCCCGAACGGGTATCGATGCCGGATTTCGACATCGATTTCTGCATGGACCGCCGCGAAGAGGTGATCCGCTATGTGCAGGAGAAATACGGCCGTGACAAAGTGGGCCAGATCATCACCTTTGGCGCGCTTCTGTCGAAGGCCGCGGTGCGCGACATCGGGCGCGTGTTGCAGATGCCCTACGGGCAGGTGGACCGTCTGTCGAAGATGATCCCCGTCGAAGGGGTCAAACCCGTCAGCATCGAAAAGGCGCTGGCCGACGAGCCGCGGTTGCGCGAGGAAGCCCGCAGCGAGGAGGTGGTCGCACGCCTGCTGGAATACGGCCAGCAGGTGGAGGGGCTGTTGCGCAATGCCTCGACCCACGCGGCGGGGGTGGTGATTGGCGATCGCCCGCTGGACGCGCTGGTGCCGCTCTATCAGGATCCGCGATCGGACATGCCCGCCACCCAGTTCAACATGAAATGGGTCGAGCAGGCGGGGCTGGTGAAATTCGACTTTCTGGGTCTGAAAACCCTGACCGTGATCCAGAACGCGGTGGACCAGATCAAGGCGTCGGGGCGTCATCTGCACATCGCCGCCGATGGCACGGAGCTGTTCGAGCCGCCCGAGGGGCTGCTTGACGACATCGCCACGATCCCGCTGGATGACGAGGCGTCCTACAGGCTGTATGCCGCGGCCAAGACGGTGGCGGTGTTCCAGGTGGAAAGCTCGGGCATGATGGATGCGCTCAAGCGGATGAAGCCCACCTGTATCGAGGACATCGTGGCGCTGGTGGCACTTTACAGGCCCGGTCCGATGGAGAACATTCCGACCTATTGCGAGGTCAAGAACGGCAAGCGCGAGCGCGAGAGTGTGCATCCGCTGATCGATCACATTCTCGAAGAGACGCAGGGCATCATCGTTTATCAGGAACAGGTGATGCAGATCGCGCAGGTCATGGCGGGCTACAGCCTTGGCGGGGCGGACCTGTTGCGCCGTGCGATGGGCAAGAAGATCGCCGAGGAGATGGCCAAGGAGCGCCCCAAGTTCGAAAAGGGCGCGATGGAGAACGGGGTCGAGAAGAAGAAGGCCTCGGAAGTGTTCGACCTGTTGGAGAAATTCGCCAACTACGGGTTCAACAAGTCCCACGCGGCGGCCTATGCGGTCGTCAGCTACCAGACCGCGTGGCTCAAGGCGAACCATCCGGTCGAGTTCATGGCTGGCGTGATGAATTGCGATATCCATCTGACCGACAAGTTGGCCGTGTATTTCGAAGAGGTCCGCAAGCGGCTGGAATTGCCTTGGGTGCCGCCCTGCGTGAACCGGTCGGATGCGACGTTCAAGGTTGTTGACGGGGCGCTGGTCTATGCGCTGGGCGCGCTCAAGAACGTGGGCGTGGAGGCGATGCGTCTGGTGACCGAGGGCCGCAAGGTGGAAGGTGTCGACAGGCCGTTTGCCACGTTGTTCGACATGGCGCGGCGGGTGGATCTGAAACGGGTGGGCAAGCGCCCGCTGGAGATGCTGGCCCGGTCCGGCGCCTTTGACCAGCTTGATCCCAACCGCCGCCGTGTCTTTGGCGCGCTGGATGCGCTGGTGGCCTATTCGGCGGCGATTTTCGATCAGAAGGCGTCAAACCAGGTGTCGTTGTTCGGGGAGGCGGGTGACGATCTGCCCGAGCCGCGCATCATGGCGGGCGACGATTGGCTGAGTGCCGAGCGGCTGACCGAGGAGTTCAAGGCGGTGGGGTTCTACCTGTCGGGGCATCCGCTGGATGATTATATGGGGCCGCTGAACCGCAAGTGGGGCAATGACCGCGGTGTGCCGTTCATGACGCTGGACGGGTTGACCGACAAGGTGGCCGACCGCGGGGCGATGAATGCGCGGCTGGCCGGTGTGGTCGCGGGCCGGCAGGAGCGCAAGTCGGCGCGGGGCAACCGGTTTGCCTTTGCCCAGCTGAGCGATCCGACGGGCGCCTATGAGGTGACGCTGTTCTCCGACACGCTGGAGCTGGCGCGCGATCATCTGGAGACGGGATCGAAGGTGGTCGTCACCGTCGAGGCCACGATGGAGAGCGACCAGCTCAAGCTGCTGGGCCGGTCGGTGGCGCCGGTAGAGGCGGCAGTGGCCGATGCGGGGGGCATGGGGCTGAAGATTTTCATCGAGAGCCCGGCCGCGATCGCGGCGGTGTCGGATGTGCTGGCGGGCGCGCGCACGGCCGCGCGGGCGGCGGGCAAGGGGCCGGTGCAGCTGTGCCTGATGGACCCCAGCCTGCCCGGTGAAGTCGAGGTGGATCTGGGCGCGGAATTTCCCGTCACACCGCAGATCAAGGGCGCGATCCGGTCGCTGGGCGGGGTGCTCGAGGTCGAGGAAATCTGAGCACCCGCAGGCATCGGCGTGATCCGGCGGAGCCGGGATGTGACGCGATGGCCCGCTGGACGGCGCGGGCGGTGTTCGCTACACAAGCGCGAGGTATCGGGAGGGTTTTCGTGCGTGCACTTGTCGCCTGTGTGATTGTTTTGGGGCTTGCTGCCTGCGCGGATCCGCTGTCGGGGGTCGACCGGTTGTCGGATGTGGACGTGCCGGCAAGCGACACGGCTGCCGTGGCACCGGATGCGGCGGAAGTGGCGCGCGACGGGTTTCTGGGCACCGATGCGGCAGAGGGACGCGACCTGCCCGCAGATGCGGAAACCGGCGCAGACACGCAGGCCACAGCACAAAGCGCTTCACCTGACAAACCACGCGGATTTTTCGGCCGTCTGGTCGACAGCGCGACCGCCGCCGCACCGGAGGCGGCAACACCGCAGACGGCCGCGACCGTCGTCGTGGCGACCCGCAGTCCGGATGCCGACAGCGCAGACAGCCCGCAGGCCACCCAACCGCGCCGCGGCGGATTGTTCGGCCGCGGCGCCGGCAGCAGCGCGCGCAACGGGCCCGACACCGCCGATGTGCCCTATGGCACGGTGCTGGCCTTTGGCGAGATCGCGCGCGTCTGCGAGGCGCGGGGCAAGCCGCTGGGCACGCGGGTCGAGAACATGGGCGGGCGCGGCTTTGCGCTCTATGACACCAACCCCGGCATCAAGAGCAAGCGGACGTTCTACCTGACCGGATTTGACGACAAATGCCCGCGCCAGTTTACCGCCGCCACGGCGCTGGTGGGTGCGCCGTCTTTCTACGAGGTGCTGCGGTTCGGACCGGCGGGGCGGCATCTGCCGTATGCCGCGACGGACAAGGCCTATGACAAGGTGAAAGCCTCGGTCTGCAAGGTGGGCAAACGCAAGCCGTGCGACGCGCGGCGGATCGGCAGGCTCGACAAGAATACCGCGTTCCTGAGCGCCTATGAATACGCCGAAACCAACGGCCGGTGGAAAGAATTCCTGATCCACGATGGCGCGGTGCTGGCCAGTGCTGTCAAGACGACCGACTAGACCCCGACGCCCTAGTAGTGCGGCGGACGTTCATCGCCGATGACCACACCGCCGGTGGGATCGCTGTCGCGCTCGGCCTCGCGGCGCATCAGCATCTCCACACGCCGCGTCAGCAGCGCAATTTCGGTTTCCTGCCGCGCCACCACATCGGACAGATCGTCCACGGTGCGCATCAGATGGGCCAGCTTTTCTTCGATATGTTCCATGCGCCGCTGCTACGCGGTGCAGGGCATTTTGGCAATGGCAGGGCAATCCAAAGGACGCAGCAAAGCTGCGACGCCATTTGCGGGCGCCCCGTGTCGCGCGCGGGGCTGGCGGGGGCGCAGGGGGCGCGCAGGGGGGCGCAACGCTTGCCCCGCTGGCGACCATCCGCTACGAGGCAGGGCAAAGAACGGACCGTTCCAGAGGATTGTCATGGCCAAGCCCAAGAAGACCCCGCGCCCCAAGGCCGAAACCCCGCGTGGATTTCGCGATTATTTCGGTGCCGAAGTCACCCAGCGTGCCGATATGCTGGCCAAGATTGCCGCCGTGTACCACCGTTACGGGTTTGATGCGCTGGAGAGCAGCGGAGTGGAGCGGGTCGAGGCGCTGGGCAAGTTCTTGCCCGATGTGGACCGCCCCAACGAGGGCGTTTTCGCGTGGCAGGAAGATGCAGAGGCCGAAAAGCCCGGCGACTGGCTGGCGCTGCGCTATGATCTGACGGCCCCTTTGGCGCGCGTTTACGCCCAGCACCGCAACGATTTGCCCACGCCCTACCGCCGGTATGCGATGGGCCCTGTGTGGCGCAACGAAAAGCCCGGTCCGGGCCGGTTCCGCCAGTTTTACCAATGTGATGCCGACACCGTCGGGGCCGCCTCGGTCGCGGCGGACGCCGAGATTTGCGCGATGCTGGCCGATTGTCTGGAAGAGGTGGGCATTGCCCGCGGCGATTACGTTGTGCGGGTGAACAACCGCAAGGTGCTGAACGGGGTTCTGGAGGTCGCCGGATTGGCGGGCGACGACAAGGACGCCGAGCGTGGCATCGTGCTGCGCGCCATCGACAAGCTGGACCGGTTGGGGCCGCAGGGTGTTCGGGCGCTGCTCGGGGAGGGCCGCAAGGACGAGAGTGGTGATTTCACCGACGGTGCGGGGCTGGATGTGGCGCAGGCCGAGGTCATCATGGGCTTCATGCAGGCCAAGCGCGACAGCGGTGCCGAAACGGTCGAGCGGTTGCGCGAACTGGTTGGTGACAGCCAGACGGGCCGGGACGGTGTAGACGAGTTGCAGACGATCGAGGGTCTGCTGGCGGCGGGGGGCTATGGCCCCGACCGTATCGAGATCGACCCGTCTGTGGTGCGCGGTCTGGGGTATTATACCGGCCCCGTGTACGAGGCCGAACTGACCTTTGACATCACGGACGACAAGGGCCGGGTGCGCAACTTCGGCTCTGTTGCGGGGGGCGGGCGCTACGACGATCTGGTCAAACGCTTCACGGGGCAGGAGGTGCCCGCGACGGGTGTGTCCATCGGGGTGGACCGGTTGCTGGCCGCGCTGCACGCCAAGGGCCGCATGGACGCGGCCGCGCAGGGCCCCGTTGTCGTGACGGTGATGGATAAGGCCCGCATGGCCGATTATCAGGCGATGGTGGCCGAGCTGCGTCAGGCTGGTATCCGTGCGGAAGTGTATCTGGGCAACCCGAAGAATTTCGGCAACCAGTTGAAATACGCCGATAAACGGTCCAGCCCCGTGGCGATCATCGAGGGCGGCGACGAGCACGAGAAGGGTGTGGTGCAGATCAAGGATCTGATCTTGGGGGCCCGGATCGCGCAGGAGGCGACGCTGGAGGAATGGAAGGACCGCCCCAGCCAGTACGAAGTGCCCCGCGCCGATCTGGTGGCGAAGGTGCGCGAAATTCTGGAGCTTTACGCCTGATGTCGGAGCGGGGCCGGACCAACGCGCGCGCCGCCGCGTTGCGCGCCGCATTCGAGCGCGAGGGCGCGCAGGTGGTGGAGCCGCCGCTGTTGCAATCGGCGGAGACGTTGCTCGACCTTTATGGCGAGGACATTCGCGCGCGGGCCTATGTGACGTCGGACGCGCTGCGCGGGGAGCAGATGCTGCGCCCCGATTTCACGGTGCCGGTGGTGCAGATGCACATGACGGGCGGGGCGGAGCCTGCGCGCTATACCTACGCGGGCGAGGTGTTTCGCCGTCAGGAACGCGATCCGGGCCGCGCCAATGAATATGTGCAAGTGGGATACGAGGTGTTCGACCGCGCCGATCCGGCCGCCGCCGACGCAGAGGTGTTCGCGTTGATCGCGGGGCAGCTGGAGGGCTTGGATGTGCGGCCCGTTACAGGGGACATCGGCATCCTGATGGCGGCGGTTGCGGGCTTGGATACATTGCCGGCCCGCAAGGCGGCGTTGATGCGCCACATCTGGCGGCCGCGCCGGTTCCGCGCCTTGCTGGAGCGCTACGCGGGCGGGGCTGCGCCCTCGGCGGCGCGGCAGGCCGTGCTGGACGGGACCTGCCGGACCGATGCGCCGTTGAACGGCAAGCGCCGCGCGGACGAGATCGAGGCCCGTGTGGCCGCGTTGCGTGCGGACCAGGCGGCCCCGCCGGTGTCGGGGGCGCAGGTGGCGCTGCTGGAGCGGTTGCTGGAGGTGCGCGGCACGCTGCCCGTGGCGCTGGAGCAGCTGCGCGCGCTGGCAGGGGACATGCCCGCGATTGCCGATGCGGTGGAGCGCGTGGCGCAGCGTCAGGCGGCACTGGCGGCGCGTGGCATCGATGTGGAGGCGCTGGCGTTCGAGGCGGATTACGGCCGCACGTCGATGGAGTATTACGACGGGTTCGTGTTCGGGTTCCGTGCGCGGGGCCGGTCCGATCTGCCCGCGATTGCCAGCGGTGGGCGATACGATGCGCTGACCCGGCGGTTGGGGCAGGGCGCGGAAATACCGGCGGTGGGCGGCGTGATGCGCCCGGGGCTGATGCTGCTGCTGGACGGAGAGAGCCGATGACCCTGAAGCTGGGCGTGCCGTCGAAGGGGCGGCTGATGGAAAAGACATTCGAGTGGTTCGCGGCGCGGGGCATCACCCTGTCGCGCAGCGGGTCCGACCGCGAATACGCAGGGGTCGTGGACGGCATCGACGGGGTGTCGCTGGTGCTGCTGTCGGCGGGAGAAATTCCGCGCGAACTGGCGGCCGGGCGTATCCATCTGGGTGTCACGGGCACCGATCTGGTGCGCGAAAAGCTGCCCCTGCATGACCAGTTGGTCACCGATGTGGCCGAGCTGGGCTTTGGTCATGCCGATCTGATCATCGCGGTGCCGCAGGGCTGGATCGATGTGGACACGCTCGACGATCTGGATGCGGTGGCGGCGGCCTTTCGGCAGACCCATGGCATGCGGTTGCGGATCGCCACGAAATACCACCGGCTGGTGCGCGATTTCCTGCGCGAGGCCGGTGTGGCCGATTACGCGCTGATCGACAGTCAGGGCGCGACCGAAGGCACCGTGGCCAACGAGACGGCCGAGGCCATTGCGGACATCACGTCCAGCGGGGAGACCCTGAGCGCCAACCATCTGAAAATTCTCGAGGACGGTCTGGTGCTGCGCAGTCAGGCGACGCTGTGGCGCAGCCGTGTGGCCGAGATGGATGCAGACGAGAGCGCCACGCTGGCCGCGTTGCTGGACCGGCTGTCGGTCTAGGCCTCAGGACGGACCGCCGCGCCCCGCCGCGACCCGCGCGGGCGGCTAGAGGACGCCGATGTCGGCCAGTGCCTTGTTCAGCTCGACCGGCAGGGCGTCTTCCTTGCTGCGGCCCTTGGGCAGATCGGCGGGCGCGTCCGCCGGATCGAGATAGCGCCACCCCTGAAACGGGCGGCGCAGGGCCGTCACCGTCGGGATCACCTCGGCGTCGAGCACGATGGCGCACCGCCGGATGCCGTCGGCGCCGATTTTCTCGTCCAGACGGATCACCCGCTGGCGTGCGGCCACTTCGCCCTTGATGACCCAGTAGATCGATCCGCCGTTGATGATTTCGGCCTCGCGTTTGGGCCACATGCGCGTCAGGTGGTAGTAATCGCCGTTCACGATCTGCTTGGACCGGCGGCGCTGCCAGTCGATCATTTGCTCGACGCTTTCGCTGCCCACCGACAGCTTGATCAGATGCACGAATTTACTCACAGATCTATCCACCGCCTTATCCACAGACTCACCCCGCGAGCCACGACATAAAGTAGGGGTTTCGCAGAAAACTGCAAACTGTGGTAGGATGACGCGGCAGTACCGGGCCGTTTTACTGTGGCCTTTTGCGCAGGTCCGTCTATTGTCCGTCCCCCGTCCATAGCCATCCGAGGAATCGCAATGACCGCTTTTGCCGCCCCTATCGCCGAACAGATCTGGGACATGAAATACCGTTTCAAAGCGGCAGATGGTACGCCCAAGGATGCCACGGTCGAGGACACCTGGCGCCGCATCGCGCGGGACCTTGCGCAGGTCGAAAGCGACCCTGCCGCGGCGGAAGAGACGTTCTATGACGCGCTGTCGGATTTCAAATACCTGCCTGCGGGCCGGATCACCGCCGGGGCGGGCACGGCACGGCGCGTGACGCTGTTCAACTGCTTTGTCATGGGCACGGTGCCCGACAGCATGAGCGGCATTTTCGACATGCTCAAGGAAGCGGCGCTGACCATGCAGCAGGGCGGCGGCATCGGCTATGACTTTTCCACGATCCGGCCCCGCGGTGCGGATGTGCTAGGCGTGTCGGCGGATGCGTCGGGCCCGCTGTCGTTCATGGATGTATGGGACGCGATGTGCCGCACCATCATGTCGGCGGGATCGCGGCGCGGGGCGATGATGGCCACGATGCGCTGTGACCACCCGGATGTGGAAGATTTCATCACCGCCAAATCCGACGCGGCCCGCTTGCGGATGTTCAACATGTCGGTGCTGATCACCGATCCGTTCATGGAGGCCGTGAAGGCCGACGGGCCGTGGGATCTGGTGTTCGGGGACCGCGTCTACAAGACCGTGCAGGCCCGCGATCTGTGGAACCAGATCATGCAGGCGACCTATGATTTTGCCGAGCCGGGTGTCATTTTCATCGACCGGATCAACGCCGCCAACAACCTGAGCTATTGCGAGACCATCGCCGCCACCAACCCGTGTGGCGAGCAGCCCTTGCCGCCCTATGGCGCGTGTCTGCTGGGATCGATCAATCTGGCGCGGCTGGTGTCGGCCCCGTTCGAGGAGGCAGCCGAGCTGAACATCGACGCGCTCGACACGCTGGTCGCTACGGCGGTGCGGATGATGGACAACGTGGTCGATGTGTCGAAATTCCCGCTGGAGGCACAGGCGCAGGAAGCGCAGGCCAAGCGCCGGATCGGTTTGGGCGTGACCGGGCTGGCCGATGCGCTTTTGATGCTGGGCCTGCGGTATGGCAGCGACGAAGCGGCGCGTCAGACCGAGCAATGGCTGCACGCGATCGCCCGCGCCGCCTATCTGGCGTCGGTGGAGCTGGCCAAGGAGAAGGGCGCGTTCCCGCTGTTCGATGCGGATAAATACCTGGCGTCCGGCACGATGCAGATGATGGACGAGGATGTCCGCGAGGCCATCCGCACCCACGGCATCCGCAACGCCCTGCTGACCTCGATCGCGCCCACCGGCACCATCAGCCTGTATGCGGGCAATGTCAGTTCCGGGATCGAGCCGGTCTTTGCCTATGCCTACACCCGCAAGGTCCTGCAAAAGGACGGCAGCCGCACCGAAGAGGAAGTGGTCGACTACGCCGTGCAGATGTGGCGCGACCTGAAGGGGGATGCGCCCTTGCCCGACTATTTCGTCAACGCCCAGACGCTGGCCCCGCTGGACCACGTCAAGATGCAGGCCGCGGCCCAGAAGTGGGTAGATTCGAGCATCTCCAAGACCATCAACTGCCCCGAGGACATCAGCTTCGAGAGCTTCAAGGATGTGTACATGGAGGCGTGGGACTCGGGCTGCAAGGGCTGCACCACCTACCGCCCCAACGACGTCACCGGCAGCGTGCTGAGCGTCAGCGAGGACAAGAAGGAGGCCCCCGAGGTGATGGCGCAGGACGGGGAGGCCCCGCAGGCCCCCCACGGCGACGTCATCTATATGTCCGAGCCGCTGGACCGTCCGCAGGAGCTGGAAGGCGCGACCTACAAGATCAAGTGGCCCGACAGCGAGCACGCGCTCTACATCACCGTCAACGATCTGATCGTGGGGGGCAAGCGGCGGCCCTTCGAAGTGTTCATCAACTCCAAGAACATGGAGAATTTCGCCTGGACCGTGGCGCTGACGCGGATGGTGTCGGCGGTGTTCCGGCGCGGCGGCGATGTGTCGTTCGTGGTCGAAGAGCTCAAGGCCGTGTTCGACCCGCGCGGCGGGGCGTGGATGGGCGGCAAATACGTGCCCTCGATCTTGGCGGCCATCGGCGGTGTGATCGAGCAGCATATGGTGGCCACGGGGTTCATCGCGGGCGAGGGCATGGGCCTGAAGGCCGATCCGCAGGCCAAGGTCGTGGGACTGGACAAGCCGCGCGGCAAGGCGTGCTCCAGCTGTGGCCAGTATGATCTGCGCATGGTCGAGGGCTGCATGACCTGCGGCAGCTGCGGCCATTCGAAATGTGGCTGATGGCCGGGCTGCGGTGAAGATCAGCCTAGGCCGGGAGCAGGGGATTGGCGCGCGCGGTGTGGGGCCGCGCGTCTTTCTGGGGTGATGCCTGACCTGTTTTGTCCGGCGGCAGCGGGGCAGGGATGCGGCTGTTCGGGCCTGACGTTCTCGGGTGAGTCGCGGGGGCGTCGTTTCATTCAGATGTTTTGAGGATCAAACCCAGCGCCGTGTAGGTCGCATCGAGTACTTTGCGGACTGCCGGGATGAAACGGTCTTCGTCGTGGCTGACCAACCATTGTTCGTGGTCAAGGTCGCGGATGCGGGGGTGCACGCGGACAAGGCCCGGCGTGCGTTCGCCGATGAAACACGGCAGGATCACGCGGCCCAGCCCTTGTAGCGCCAGATCTCTGGCAAGGCGCGGCGCATTTGCTTCCAGTGTGATTTCCGTGTCGATCTGATCGGCGAGCCAGCGGGCCGACGGCGCCTTGGAGGTGACACGTATCCATCCCTGCACCGCGTCGTCGGTGGCGTATCCGGCGAAGGCGACGGTGCCGACTTTGCGACAGGCCAGCCCGGTTCTTTCGGGACGCTGGTTGCGGATGCCGATCACTGCTTCGCGGTGATTGATCTTCATATGATCGGTGGCCGAAATCAGGCGCAGCATGGCGTCGGGCGCGGATTTGGCGATCTGCGGAATATGCGGGGCCAGCGCGTGCAGGGTCCAATGCCCCCCTGACAATTTGACCAGCGTGAGGGGGCGCATGTTTTGACGGTCAAACAGGGGCCGTACCTCGGCGTCGAGGGCCGCGACCCGGGCAAAGAGCGCCTCGCCCTGTTCCGTCAGGTCGTATCCACGCGCGTGCCTGCGAAAAATTTCGATCCCGGTGGCCTGTTCGAGCGCCTGCATGCGGCGTCCGAGCGTTGCGGCGCTCAGCCCGGTTTGCCGCGCGGCCCCGGAAAGGCCGCTGTGTCGGGCGACGGCCAGAAAGAACTTCAGGTCATTCCAGTCGGAGTTCGTTTCACTCATGAAATGTATGTTGCGTTTCTTTGTGTATTTTTACCAGCCGAACTGGCGGAGGATGGGGCCGGAATTGCGGGAGATGCTTCTATGAGATTTCTGGATCAGGATATTTTGCCGATGGGCATGGGGTGTTGGGCGATCGGCGGCCAGTTCTATGCGGGTGCGGAGCCGCACGGGTTTCCCGGCATCGACGACGCGGAATCCGAGCGGGCCATCCGCGCCACGCTGGAGGCGGGCCTGCGGGTTTTCGACACGGCCGCGGTTTATGGTGCAGGGCATTCCGAGCGCGTTTTAGGCCGGGCGCTGAAGGGTACGCGCGATGCGATCGTCGTGTCGAAACTGGGCACCGCCGTCGACGAGGACACGCGGCAGGTCCTGCATGACGAGACAGAGCCGGGCGAGGTGATGCCCGCGATAGAACGCAGCCTGCGGCGGCTGGGCCGGGACCACGTTGACGTCATGCTGCTGCATCTCAACGCGCTGCCCATCGAGACCGCCCGCCCGATTTTCGAGCAGATGGAGCGTGCCCGCGCGCAAGGCAAGCTGCGCGCTTACGGGTGGAGCACGGATTTCCCCGAGAGCATTCGGGCAATGTGTGATCTGGAGGGGTTTGTCGGGGTCGAGCACGCGATGAACATCTTTGTGGATGTGCCGACGATCCAGAAAACCGTTTCCGACAGCGGTCTCGTGGCCCTGTTGCGGTCACCTTTGGCGATGGGGGTGCTGACCGGCAAATACGACAGCACCACGGTGATGCCGGACACGGACGTGCGGTCGGTCAATAGCGTGAAGCGGGATTACTTTCAGGATGCAAAGCCCGCCGCTGCGCATCTTCGCAACCTCGCGGCCATACGCGAGCTGTTGCAGACGGACGGCCGCACGCTTGGGCAGGGCGCCCTGTGCTGGTTGTTGGCGAAATCGGACCGGAATATCCCCGTGCCGGGTGCGCGCACCGAAAGGCAGGCCGCGGAAAACGCAGGCGCCGTGGCATTCGGCCCTTTGCCCGCGCATGTCATGGCGGAGATCGAGACGTTGATCGACCGACCGCCCGAAGGGCCGCCGCGCGCCCGCTAACGCGCCAGCTCGCTGTAGGGGCAGACGTCATTCTCGAACGGCACATGCCGCCAGCGGAAGGGCGCATCCATCACGCATTCCGGCTGGCTGATCCGGTCCATGCGAAAATGCCGGAAGTCATCGCGCGCGGGATCCCATGCCACCAGATACCACAAGGGCTGCAGGATCAGCATGGCTTGCGGTTCGACGGTGCGGTGGGTCTTGGCCCCCTTGGCGTCGCGGTAGTCGAAGCGCAGATGCAGACGTTGGAGAAACGCCGTTTCGAAGGCAGGCAACAACGCGGGGTCCATCGGCCGGATGTCGGAGAGATCCTGAAGCGGAGAAAGCTGACCGATATGGAGACAATCGAGAAACCGCCGCAGATCGCGGATCTTGTCCGAAGGCAGCGCCTTTTCGATCCGTGCCAGTCCGGCATCGGCCAGATCGGAGAAGGGCAGATTGCCGGCGGCGCGCATGGCCGCGACACTGATCAACAGGGCGAAAACCTCAGACACCGACAGCCGCGCCGTGGTCTGCATCGATTGGGGATCAAGCTGCAGCCCGCCCCCGCGGCCTACGTCGGAGTGGATGACGAACCCTTCGTCGCGCAGCGCGCTGATGTCGCGCAGGACCGTGCGGCGCGAGGCGCCGACTTCGCGGGCGAGCTCATCGATGGTCGTGGTGCCGTTGCGGCGCAGGCTGCGCACGAGTGCGTCATGTCGGATGCGAATGTTCATGAAACAACCATAGCACCAATGGTGCCAAATTTTGGCACCTTTTTAACGTAGGACTGAATCGTCAACACCAAACAGGAGAACGGACAGATGGAACGTACTGCAGTAAACCCTTGGGACTGGTCCCTGAAGCTGGGCTACAATCAGGCAGAGGTGGTCGAAGGGGCAAAGCGTCAGGTCACCTGCGCCGGCCAGACGGCGGTGGACGGCGAAGGCAATCCGCAGCATCCCGGCGACATGCGGGGGCAAATCGCGCTGGCGCTGGACAACCTCGAAGCGGTTTTGGCCAAGGCCGGGATGGACCTGAGCCATGTGACCCGGCTTGGCGTTTATGCCACCGATGTGGACGAGGCGCTGAAGAATTTCGATCTGATGGGAATGCGGTTTGGTCCGCACAACGCGGCGCCGCCGATGACCCTTCTGGGTGTGACGCGCTTGGCCATTCCGGGTCTGTTGTTCGAGATCGAAGCAACGGCGGCGGATTAGGTCCAGCCCTTAGGGAGCGGTCGGTCATCGACAGGTGATGGGTGACCGCTCCCCATGCCTAAGCCCGCCCCATGGGTCGGGCGGCATGGACAGGGCCGCGCACACCGGCGGTCGATCAGTTGGTCACGCCCAGCGTTTTCCAATTCTCGTCCGCTTTGGCGATTTTCTCGTCGGTGCCTTTTTCCATGTAGGCAATCGCGCCGTGCGACCCGCCCATGAAGAGTTTGCCGTCGACGATCATCCACGCTTGCGGATCAACCACCGTCTTGCGCCCGAGAGACATGCCGCCCGCACAGAACCCCCCGTAGCGGGGAGCATATTTTTCGGGGTTGCCCTCGAACATCTCGCGGTGCCGACGGACGCACAGCTGCACTTCAGGATCGGTCTTAACCTCGGTGATATCATCGTGGACGGAGACGATATATTCGGGAACGGCGTGAATGTTGCCGCGCGTGTCGAGGCGCTCGCGGATGCGGGTGGTATCGCCGTGACTGCCGCGGTGCGCGACCAGATCGGCACCAAGCTGCCCCTTCATTTCGAGGACCGGGGGACCCATCACGTCAAGAACATCGCGGAACCGCTGCACGTCTATGCGGTTACGAAAGCGGACGGCGATGCCCCGACCGCGCAACCCGTCACAGCCCGAAAGCGGCGCGCACGCGCCGTGGTCTTGGCGGGTCTGTGCGTTCTTGCGGCAGCGATCGCTGGGGTCTGGATGCTCTCTGACCTGTCGCAAGGGACGGGCGATGCGGCGCGGACCAATACGCCACCGGCAACGGCAGCGCCCCTCGAAGCGACACGTCCGACGATTGCCGTTTTGCCGTTTGACAACAGGGGCGGGCAAAGCGATCAGTCCTATTTCGTGGATGGTGTGACAGAGGACGTCATCGCCGCATTGGGCCGTTTTTCGGGGCTGCTCGTGCTGTCGTGGAGCGCGGTCGAGTCCTTGCGAGAGCCCGACGGTTCTGCGCTGGCGCAGGCGAACGATCTGGGCGCGGCCTATGTTGTGAGCGGGTCTGTTCAACGCTCCGGCAACAAGATCCGTTTGAGCGTGCAATTGAGCGAAGCCGCCAACGGCGTCCTGATCTGGTCCGACCGCTATGACGAGGACATTCTCGATCTGTTTGAGGTTCAGGACACGCTGACCCGACAGGTTGTTGCCGCGCTGGCGGTGCGGGTCACGCAAGTGGAAGAGGCCCGCGTCGCGGTCGCACCGACAGACAGTCTGACGGCCTATGATCTTGTGCTGCGTGGCCGCGACATCATGCGCGAAGTCAGTCTCAGGGCCAATGCCGACGCCAGAGGCCTTTTCGAGCGCGCCGTCGCCTTGGACGCGAATTACGCAAGCGCCTATGCCGAATTGGGGTTCACGCACCTCAATGACCTGAAATTTGGCTGGACCCAATGGCCGCAACGCGCCTGGGACGCCGCGCAGTCCAATGCAGACAAGGCAATATCGCTCGATCCGTTCGATTATCGGGCCCATGCGTTGAAAGCGGAGGCGCTCAAGTTTTCAGGGCAGCTGCCGGAAGCGGCACGTCTGATCGACAAGGCGCTGTCGCTCAACCCCAATAGTGCCCAGGGCCATGCCGTGCGCTGCAGCGTCCAGATGTTTTCGGGCGACGCGGAAGAGGCGCTGTTGTCCTCCCAACGGGCGTTGATGATTGATCCCTATCCGCGGGCCGATGAGATCAATTGCCCCATCGTCGCACTATATCTCCAAGGGCAGTTCGAGGAGGTCATCCGGCTGGCCGAGCGGTATCCGCTTGTCTCGAACGACGAGGCGAGCAGCCTGTTCGTGCGCGCGGCCGCCCACGCCATGCTTGATCAAAACGAGGCGGCGACAGCGCTCGTGGCCGAAGGATTATCCCGCTTTCCATTTTTTCGGGCGGCGAATTTTGCCCAGATTTTCAAATCGGAAGAACAGCGCCAGTTGTTTCTGGAAGGGTTGCGAAAAGCGGGCGTCGAGTGACGGCTAGTCCGGTGCCGGTAAAAACCCCGCCACTGTTGCGGCGGCTTGAGGGTTGGCACCCCGCGCACGACCGGCAAGAGCCTGTTTGCGCGCAGCCGCAATCGTTTTCAGGGCGGCGCGAGGGCGCGATTGGCCTGCGGGGCAACGGGGCGGGAAGATAGGCCCGTCAGCCCAATTCGGCCTTCAGGAAATCGATCATGGCGCGCGTCTTGCGCGGCAGATATGCGCGGCTGGGATAGAGAATGAACGCGCCGGTGTCGAACTGCGTTGCCGTGCAGTCCCAATCTGGCAGGGCGTCGACCAACGTGCCTGCACGCAAATCGCGATCAATCAGCCAGTCGGCCAGAAGAACCGGCCCCATGCCCGCGCGCGCCGCATCGCGCAGCGCCAGCGCATTCGAGATAAGCGTTCTGCCGCCCACCTCGACCTCGAGCACGTCGTCCTGCGCGCTTTGCCGGAAGAGCCATCTGCTTCGGAAATCGGGCAGGGCGAACCGCAGGCAGTTGCGCCCTGTCAGCGCGCGGGGATGGTCGATCGCCCCCGCTGTGGCCAGATAGCCGGGCGACGCCACAACGTGGTAGCGCGTGCGCATCAGCCGCGTCGACATCAGATCGCCCTTGGGCGCGGCCGCAAGACGCACCGCCAGATCAAGCCCCTGATCCAACAGGCCCAGATTTGCGTCCGCCGGTATGAGTTCCACCGTCACATCCGGATAGGCGGCATGAAACGCGGGCAGAAGCGGCACGATCCGTTCAATGGCAAAGGCCACGGATGCGGTCATGCGCAGGTGTCCTTGCGGTGCCACGGCCATGCGCTGCGCCTCTTCCTGTGCGGCATCGAGATCGTCGAGCAGCGGCGCCACGCGGGCCAGATACCGCGCGCCCGCTTCGGTGATGCGCAAGCTGCGGGTCGTGCGTTCAAAGATCCGCAGGCCAACTGCCGCTTCTACCGCGCTCACGGTGCGCGACACGTTTGACGGATCGAGGTTCAGCGCCTGTGCCGCGGACACGATGCTGCCCGCCCGCTGCACTGCCAGAACCGTTTTGAGAGAGACGAGATTCATCGGGCATCCATTCATGCAGATTACGCACGACTGTAAGGAGAAACTCACCATATCGCAAATAATGTGCAGGAAATAGATCTGTCGCATCACGGCAGACATCACGTTCCGCGGGGCCATCATGATTAGGAAAGAATTGAAACCCATGTCACATCTTCAAAACAAGACAGTCGTCATCACGGGGGCCAGCCGGGGGATCGGGGCTGCGGCGGCGCGGCATCTTGCCGGGCTTGGTGCCAAGGTCGTTCTGGCCGCACGGTCCGCCGATCGGATCAATGCCATTGCCGAAGACATCACGGCGACCGGTGGCCATGCCGCGGCGCTTGCCTGTGATGTTAGCGATCCGGACGCGGTTGCGCGGCTGGTGGAGTTTGCCGGGGATACCTTTGGCAGCCTTGATGTTCTTGTGAACAACGCGGGGCTGATTGACCCGATCAGCCGTATTGCCGACAGTGACCCAGAAGCGTGGGGCCGGGTCGTCGATGTCAACATCAAGGGTGTCTACCATGGTCTGCGCTATGCGATCCCGGTGATGCAGGCGCAGAGCGCGGGCACGATCATCAATATCTCGTCGGGGGCGGCAAATTCCTTTCTCGAAGGGTGGAGCCATTACTGCGCCACCAAGGCCGCGGTCCTGCGTCTGACGGGTGTGGCCCACAAGGAGTACAGCGCCGAGGGCATCACCGTGGTGGGGTTGAGCCCCGGCACGGTGGCCACGGACATGCAGGTGTCGATCAGGCAAAGCGGTCTGAACCCTGTCAGCCGGCTTGATCCGTCGGTGCACATCCCTGCCGAATGGGTTGCGCGGGCCATTGCGTATCTGTGTGGGCCGGATGGCGCGGCCCATGCGGGGACCGATTTCTCGCTCAAGACGGACGCGGGGCGCCGGGCGGTGGGGTTGCCTTTGTGATCCGGCATCGGAGCGCCGGATGCGTGTTTGTCGGCGTCACCCTGATGGAGGATGCTGATGCGCTTTGTTGGCTTGCGTCTGTGTCGGGACCGTCGCCCGTGGCAGGTGGTCTTTGCCCCATGCGCCAACCGATAGGTGTTCAGCCGCCTGTTTTGGGCTTCGCGGACAGGCGCGTCGACAAAAGATCGCCCGACCGCGCCGCAATCGGCTGGCCGATCGTGGCAAAAGCGGCGTTGATCGTCTTGAGCGTGCGCAGGGTGTCCTGATGGATGTGGCTGGTGTCAAAGCTGGCGGGGATGTTGCGGCGGAGCCGGTCCAGATGACGTTCCTGCAGTTTTTGCTCTGCCTTGCGCACCTTGTCCTTGGCGCGCAGCAGTTGGCGTGCGGCATCCGGCGCGCCGGTCATCAGCACGCTCAGCGCGAGCTGCGTATTGCTCAGGATGCGGTCGTGGAAATCGCTGAGGTCGGACCAGCCATCGTCGGAGAATTCCAGCCCGTCAGCGTCGAGCTGTTCGGCCTGCGCCACGAGGTTGTGTGAAATGGCGTTGGCCGCCGTTTCCAGATTGAACGCGATCGAGGCAAGTTCGCTTGCTTTCTCCTGTTCGGTCTCGGAGAGGTTTTTGTGGTCGAGTGCTGCCAGAAAGCCCTTGATGTCTGCGTGCAGCCTGCTGACGTCCTCTGATTTTTCGTTGATCGCCTTGGCCGTTGGGGCATCCCATGACTGGAACAGGGCCATCGACGACCGCAGCATGGTTTCGGTCGCTTCGCCCATTTTGAGAACCTCGCGCGCGGCACAGGGCAACGCGCGCGACGGCCGGTCGAGCGTCGAGGGATCAAGCGCGGAGCTTTGCGCGAGCGGGTTGGCGGTGTTTTCGCCGTCGGGCATCAGCCGCGGCATGGCAGAGGCGATCCAGCCGAGAAACGGCAGACAGACCAGCCCCAGCCCGATGTTGAAAACCAGATGCAGGTTGATGATTTGCCGCGCCGGATCAACGCCCAGCCAGCCCAGATTGCCGGCACTTTTGGCGAGGATCACAAGCACCAGCGCAGCACCCCCGCCGCGCAACACCAGATTGGCCATGACCATGCGGCGCGCCGTCATAGGTGCGCCCAGCGTCAGCATGAAGGCCAGTATCGCGCCGCCCGCGTTTGCCCCCAGCACCATCGCAGCAGCACCGCTGGGGGGCAGGAGCCCCTGTGCCGTGAGAGTGACAAAGAACAGGACGGCCGCCACCGAGGAATGCACGCCCCAGGCAAACAGCCCGCCGATCAGGAAGGACGTGACCAGATCCCCCGCCAGATAGCCCATGACACTGGCCGTGGCGGGGCTGGCGATCAGGGGGCCGGTCGCGGCGCGGATCATGTCGAGCGAGACGAAGATCAGTGCGACCCCGATGAGCATCCGCCCCAATTGCCGGATTTCGTTGCGGGCGCTGCGCAGGAACAGAACCACCCCACCCAGCAGAAGCAGGGGGATCAGGAACTCCTGCCGGACCAGCAGAATTTGCGACACGAGGGCCGACCCGATGTCGGCGCCCAGCAGGATCGCCACGCCCGCCAGCACCCCCACACCGCCCCTTGTTGCGAAGTTCGACACCAGAACGGCCACCGCCGTTGCGCTTTGCAGACACAACGCGGCGAGCGCACCGCTGCCCAGAGCCTGTACGCGGTTCGCGTTGGACCGCCGCAGGAAGGCCCGCAGTTGCACGGAAAACGCCCGCTCCACGCCGGTGCGCAGCAACCGAACCGCCCAGATCAGAAGCGCAGCCGCGCCCGCGATGTGCAGGGCAAACAGGATGAGGCTTGTGTCATCCATGGCTCATGCATCCGCGCCGGGCGTAAAACGGGCCGGGAATGTCCCCGACGGGGGGGCGATGGCGCAGGGTGCTGCCGCGCAGATTTTGCATGTCCAACTTCTTTGTGCCCGTGACAAGGGGTGGGGGGTGCATCGTCGCGATGGCCAGCGTGCTGTCAAGGGCTGCCCGTGTTGTTGCCGGATCGCGCAACGTGGGGTCAGGGCGGGTGGCCATTGGGCCGCTTTTTCGCCGCGGCCGTTCGAGCCGTTGAATGCGGCGCCTAATCCAGCAGGTCCGTGCCGTAGGAATTATCGACGGTGCAGAGCCATCCGCGCGTCGGGTCCATGGCAAATACATATGTCGCGCGGCGCACGACCGGTTCCGGTGCCTGCCCGATATGCAGGAGCGTTTCCATGACGACAAGTGCGGTGCCGGCGCCTTCGATCACATGAGCGTGGCCTTGCGTCACGGTGAGGGTCTTGCCGAAATGTCTGGAAATTGCCTCGAAAGCGGTACGGATTTGCGGTTTGCCCTTGGCGATCTGGCCCGGCTGCACAACCAGAACCGCGTCATCTGCATAGAATTCCATCAACGTGTCGAAGTCCTCGGCGCTGATCGCTTTGTCGGCCTGTTTGATCAAGGTCAGAACGGCGTGCTGGGGCATGTTGTGCTCCTTTGTGAAGAGAGGAGGTAAAAATCGGTTTGCCGGTTTTTGGGGGCATTGGGGGCGATGCGCCGCCGGCGCCTAAACCACGACGACATTACCACGCTTGCGACCGGTTTCGACATAGGCATGCGCTTCGACCAGATCGGTGAGCGGGTAGGTGCGATCCATCACGGGTGCGAATTTCTGCGCTGCCATGAGTGCCAGAATTTCCGACATTTGCGCGCGGTGGGTTTCGGATTTCAGCATGCCGGCGGCGGCGAACATCGCCCGTTTTTGCCCCGTGGCGCGGGTCAGGATCATGTCGCGCAGGAGCGTCGCATCAAGCACCGGACACAGATACCGGCCCGTCGGGGCAAGCGCGGGTTTGGCCGCGCGGTAGGACGCGACCCCGAGCGTGTCGAAAACCACGTCGAAACCGGCGCCTTTTGCCAGAGGGTTTTCGGCGGTGTAGTCCACGACGCGGTCCGTTCCCAGCGCGCGCAGCAGTGCCGCGTTGCGTGCGCTCGCGCTGGCCGTGACCCGCGCGCCGAGCGCCTTGGCGAACTGGATCGCGGCGGTTCCGAGGCTCCCGGAACCACCCAGAATAAGGACGGCGCTGCCTGACCGTACTTGGGCCATGCGGGTCAGGAAATGCCACGACGTCATCGCACCATCAAAGAGCGTTGCGGCCTCCTCATAGCTTACTGCTTCCGGCTTGGTCAGCAGGCTGGCCTGCGCGTCGAGGCTGATGTGCGTCGCGTTGGCCCCGAAGTGCAGACCGGCTTCGCCAAAGACGGCGTCACCGATGCGAAACCGGGTGACACGGTCGCCGACGGCAACCACATCGCCCGAAAAACAGGTGCCGGCCAAACCGGCGCGGGGGCGTCGCACACCAAGAAACAGGCGGGCAAAATTCGGCTGCCCCGCCCGCATCATCGTGTCGGCCCGCGACACCGCCGAGGCGCGGATACGGATCAGAACCTGCGTGGCGGTGGGTGCGGGCACGGGCCGCGAGACGGGAACGAGGACGTCTGGCCCGCCGTAGCGGCTGACGGCCCAGGCATTGCGTGTGAGGTCCATGATGGTCTCCTTCTTGGGTCGAAGGATGGGATACCGGATTTATTTTGATCCGATAATTGTCTATAATGATCCAAGTTGGTCAAAAAGTGTTACACTGCCGTGGATTGGAAATCGCTCCCTGCCTTTCTGGCTGTTGCCCGCTCTGGATCGCTTCGGGCGGGGGCCGCGCAGGTGGACGGCACCCACGCCACGGTGCGCCGCCAGATCGAGGGTCTGGAGGCGCAGCTGGGCACGACGCTGTTTCGACGGGCCGCGGGTGGGCTGACGCTGACCGCTGCCGGGCGGCGTTTGTTGCCGCAGGCGATTGAAGCGGAGGCGGCGTTGCTCAAGGGGTTCAGTGCCGTCAAAGGGCTGGATCGGGAGGCATCGGGGCGCATTCGGCTGTCAGCCGATCCGATGACCGCGCATTATCTGCTGGCGCCGGTTCTGGCGGAATTCGCGGCGCTGTACCCCGAGATCGAGATCGAGCTGAAGCTTTCCTATACGGTGGATTCGATCGAAAAGGACGAGACGGATATTTCTGTCCGTCACGTGATCGAGGTCGATGAAGATGCCGTCGGGCGGAAGCTTTTTCCGCTGTCGCTCGGTGTGTTTGCGTCGCGCAGCTATGTCGATACGCAGTTGCCGAAGGCCGGACCGAAGGGCAAGGGGCTGACGTGGATCGGGTACGGAGAAGTGCCCGAACTGCGCGCGATGATCGAGGCCAGTGCGTTTCCGGCAGCCCGTGTCCGGCACACGGTCGGCGACCCGCAGATGCACGTGCATCTGGCGCGCGCGGGTGCGGGAATGACGTTTCTGGCGCATTGGGTTCCCAGCGTGTTTCCGGAATTGCAGCGCGTCCCCGGAACGGGGCTGGACCAGCGTCGATCCACGTGGATCCTGCTGCATGGCGGTTTGCGGCGCGTTCGGCGGGCACGGCTTTTGGTGGATTACCTGAGTGCCGCGCTGATGGAGCGCCGGGCGGAATTTATCGGCCAGTAAACTGCGTGTGGACCAAACCCGGAGGCAGGCGACCGGCAGGGTGTGTGGCGGGCTTCGTCTGTCCGTGTCCCTATGCGGAGGCCCGATTTTTGGTATACTGATCCTGCGTCTGGATCATTGGGCGCGTTGGGGAGGGACCTTATGGCGCAGACATTGAAACATCCGTTCGGAGAGCAGGCGGCGGGCTTTGGCCTCGACACGCTGGAGGTGCGCACGCTGTCGGAAGCGCTCGACCGGGCGGCGGGGACGTTCGGGACCAAACCCGCGCTGACCACGATTTTGCCCAATGGTGCACAGACGACCATCACCTATGCCGAGCTCAAGGCGCATGCGGAGGCCTTTGCGGTGTATCTGCGCGAAAAGCTGGGTCTGGCCGCCGGAGAAACCGTGGCGATCATGTCGCCGAACTGCATCGGCTTTTGTGTGGCCTCGCTCGGGATTGCGAAGGCGGGATGCGTCGGCACCAATGTGAACCCGCTCTACACGCCGGCCGAGCTTGAGCATCAGCTGACCCACAGCAAGGCGAAAGCCATTGTGATCATTGATGTTTTCGGAGACAAGCTGGACGAGGTGATTGCGCAAACGCAGGTGCGCCATGTCGTTACCCTGTCTGTTGCGGATTTCTTTCCGACGCTGAAAAAGACCCTTTTGAAGTTTGTCCTGAAACGGGTGCGCAAGGTGATCCCGGCAATGACCACGGCTGCCACGCCGATGGCTGAGGCCTTGGCGGCAGGCCGGGCGCAGATGGCGTCGAGCGACATTGCGGCCTACACGCGCGATACCACCGGCGATACTCCGGCCCTGCTGCAATACACCAGCGGGACGACTGGACGCAGCAAGGGGGCCGTTTTGTCCCATCAGGCGATTTTGGCAAACGCCGAGCAGGGCCGCCTGATGACGGTCGGAACCCTGCGGGACGGCGAGGAGGTCGCGCTGGTGGCGCTGCCGCTGTACCATATCACCGCGTTCAGCCTGATCTTCGTTTCGGGGATGTCGGTGGGCGCGCACGGCATTCTCGTGCCCAGCCCGCGGCCACCGTCGAACCTCAAGGCGGCGTTCGAAGCCTACAGGATCACGTGGTTTACCGGCATCAACACGCTGTTTGCCGCATTGATGGCCGAGCCGTGGTTCGACCGCGCGCTTTTCGCCGACATCCGGTTTTGCGGGTCGGGCGGCGCGGCCCAACAGACCGGTGTGGCGCAGAAATGGCAGGAGATGACCGGGGTCGAGATTTTGCAGGGATACGGCATGACCGAAGTGTCCGGCATCCTGACCTTCAATCCCCCCGGCGCAAACCGGTTGGGCAAGGTGGGTGTGCCGGCACCGGGGTCCGACATCCGGATTGTCGATGACGCAGGCAAGGATGTGGCGGCGGGAGAGCCCGGCGAAGTGATCGGGCGCAGCCCCGGCATGATGGACAGCTATCTCGACAATCCCGAGGCGACGGCAGAGGTGATGCAGGACGGGTGGTACCATTCGGGCGACATCGGGGTGATGGACGCGGACGGGTATCTGGAGATCGTGGACCGCAAGAAGGACATGATCCTTGTGTCGGGCTTCAACGTGTCGCCGAACGAGATCGAGGATGCGATTTCAACCGTGGCAGGCGTGGTGCAGGTCGGCGTGATCGGGATCGAGGATGCCAAGACAGCCGAGGCGCCAGCGGCTTTCGTGGTGCGCGCCGATGAAAGCGTGACCGAGGAGCAGATTCTCGAGGCGTGCCGGGCGCGGCTGACAAACTACAAGGTGCCAAAGGTGATCCGGTTCGTGGACGAAGTGCCAGTCACCCTGTCGGGTAAGGTGCTGCGGCGTCAATTGCGCGATGAATACGTGGCCTGAACCGGCTGCCGGCAGAGCGCCTTTTCGGCGGTGTCCTAGGGATTTGCGGCGCATCCCAAGCCGCGTGGCGTGGGGGTGTTTGGGCAGGCGTTATGCCTGCGACAGCCCTGCTTTGGTCAGGTGCTCCGCCATCAGGGTGACAAATATACGGGACGCGGCGGGCTGGTAGGGGGTCGGCGACCAGACGGCGTGGATCGGGAAGGGGTCGAACCGGGCATCGGGCAACAGAGCGACCAGATCGCCCTGCGCGAGATCGTCGCGAAACGCCCACACCGGCCCAAGATGCGCACCGCGGCCCGCGAGGACCGCATCACGCACTGCGGTCATCGAATTCACGGCGTAGCGGCAGGGCATCCGCAGGTCCTGGCGCACGCCGCCCTGTTCGAAGCTCGTGCGCATTTCGGTCATTCCGGTGCGGTAGGAAACGATGCTGATGTCGCCAAGGTCCGCCGGCGTGCGCACCGCAGCGGCGATGGCGGGGGCGGCGACAAGAACGCGCTGCGAGATGCCGATCCGCCGTGCCATCAGGGCGCTGTCGGACAGGTTGCCGATGCGGATGGCGACGTCGATGCCTTCGGCGAGCAGATCCGCGAACCCCGACCCCAACCGCAGATCGACACTCAGCTCCGCATAGGTTTCGGACATTTTCGTCAGCACCGGCGCCACGAACCGCGCGCCGAAATCCGTGGGCGCCGCCACGCGCAGCCGGCCCTTGGGCACGTCCTGCCCGCCTGTCACCTCGGCCAGAAGCGCGGCGCGGGCGTCGGTCAGGCGCCGTATCCCTTCGCCGTAACGGGTGCCCGTTTCGGTCGGCGCGCAGGCCCGTGTGGTGCGGTTGAGCAGTTTGACACCCACCCGTGCCTCCAGCGCCGCGATGCGGCGGCTGACGCGGCTGGGGTCAAGCCCCGCAGCTTTGGCGGCGGCGCGAAAGCTGCCCCCGTCCAAAACGGCCAGAAAGAGTTCGTCGTCATCCATTGATGCGTTTTACGCAATTGTGATTGGTTAAATCGCCCTATACCGCATCATGGGCGCATGATCCATATGTTTGTCACGGAAAGGCAAAGCGGCGTTTCCGACGACAGCTAACAAATGGAGATGGCCATGTTCAGATTTTTCAAAGTGACCGATCGCGCAACCCGCCGGACTGCCAAGACGGACGAGGTTATCGCGGGGATGGCCGCGCAAGAGCGGCTGAGCCACCTCGTTCTGCTGACGTTCTGAGCGCGCTTTGCACGGACCCCCATTCACCCGTTGACCTGCCCCGAGAGGCACAGACAAGGAGTTACCGACATGACAAGTATTTCACACAATTCTGCATCCGCCCCGAAAATGTCGCGCCGCGACATGTTGCGCACGGGAACGATCGGCGCGGCAACGGTTGCCGCATCGACGGTTGCGACGGCGCGGGCGGGCATGGCCCAATCCGGCGCTGCCGCCAAGGAGCTGGAGGGCAAGACCGCGTTCATCACTGGCGGTGCGCGTGGCATCGGGCTCGCCTCGGCCGAGGAAATGGCCCGTGCCGGTGCCAACATCGTGTTGTTCGACATTGCCACCCGCGAGGTGCCGCATGTGCAGTATCCGTTGTCCAGCCCCGACGATCTGGCGCAAGCCACGGCGCGGATCGAGGCCCACGGCGTGCGCTGTCTCGCTGTGCAGGGCGATGTGCGCGATCTGCAGGCGCAGGAGGATGCCATGGCCGAGGCGGTCGCAACCTTCGGCGGTCTGGATATCGTTCTGGCCAATGCGGGGGTCAGCCAAGCGGGCCGCATCGAGGAATTCAGCGCCAATGAGATGTCGACCCAGTACGAGATCAACGTGGCCGGCATGGTCAAGACCACGCAGGCGGCGGTGCCGCATCTGCGCGCAAACGGGGGCGGGCGGATCATCTACATGTCGTCGGGGCTCGGGCGGGTCGGCAATGACCTGTTCCCGGTCTATACCTCGACCAAATGGGCGGTGATCGGTTTTGCGAAAAGTGCGGCATTGTCCTACGGGCGCGACAACATCATGTGCAACGTGGTGGCACCCGGGCTGGTGCGCACGCCGCTGGCGGACAACCCGGTGATCCTGGGCAAGATGCTGCCGGATCATCCCGCCCCGACGTTCGATGCGGTGTCTGCCCTTCTGGAGCCGGGCAACCCGATCCCCGTGGGCCACCACAAGGTCGAGGATATCGCGAAAGCGGTGATGTTCTTTGCCGGTGATGCCACGCGCAACATGACGGCCGAAGTGCTAGACGTGAGCTACGGCTCTGCGGCGCGCAACATCGGCTGAAGACAGATCAGGGTGCCCTGCCGGTGCGGCGGGGCACGATTGCCAAATGAAAGGACCAGACATGTGGAATGAAGCAATCAAAGCAGGCGGTGTTGCCGTCATTACCGGGGGTGCAAGCGGCGTGGGGTTTGCCATGGCGCAGGAATGTGCCGCCCGCGGTCTGAAGTTGGTGCTGGCCGATGTTTCGGAAAGTGCATTGGCGGACGCCGCGCAAGAGCTTTCGCTGAAGGGGGCCGATATCCGGTGCGTCACGACGGATGTGAGCGATGCCGAGGCGGTGCGCGCCCTTGCCGATACCGCCTTTGATATCGGGCCTGTGGCGGTGCTGATGAACAACGCAGGCATCGCCCCGCCCACGAAGGCGTGGGAAAATGCCGACAACTGGCGCCGTCTTATGGAGGTGAACCTTTTTGGCCCGCTCAACGGGGTGCAGGCGTTTGTGCCGCGGATGATCGACGCGGGCTGGCCCGCCGTCGTGATCAACACCGGATCGAAGCAGGGCATCACGACCCCGCCGGGCAACGCGGGCTACAACGTGTCGAAGGCCAGTGTGAAGGCGATGACCGAAATGCTCGCCCATGAACTGCGCGAGGCGAAGGCGCCGGTATCGGCGCATCTGTTCGTGCCGGGATTTACCTATACCGGTATGATTGCGTCGTTCCTGCCCGAAAAACCCGCAGCGGCGTGGACATCCGGGGAAACGGTATCGCATCTGGTGGCGCGCCTGGAGCAGGATGATTTCTATATCCTGTGCCCCGACAACGAGGTGACGCCGGAGATTGACGCAAGGCGCGTCGCATGGGCCGCACAGGACATCGTGCAGAACCGCCCCGCCTTGTCACGCTGGCACCCCGATCATGCCGAAAGCTTTGCGGCATTTGAAAAGTCGGGCCGTGCGGGCGAGGGCACCTGAGACCTATGCAGGGGGCGGGCCGCTGACCGGGGGCTTGCCCGTCTCAACCGAGTGTGAACACCGCGGTAGCGGAATCGAGGCCTTTGATGCTGACCTCTGAGCGGCTTTGCAGTCGGCCAGCGTGGTCCGCGTTTGTAAACGTGGCCTCATCCGCCAAGATGCGCGCGCCGAGCGTTTTGGCCTGCGCTTCGAGCCGCGCGGCGAGGTTCACGGCGTCGCCGTAGACGGTGAAGGACTGCCGCGCATCGTTGCCGATGATCCCTGTCACCAGATCGCCGCTGGCCAGACCGATGCGAATGTCAAAGCCATGCGTTTTGGCGATATCGAGCAGGTCAATCGCGGCGCTGACGGCGTGATGCTCGGGCCTGTCGAGGGCCAGCGGGGCATTGAAGGTCACGAGAAACCCGTCCCCGATGTAGGAAATGACGATGCCGCCGGTGTTCGATACGCTTTGTGCGGCATCCGCGAGGAAGTGGTCGAGCGTTTCAATCACCACTTCGGGCGGGTGCAGGGCCGAATAGGCGGTGAAACCGGCGATGTCCATCACGAGGACCGTGCCGTGGCCGCGCTGGGGTTTGAGCGGTTTGTCATCTGCGATCAGTTTGCGGGCAATCGCTTCGGGCACGTATTTGCCCAGAAGGCCCGACACCCGTTCGCGCAGCGCCCGTTCCTGTCGCCACTCGAGGTCTGCTGCGACCTGCGCGAAGAACACCGCCCGCGCCCGGTAGACTGCAATGGCCAGCGCGAGGGCGGCAAAGAGGATCATGGCGGTTTCCTCGATCCGGTTGCCGCGCCCGATGAAATCGATAGAGAGGAACGTGTTCACGTAGTCGTCGCGCTGTGCATGGGACGGGATGTCGGCCCACGACAGGGTGCTGTCCATGCGCGCCACGACCCATGTGAAAGCAGCCCACCAGCCCAGAATGATCGCGCCCCCGGTCCACAGCACCAGCCGCCACGACAGGCTGAGGCAGGACATCGCCAGCAGGGGAAAGAGAAAATAGATACCGTAGGCGCGGAAGGCGATGATTTGCGGGATGTCGGCGGCGCGGCTGATCGGGACGAGCGCGAAAGCGGCGCAGATGGCAAAGCTGTCGAGGGCATAGACCGCGTATTTGATCCACCGTTGGTCATAGCGTGTTCCGATGATCGCCAGATGCACCACCCCGACCATTGTAAAGGCAAGCAGAACCGCGATTGTCGCGGTCCGCGGCGAGACTTCGGGAAAGAGAAACGCGGCCAGAACGTACCAGGCAAAGGCCGCACCGGTGATGGCGGAGCGGCACGCAAGCGCGAGACGCAGGCCGGTCTGTTCGGCCCGCGTCAGTCGGTCTTGTGATCGGGTTTCAAAGGCGTCGGGTGCAGCGTTTGTCATGTCGTTTCCTCGAAAGCTATCACCGAAGCCGGCGCAATGGCCACATGTGATCAGTTGCCGGCGGCCGCCCTTTCCATCGCTTGTGCGGCCAGCGCGCGGTCCCCGATTTCGGCGGTCATGTCAAAGACCATGCGGGTGACGCGCCATTCACCGTCCAGCTGTGCCACATCCCAGTGATAGGTGCCGATGGGCCGCCAGATGTCATCGCCGATCCAGTGGCGGCCGTCGACGCTTGCGGTTGCTGTGGCCAGATCTCCGTCGATTGTCACGCTGACGGGGCCGAGTTCATGCCATGTCGCGTCAAAACCGGGCACGATGCCGCGCCATCCGGTCATCAGTTCGGCGGGTGTCATCGTGGTGGGCTCGCCGCCCCAGAGGCTGGTGTAGTCGATGATGATTTCCGGAGCGAAGGCCGCTTCGGCCAGATCGTAGGCGGCACGGTCCACCGCGAGCGGAATGGAGGATACGAGGGTTGTGATCTGTGCCGTGTCCGGCGCGCCTGCGGGGGGCAACGGCTGTGTCGCGAAGGCGGGAAGGGTGGTAGCGATCAAGGCGGTGGTGGCGAGAAAACGTGTCATGGTAAGATCCTTTTGTGCGTGATTGGGGGAGAATGCGCAGGGGCGCGGGTGCCCCTGCGGTCTGGCTCAGCTGTCTGTGCCGGTGGGGGCGGCGAAATGGGCGGCCACGGTATCGGCGGCGCGGGCGACGTCCTCGGGGGTGTCGTAGAAGTCGAACTGCGTCACCTCTTCGAGCATCCGCAGCGTGGCGTCACCGGCATAGCCCTGCAGAAAGCTGCGCACGCCTTGCGGGATGGCCGCTGCGTCGGAGTGCACGATGGCCAGTGGCTGTGTCAGCTGCGGACCGTGGTCTGCGGGATGATAGGTTAGCCACTCTTCCCAACCTGCATTGTTCCACTGGTTGTCGTAGGCCGGGATCGCGCCGCGGTCTTCTTCGAAGTAGTAGCCACCGATGGGCATCAGCACGCCTTGCGCGCCTTCGGGACCGGCAGCGGGGATGATCTGGCCGCCCGCGGCCTGCGCGTCGCGCGAAATCTCGATCAGGCTTTGCACACCGTCGGGCCCGCCATAGACGGCGTTGACGAGTTCTTCGTTCTGCAGCCACGGTGCGACGAGGCCGATCCGCCTGACCTGCGCGTTGCCCGAAACCGCATCGACCATGTACCCCGCAGACGCGCAGATCCCCAGACCGTTGATTTGGGTGGCGTCCACTTCGGGCAGGGTGCCCACGAAGTCAAAGGCGGCGCGGATGTCCGACGTCTTGGCCCGGGGGCTTTCGACAAAGCGCACGTTCTGCGGCAGGTCACCGGATTTGCCCCATCCGCGGAAATCGAACGTAAAGGCCGCAAAGCCGCGTTCGACCATTTCGTGCGCATAGACACGCGGCATCTGCTCTTCGACGGAGGTCCATGCGCCGGTCACGACGACCGTGGGCAAGGCGGAGCCGTCGTGACCTTCGGGGAGATACAGGGTGCCCGAAAGAGTGGCGCCTTCGTTTTCGAAAGTGACGGTGCGGGTTTCGATCTGTGCAAAGCCCGCGGTCGAGGCCATCAAGAAGGCGGCGGTGGTGAGGGCGAAGTTTTTCATGTCAGTCTCTCCTGTGTCAGGTGGGGGGCGTTTGGCCCGATGACAAAAGAGATACGGCGCTGGCGGCGGGATTTATTGTACCGGACTGCGCAGTTTTTGCACGATACCGCTCGGGATCAGGTTTGCCGGTGCTGGCGCGGGGTCTGGCCGGTGACCTGTTTGAAGCTGCGCGAAAAATGCGCCTGATCGGCGAACCCGCAGTCCAGCGCGATGCCACCGAGGGCGCGTGCGGGATCCTTCATCATCTCGATCGCCTGTTCGATCCGGTAGGCCAGCACATACTGCATCGGCGTCTCGCCCAGCGTTTCCTTGAACACCCGTCCGAAATGCGATGGCGACATGCCCGCTTGCGTGGCGAGATCATCGACCGTGATGGTGCGGTCGAGGTTGGCCCGGATGTAGGCCAGAACACGCCCGTAGTGATCCGAGGTAAAGCGGGCGGAAAGCGCCAGATCTTCGGGGCGCCGCTGGCCGTAGCGTTGCAAGAGCTTGACCAGCAGAACGCGGCTCATGGCCTCGAACATGACACCGGAGGTCAGATCGTCATTCTCGAGCGCGTCGCGCAGCATGACCCCCGCGGCACAGAGATCCGCATCGCTGAATTGCGGCAGATCGGCAAATTGCTGTGCGTCGAGGATGAGGCCCAGTTCGGTCTGGGCAAACTTTTTCACCCTTTCGGGATCGAGTGTCACCACGATGACATCGGATTTTGCGAACCAGCGCCAGCCGGATTTCATACCGGCGGGGGTGACGACGATTTCGTTCTTGTGAAAGGTAAAATCCCGCAGCTGTCCGTCGCGCCGGTTCTGTACGCGGTGTGGCGTGTCGCACAGGTTGAGCAGGACGTGATGTTCGCCGAATACTTCCTCGGGCATGATATCGGGTTCGGCCTGAAAGTAGCGCACCGACATGAGCGCCGCGGCCGAGATATGTTCCATCGCGTCGCTGTTGAGGAGCGGCGAGGAGGGGTAAATCTCGGCGTATCGGCGTGGCATGAACGGTCTCGCTATGGCTGTGGGTGCGCTGTTCAAGGATTTAGGGGGCTGCGAGCGGTTTTCGATGGTACCGGCGCAATTGCGAGGGGCGATGGGGCCAGAGCCCTGCCGGGGCGGCATCTGTGCCGTTTTTGGCGCGTATTTGCCTCAATAGTGACACCCTTGCGCGGTTTGGTGTGGCCAAACAACGGGGTTACGATGCGGCTGTTTCTGGTTCTTTTGTCTTTGGTTTTCGCCGGTGCCGGTGCCGTTCAGGCACAGGAACGGCCGCCTTTCAATGCGTGGCCTGCGCTGGCTCGGTTGGACGCCACGGATCTGTCGCGCGCCGAGTTCGACAGGGTGCTGGCGCAGGCGCAGGTGCGCACCGCGCGGCGCGACCGACACCGCGATGACCGCCGTATCGCGGCGCTTGAGACCGTCGAGGCGCAGGTGTTGACCCCGCAGGCGGGGGAGGATTTCGAACCGCAAAGGCGCGCGACCGCCGACCGGCACCGGCAGGGGTGCATTGCCGGGCAGGCCCGCGATTGCCTCGTGCTGGGCGAGATGTACCGCCGTGGCGACGGGGTCTGGATTGACGCGGACGTCGGGGCGGTGACGCTCGAGCTTGCCTGCATCCGCGGCCTTATGGCGGGGTGTCATGGATTGATCGAGGAGGTCGATCTGGGCATTTATCGTCCTGAGCGTGAGCCGCTCATCGGCGCGTTCGAGGTGGCCTGCGACAAAGCCGATGCACGGGCCTGTGCGTATCTGGCGGGTCGGCTGGAATCCGAAGCCGCGCCTGTTGCGCGGGATTTGGAGCGGGCGGAGGCGTTCAGGGCGCGGGCGCGTGATCTGGCCCGCAAAGGCTGCGCGGCGGGTGACGGGGCGGCCTGTTTCACGCGTTACCGCATTGCCCAAGGCGATGGGATCCGGCGCGCGTTTCCCCGCTATGATGCCTTTGATTTGCCGGAGCCCGACGCGGCGGAGCAGGATGGCGTTTTGCAGGCCGGTTGCGATCTGGGCCACGGTCAAAGTTGTGCATGGCTGGGTGAGCGCAAGCGCACGCAGAAAGACGCGGCGCAGGCCCTTTTCGAGGCTGGATGCGATTTGGGCGATGCGACGGCCTGTCGAAGGGCCGGTCGCCCCGGCGATGCGCCGCAGGCGGCGGATGCCTGCACGTTTGAATACGACAGCGCAAAGTGTCAGGCGGCCATGCCACGCCCCCACGCCCGTCTGGCGACCAGTTGGGAAGAGGCGCAGGCCATGTCGGCCGCCAACCGGTCGGGGCGTCGCGTCTTCGAGGCGGTGATGACGCCCGAGCTCTTTTTGTTCCAGCCCCGGTATCATGGGCAAATTCGCCGTCTTGCCCGCGCGTGCAAAGATACGGATTACGCGGCCTGCGCCGCGCTCGCCGATACCTACATCACTCTGGCAGGGCGCGGATTTGACTGGGGCCACCACGACGGCATGGCCGACACCGAAACGTCGGGAGCGATTTTGCAAAGTCTGTGTGAGGCCGGTGACGCGCGCGGGTGCACCCTGTTCGGGCACAGCCAGTCGGGGCGCGGAGACCTGGAGCGCCCGGACCTGTTCCTGCCTGCGTGGCAACGCGGGTGTGATCTTGGGGCGTCCGAAAGCTGCACCGCGCTGGCGGGCGCGTTTTTGACCGGAAACTACGTGGGCGTGGATGAGGCGAAGGCGACCGCGCTTGCCGGGCGGGCTTGCGATCTGGGTGATGTGTTGGGGTGTCAGCGGCTTGTCGGCTACAACACGCGCGATCCTTCGATATACGGATTGGCGAACCTGCGGGCCTGTCTGGAGGGCGTGGGCAACGGGTGCATCATACTGGCGCGGGAATACGACCGGGGGCGGGAGGGCTTTCGCCGCGACAGGCGTTTTGCCGACCGGCTGCGCCGTGTGGCCTGTGCGGTTGACCCGGAGAACGGCTGTCGCTGATCGCGGCGCAGTCGGAGCGGGCAGAGGCTTTATTCCAACAGCAATTCGTTGCGAAGCCAGCCGAGGTAGGCGTCGATCGCTGCGGTGTCGCGCTTGCAATAGGACCATTTCTGGTGCTTGCGCACGGTAATGAAACCCGCCTGCCTGAGGATTTCCAGGTGTCTGCTGGCCGTGGGCTGTGCCACGCCGAGCGCGTCGGCGATCATCGTCATGCATACGCCGAATTCGACCGCATCGGCGGACCACTGATGGCCGAAATGCTTTTGCGGCTCGGCCAGCAGGCTGAGCACGCGCAGGCGCACCGCGCTCGACATCGCTTTGATTTGTGTTGATCTGTCCATGGCTTTAATCATATCGTCAATTAGCTAAATGACAATGTGATTCCCGAAATGCTTGCACTCCCACATACGTTTGATTTCGAAGGCAACGCGGTCCGGTGGGGTCGGCTGGGCAGGGGCCCGCCGCTGGTGTGCGTTCACGGAACGCCCTTCTCATCGCAGGTCTGGCGACGGATCGTGCCGCATCTGACCGACAGGCGGACCGTGTATTTCTATGATTTGTTGGGCTACGGGCAGTCCGAAATGAAGGCGGGGCAGGATGTATCCCTCGGCGTGCAGAACAGGGTTTTGGCCGCATTGTTCGGGGAATGGGGGCTCGACCGGCCTGACGTCGTTGCGCATGATTTTGGCGGGGCGACGGTGCTGCGCGGTCATTTTCTGGATGGGTTGCAGTATGCGTCGTTGACGATCTTCGATGCGGTCGCGCTGGCGCCCTGGGGCTCGCCTTTCGTGCAGCATGTCCGCCAGCATGAAGCGGCGTTTGCGGGCATGCCCGCCTATATGCACCGCGCATTGCTGGAGGCCTATCTGCAGACGGCGGCGTATGGAACGCTGCCAGCGCAAACGCTCGAGATCTATTGCGCGCCGTGGACCGGTGAGATCGGTCAGCCCGCGTTTTACCGCCAGATTGCCCAGATGGATCAGGCCTATACCGACGAGATTGCGCCCCTGTTGGGCCCGATGGGATGCCCCGTGCGGGTGTTGTGGGGACAGCAGGATACGTGGATTCCTGCGGCGCAGGGGGAAGCGTTGGCGTCCCTGATTTCGGGTGCGGATTGCAGCCACGTTCCGGGCGCGGGGCATTTGGTGCAGGAAGACAGGCCAGAGGCGATTGTGGCAGCCGTTCTTGACCAGATCGCGACCGGCGACGCGGCCTGATCCCGCGCGCCCGCGTGCAGGACCGCCCGTTGACCCGCTTTATGTAGATAGTGCTTGCACTTGGGTGCGTTCCGCCGGAGCCTGCTGGCATGATCGGTCGTTGGAAAGACAAGGAAGCGGATGCGCCGGAGACCCTGCCGCCCGAGGCGGTGCCGGTGGTGTGGCTGCTGGGAAAGACGGGGGCGGGCAAATCGTCGCTTGTGCGGGCGCTTACCGGTCAGACCGACGCCGACGTCGGCGACGGGTTCAAGCCCTGCACCCGCACCGCCCAGAGCTATGATTTTCCGCCCGACGCACCGTTGCTGCGGTTTCTCGATACACGCGGTCTGGGGGAGGCGGGGTATGACCCGTCCGAGGATCTGGCCGTCTGTCTGGGGCGCAGTCACGTCGTTTTGGTGGTGTGCCGTCTGGATGATCCGGTGCAGGGGGTGGTGGCCGATGCGTTGGCGTTCATCGCGAAAAAGGACCGCGGGTTGCGGGCCATTCTGGTACTGACGGGGGGTGATCTCGTCCCGCTGCCGGAAGACCGGCGCCGCGCGGCCCGCAGGGTGCAGGACACGATGGGCGCGGCGGTGAAAGGAGACTTGCCGGTGGCCGAGGTGGTGCTCGCCCCCGCAGCCGATCCGGACGAGGCGGGTTTGGACAAGCTGCGCGCGCATCTTCTGGATGCGCTGCCTGCGGCGGGTCTGTTGCTGGAGCGCCAGAAGGTCAGCGACCAAGAGGGAAAGGCCTTTCAGGACGCGCGGCGCAGGGTGTTGTTTTATGCCGGCGCGGCAGCCTCGAGCGATATCGCCCCGCTGATCGGGGCGGTGTCGGTGCCGACGTTGCAGCTGGCCATGCTGCGCGAGTTGGGCAAACGCTATGGCGTGGCGTGGGACCGCGCGACGACGGCTGCATTTCTGGGCGCGATGGGCGCAGGCGTCGGCGCCCGCTTTGCGGCAAGCTTCGGGGTGCGCCAGCTTGCGAAATTCATTCCCGTCTACGGTCAAACCGTGGGGGCGGCGGCGTCGGGTTCCATCAGTTTCGCGACGACCTATGCGTTGGGCCGGGCCGCGGCCTACTATCTTTACTGGAAGTCGAAAGGGCGCGGCGTGGATGAGCAGGGCCTGAGAGATATTTACGCACGCGCCTTCAGGGTTTCGTCGGATGCGACTGATTGATCGCCTGCGCCCGTTCCTGCTGCGGTGGGACCGGTTGCTTCCGGTGCTGGCGATTGTGTTGCCGTTGGTTTTTTCCTGCGTATTCGGGTTTATCTGGCTGGTCGAGCGCGATCTGCTGATCCCGTTTATCGGTATCTCCATCGGGTTTGGCGCATGTGTCGCCTTGTCGCGGCTGACCGTCGGCTGGTGGCGGCGGCGACAGGCCCCCCAGAGCGACAATGCGCCCCCTACGCGCATCCGCGCCCGTGTCGATCCGGACTGGACCGCGACAGAGCGCAAGGTTTTCGAGGATACGCGCGGGTTTATCGAAGAGGCCACTGCAGCGCCGGTGCCGTGGCCCGATATGCAGCCGCTCGCGCTGGAGGTGATCCGCCGGGTGGCACGGGCATCGGGGCGCAAGGGCAAGGATGTGCTGGATTTCAGCGGCCCGGAGGCGCTGTTGCTGGTCGCGCGCGTGTCCGACCGGCTGCGCAGCGATCTGCGCGACCGGATGCCATTCGCCGACAGCATTTCGATCGGCACGCTGTACTGGCTGTGGCAACACCGCGAACAGGTGCGCCGAGTGCAACGCCACGGCATGCAGGCGTGGCGCGTGTTCCGGCTCGTCAAATCGTTGCCGGTTGCGATCCTGCGCGAGATCGAGGGCGTGATTGCGGAAGGCCACGCGTCTTTCGTCAGCAACGAGGGTGTTGCGGTGGTCCAGACACTTATTCTGGAGGAGGTCGCGGTGGCCGCGGTCGATCTGTATTCCGGTCGGCTGCGATTTTCGGATGCGGAGCTGTTGCAGATGCGGCAGGCGGCGGGGGCCGAGGACCGTGGGCGGCTTGCCACGCCCGACGCTCCGTTGCGGCTGGCGGTGGCGGGGCAGATCAGTTCCGGCAAATCGAGCCTCATCAACGCGGTCCTCAATACCGAGGTCGCGGAGACGGATATTTTGCCGACCACGGACAAGCCGCAGACATATGAGACCTCGCTGGACGGGTTGCCGGTTGTGCTGCTGGATATGCCGGGGCTTGATGGGTCGGCGCGTGTCGCACAGGCGGTGCAGGACGAATTGTTGCGCGCGGACATGATTCTGTGGACGGTGCGGGCCAATCGCCCCGCGCGCGAGATTGACCGCGCGGCCATTGACGCGTTGCGGGCATTTTTCGCCGCGCACCCCGAGCGCCGGATGCCGCCGCTGGTTGTGGTCATCCCGTTTATCGACGCGCTGCTGGAGGGATGGCCCTTTGCGGAAAACTTCCTGACCGATCATGCGATGCAGAAGGTGCACGACATTGTGGTGGCGGTTTCCAACGATATCGGGGTGGACGGTGAGTTGACCCTGCCCGTGGTGCTGACATCGCCGGAATGGAACGTCGAGCGGTTGCGCGCACGCATCGTCGGGCGGTCTGCCGATGCGCTGATGGCACAGCGCAACCGCCTGCGCCACACATCCGCCAAAAGCACAATCCGGTCGGAGGCGGCACGGGCGAAAAAAGGGCTTGCGGCGGGGCTGTCGATCTTTGGCGACAGGCGCAAACCGGACAGCGAAGAATAGGCCAAACATCGGTCTTTTGTCGCCGCGGCGCCAGGGATGGCGCCCTGCGCTTGCGCAGTCGCATGTTTGATGACGGAGGGGTGGCGGAATGAAAGGCCTGAGGAATATCTAGACTCTAACTAACCAGTTGGTTAATGTCGTCTGAGTGCGAGCGATGCCCGTGCAGATAACTCGGGTGTTTTCGCAGAAGGTACCGCGGGCGGTGCGGTATCGGCTCATAGAAACCAACTGGTTAGATAGATAAGGAGACAAGCGATGAACATCATGTCCAATCCGACGGGATCCACCGTCAAAGAGCTGGAACGCAACGAGGTCCGGCGGATCACTCAGGCGCCGCTGCGGATGGCGGGGACGTTCGATTTCGCGGTTCCGGCGGAGGTGCTTTTCCCGCGCATTTCGGAGCCCGCGCAGATGGCGGCTTGGTTTCCGCTGCTCAAGGGCGGTAAACTGGATCACGCCACATCGCAGGATGCGGGCGACTGGGGCGAAGGATCAAAGCGCCAGTGCTATACCAATGGCATGGGCACGCTTTACGAGACGATCCATTACTGGGATGCGCCCAATGCCTATACCTACGAGGTGAAGAATTTCATGATGCCGATCACCGACCACCTTGCGCTGATGGCAATTACGCCAAACGGGCGCGGCGGCGTGTTGATGACGTGGCACCAGTATTTCAACCTCAAAGGCATCGCGATGCGCCACATGTTCCCGACCATGATGCTGGGCATGATGAACAAGGGTATGGCGACGCTGGCCAAGGATCTGGGCGGCGAGGGCGGGCGCATCACCCGGGTCTGACGGCCCGAAGGCTTAGATCAACCACACTTATGTGATCCGGCCGCGGACCGACGTGTGAGCAGGCCTGAGCAGCTTTGCCGTGCCACACCCGGCGGACCTTGGCGTGGTAGCGCAGACGGGCGGTCCCCTCGTCGCGCCTTTGGCGGCCTTACCAGAAACCGCACCGTGGAATGGTGCGGTTTTTGCGTGTTTGCCCGCCGTATTCAAAGTGTCCCGTGCCGTTTTCACCAGGTGGTCCAGATTTCTGCGCAGCGGGGGGAACTATTTTGACGTGTCATCCGTTGGCTTCGTGATTCCATAGGTTGAACGGACGGGTTTCCCTGCAAATAGGCACCACCGGCAAAACGCCATCCGCACCTTCAAGAATTTGCGCACCGGTCCGCCGGAAGCACCCCGAAAACAAGGAGATAACGATGTCATCGCAATCAAAGACAGCCGAAGAGCTGAAGGGACATGCCGAGGACGCGGTAGATACCGTATCGAACATGGCAAAGGACGCCGCAGGCACCGCGAAAGCGAAAGTCGCCGCGAAATCCGAGGCCGCCAAGGACGGGCTGGCCAGCGAAATGCACGACACTGCCGCCGCGTTGCGCCGCGCCGCGGATGAAGTGCGCGACGGCTCCCCCCAAGGCAGCACCTTCAGCATGTTGGCCAACGGCCTGGCCGATATGGCCGACAGCGTTCAGGGCCAGAATGTGTCCGACATCGCCAGCGTAGCGAGCAACTTCGCCCGCAAGAACCCGGTGGCTTTCCTCGGCGGTGCAGCCCTTCTGGGTTTTGCAGTGTCGCGCTTTGCCAAGGCGTCCGAGGCGCCACAACACGGCGGCCACAGCGCGTCCGGCACCGCGATGCAATCGCCGCGCGGCTCGGCCCATTCGACCGCTTACAACCCCAATATCCCGACCATGGAGACCGACAATGGCTGATCAATCAAGCAAACCCGCATCCGCCCTTGTCGGAGACCTGATGCAAAGCGTCAGCTCGCTTGTCCGCAAGGAAGTCGATCTTGCCCGTGCAGAGATCGACGAGAACATTTCCCGTGCCGCCGTGGCGGTTGGTCTGCTTGTCGGTGCGGTTGTGGTGGCCCTTGTCGCCCTCAACGTGCTTGCCGCAGCCCTGATCGCCGCTCTGGCCGAGGCAGGGATCGCCGCTGGCTGGGCCGCGATCATCGTGGGGGGTGCGCTGGGTCTGATTGCCTTTGGCATGATGGCGAAAGGCACCAATGATCTCAAACTCAACAGTCTGGCCCCGACGCGCACCGCCAAGAACATCAAGCGCGACGCCGAAGCCGTAAAGGAAAGCTATAATGTCTGATACACGTTCCCCTGATGAAATCGAACGCGAGATCGAACGTGAGCGCCAGGAGATGGCGGGCACGATCGACACCCTTCAGGACCGCTTTTCCGTGGATGGCGTCGTTCAGCAAGTATCCGAACACCTGCGTGACAACGGTGGCGAAATCGCCCGCAATGTCAGCGCGACCGTAAAGCAGAACCCGCTGGGTGTGGCGCTTGTGGGTGCCGGTCTGGCGTGGCTGATGTTTGGCAAGGGTGCCGATCCGGTGGCCAAGGCCGCGGGTTCGCGGTCGGGCGATGACGGGTACGACCGCGCGCCGCGCCGCGCGTCTGAGGCGCCGAGCGATTTCAGCACGCCGCGTCCTGCGCCGCAGCATCTGCGGGCAGCGTATTACGACGATGACGATCCGAAAATGGATTGGCTTTATGACGACGATCTCGACGTCGATGACGGGTCATACTGGGAGAGCGCCAAAGGGGCGGCATCGTCGGCCGCGGGTGCAGTCGGGTCCGGTTTGTCCGGCGCCGCAGACGCCGCAGGCCGCGCGAAAGATGGCGTTGTCGGTGCTGCAGGGTCTGCCAAAGACGGTGCTGTCGGCGCTGCGGGATCTGTCAAAGACGGCGCTTCCAAAGCTGCCGGTGGCGTTGCCGGGGCTGCGGCCTCTGCACGCGACGGTGTCGCTTCCGGGGCCGGATCGGTACGTGACGGTGTAGCCGGTGCTGCCGGATCAGTGCGCGACAGTGTGGCCGGAGCGGCATCATCGGTGGGTGCCTCGGCGTCATCGGCCGCCGAACAGGCCCGCGTGCGGGCCGAGCGTATGCGGGCGCGTCTCGCTCAGGGGACGGAAACCCTGTCCGAAGAAGCCCGTGACCGTGTGATCCGCGCGCGCATGGCTGCCGTGCGGGCCAAGGAGGCGGCGAATGACGGCGCGCGTGCCGCTGCCGATCAGACATCGGAAGCCTATGGGCGCCAGCCGCTGGCCTTCGGGGCGCTTGCCTTTGCCATCGGGGCGGCCGCGGCGGCAACATTGCCACGCACCCAGCAAGAAGACGCGGCATTCGGCAAGCAAAGCGACCGTTTGGTCCGCCGCGCCCAGCGTGTTCTGGACGAAGAGCATCAAAAGGCGCGCGAGATTGCGTCATCCGTGGCCGATGAGGCCAAGGCGATGGCGCAGGACGCAAAGGAAGAGATCGACGCACGTGGCAAAGCCGCCGTCGAGACCGTTGCCGACCGCGCCAAGGATGCCGCAGGCAAGATCGCCGACAAGACAAAGTCCGAAGCCGAGGACAAGGATCTGGGCAAGTCGATCAAGGCCAGCTGAGCCTGAAACACGGGGTCATCCGGACAAACGGGTGGCCCTTTTTGCATGCAAGACAGGAGACAGCCCATGGCGCGAGGTCGCACTGCCGAGACACCGTCCGAAATCCCGATGAAGGGATGGAAGGATATCGCATGGCGCGTAAAGGACGAAATCGCGGCGGATCACGTGAGCCTGATCGCCGCCGGTGTTGCGTTCTACGGGCTGCTGGCGCTGTTTCCCGCAATCACTGCCGTTATGGCTCTCGGCGGGCTGCTGGTGCAGCCGCCGCAGATCGTATCGATGATGCAGCAGCTGGAGGGTGTCGTCCCTGCGGAGGTGCTCAACATCATCACCAAGCAGGCCGAGGAAGTGGCCGGGTCGCGTGAAGGCGGTTTGGGCCTGACCGTGGTCTTTGGCATTCTGCTTGCGATCTATTCCGCGTCAAAAGGGGTTGGCAGCCTGATGGAAGGCATGAATGTCGCCTATGACGAAGAAGAAACGCGCGGCTTTTTCACGCTGAATGCGGTCAAGCTGGCGCTGACGGTGCTGGCGATTGTCTGCGCAATCATCGGATTGATTGCCATCGGCGGGTTGCCGACGGTCATCGGACTGGAAGAGACGAGCGTTGTGATGGACTGGGCGCTAGGTGCCGTGGCGCTGGTGCTGGTTGCGGCGCTGACGTTGCTGGCGCTGTCGTTGTTCTACCGCTATGGCCCGTCGCGCGATGACGCGGAGTGGCGCTGGCTGACCCCCGGTGCGGTCGCGGCCTGTGTCGTCTGGGCGGCAGGATCGGCGGGCTTTGCGTTTTATGTCGCGAATTTCGGTACCTATAACGAGACGTTCGGCGCACTGGCCGGTGTGATCGTGCTGCTGATGTGGATGTGGTTGTCGGCCTTCATCATCATGTTGGGGGCAGAGTTGAACGCGGAAATGGAAGCGCAGACCCGCCACGACACGACCGTCGGAGGCGAAGAGCCGATGGGCGAGCGCGACGCCGTAAAGGCAGACAATCTGGGCGAGGCGACCGTGTGAGGCGGCCCATCCGCCGCGCGGATGCGCTGTGGTGCCGCCCGCTCACAAGCTGACCTGTTCCGCATTTTTCGAAGATCCGTTGCGGTGCAGCCCCCGACGCTTGTGCCGTGCATAATCCCATCCCAACCCGAAGGTATCCCATGACCCTCAAGACAGACCTTAAAATCAACGGCGATACCCATACGCTCGAGGCTGATGCGCGCACCAGCCTGCTCGACGCGCTGCGCCATCATCTGGACCTGACCGGCACCAAGAAGGGGTGCGACCACGGCCAGTGTGGCGCCTGCACGGTGATTGTGAACGGCCGCCGCATCAACGCCTGCCTGACGCTTGCGTGCATGCATGACGGCGACGAGATCACGACAATCGAGGGTTTGGGCACGCCCGACGACCTTTCGGCAATGCAGGCCGCTTTCGTAAAGCACGACGGGTTTCAATGCGGGTACTGCACCGCGGGGCAAATCTGTTCGGCGACCGCGATGCTGGACGAGATGAAAGACGGCTGGCCGTCGAATGTGTCCGATGCGCTGACCGGGGATATGCCGCTGAGCGAAGAGGAGATCGCGGAGCGGATGAGCGGCAACCTGTGCCGGTGTTCTGCCTATCCCGGTATCGTCAAGGCGATCCGTGACGCCGCAACGGGAGAGGCCCAATGAGACAGTTCGAATACGCCCGTGCCGCCGCCCCCGCCGATGCCACGTCGCGCGCACGCGCGGGTGGCACGATCATTGCGGGCGGCACGAACCTGCTGGACCTGATGAAGCTGGAGGTCATGACGCCCGACGCGGTGGTCGACATCAACCGGTTGGACCTGCACGCCATCACCGCCACCGACGCGGGCGGTTTGCGGATCGGCGCCTTGGTCACCAACAGCGATCTTGCGGCCGATGCAACCGTGCGGCGCGATTACGAAGTGTTGTCGCGCGCTTTGCTCGCCGGGGCATCGGGCCAGCTGCGCAACAAGGCGACGACGGGCGGCAACCTGCTGCAACGCACGCGCTGTGGCTATTTTTATGATACGGCGATGCCATGCAACAAACGTGCGCCCGGCACGGGCTGTCAGGCGCAGGGCGGGTTCAACCGCATCCTTGCGGTGCTGGGCACGAGCCCCCACTGCATCGCCACGCATCCCTCCGACATGGCGGTTGCGATGATGGTGTTGGACGCGGTGGTCGAGGTAGAGGCCGCGGACGGCACCCAGCGCCAGATCGATCTGGACGATCTGTATGTCCTGCCCGCCGAAACGCCCGATGTGGAGACGGTCCTGCAACCCGGTGATCTGATCACGGCGGTCGTCTTGCCGGCTCCGGTGCCTGCGACCCATATCTACCGCAAGGTGCGCGACCGCGCCTCCTATGCGTTTGCGCTGGTATCCGTTGCGGCGACGCTGCGGATGGACGCGGGCAAGATCGCCCATGTCGCGCTGGCGTTTGGCGGATTGGGCACAAAGCCGTGGCGCAACCGCGCGGTGGAAGAGGCGCTGCAAGGGCAGGCCCCGTCGGAGGAGGTGTTCGACCGCGCCGCCGATATTCTGCTGGCCGATGCCAAGGGATACGGCAGCAATGATTTCAAGATACCGCTGGCCCGCCGCACGCTGAAGGCCGTGTTGCGCACCGCGACGGAGACAGATCAATGAACGCTCATCTGAAAATGGACGGCCAGCAGGACAATGTGCTGGACGATATGGCGCAAAATGTGATTGGCACGCAGACGCCGCGCCGCGACGGGCCTCTGAAGGTAACCGGACAGGCGCCCTATGCCGCCGAATTCGGTGACGGGTCCGAAGCGGTGGGCGTCCTTGTCCGCGCGACGATCACCAAGGGCCGCGTGCGCAGCATCGACGAAGCGGCGGCGCGTGCGATGGCCGGTGTTCTGGCGGTCATCACCGATGAGCGGCTGTTGCGCAATCCCGCGCAAGGCACAGCAAACGAAGCGCCCGTGCAGGGCCCGCGCGATGTGGCCTATTTCGGCCAGCCCATCGCACTGGTCGTGGCGGATACGTTTGAGAACGCGCGCTTTGCGGCCCAAAACATCGCCGTGACCTACGATGAGGCAGGCGACGCGGTGACAGATCCGTTGGACGGGGCCGCGCATATCGATCGCCCGGACGCCAAACAGATCGATCAAGGCGACATCGACGCGGCAATGCGCGATGCCGCCTTCACCGTGGACGCCAGCTTTACCACGCCGTCGCAAAACAGCGCCGCAATGGAGCCGCATGCGTCTGTTGCCAAGTGGGACGGTGAGCAGCTGACCCTGTGGGGATCCCTGCAGATGTTAAACTACAACCGCAACGAATTGGCGGATTCGCTGGGCGTGAAGCCCGAAAACGTCCGTGTGCTGGCCCCTTACGTCGGGGGCGGATTTGGCTCGAAACTGGGGCTCGCGCCTGAGGCTGTAGCCGCGGCGATCGCCGCCAGGGAGTTGGATCGGCCCGTGCGTGTGGTGTTGACCCGCCAGCAGGTGTTCGAGGCGACGATGCGGCGCAGCTCGACCTTGCAGCGGGTGCGTTTGGCCGCCACCGCGGACGGGGATTTGACCGCCGTGGGGCATGACGCCACCGTGTCGAACCTGCCGGGCGAGACGTTCAGCGAGCCTGTGGCACTGGCCACGCATTTTCTTTATGCAGGCAAGAACCGCGCCTACCGGCACAATATCGCGCGGGTCAACCGGACCTGCGCAGGCTCCATGCGTGCGCCGGGCGAAGCGGTGGGCATGTTGGCGTTGGAAAATGCGATGGACGAATTGGCCCACAAGGCGGGCATTGACCCCGTGGACTTGCGCCTGCGCAATATCCCCGACACGCACCCCGAAAACGGCAAGGAGTTTTCTTCGCGGCGGTTTGCGGAGTGTCTGAGCCAAGGGGCCGAGCGGTTCGGCTGGAGCGCACGCCCCACAACGCCCGGCAGCCGCCGCGAAGGAGAATGGCTGATCGGGTATGGCATGGCATCCGCCGCGCGCGGCAACATCCTGATGGAGGCGAGGGCCCGCGTCACGCTGCACCGCGATGCGACCGCGACGGTCGAGACCGACATGACCGATATCGGCACCGGCACCTATACCATTCTGGCGCAGATCGCCGGTGAAATGCTGGGCCTGCCGGTGGAAAGCATCACGGTCAAACTCGGCGATAGCGATTTCCCATCGGGGTCGGGTTCGGGCGGGTCATGGGGGGCAGGATCGGTCGGATCTGCCGTTTTTCTGGCCTGCCAGAAGCTGCGGGCCGATATTGCGGCGACGCTGGATGCAGTGCCTTCGGATCTGACGCTGAAGGACGGCACCGTCACGACTGCGAATGTGCAGCGCAGCCTGTCCGACACGCTTGAGCAGGACATTGCGGCAGTGGGCCATATCGAGCCGGGCGAGAGCAGCGAGACCGTGCAGCAAGCCGGTTTCGGCGCGCATTTTGCAGAGGTTGGCGTGAATGCTGTCACCGGCGAAACACGCGTGCGCCGGATGCTCGGCGTCTTTTCGGCGGGCCGTATCCTGAACGAACAGACCGCGCGGTCGCAATGCCACGGGGGCATGATCTTTGGCATTGGCGCGGCGCTGACCGAAGAGTTGGTGCATGATCCGCGCGACGGCCACGTGGTCAATCATGATCTGGCGGAATACCATGTGCCGGTCAATTTGGATGTCCCGCAGCTTGATGTTATGTTCCTGCAAGAGCGTGACGCCTGGGCCAATCCGATCCAGTCCAAGGGCGTGGGTGAATTGGGCATTTCGGGCGCAGGGGCTGCGATCACCAACGCGATCTTCAATGCAACGGGTGTGCGCGTGCGCGACTATCCTGCGACGCTGGATAAAATCCTGCCGGACCTGCCCGAAATGGACGGCTGATCCGCCCCGTTGACCGTAAAACACGTGGCCAAGGCATTCGTGCCTTGGTGCGAAGTGACTGACCGTATCGGCGCAGCTTGGCTGCGATCCTTGCCGGAACGGTCGAAATTTTAGGCAGTTGACAGCACACCTGTGGAATTTACAGGCAGTTTTGCCCGGTCTGACCCCACAACGATGAATTAACTGGCTTTGAGACCGCCCCCGACGCGAACGTGACGGCGTTCGAAAGAGCGTGAGCGTCGCGCAAGGGGCCCATCCTGGCAGATTGATCCCCCCGCGCGACTACAACATCACTGTTGCGGGGCTAACCTAAATGGTCGGTTCGCGGTTTGTAAGGGGTATGCACCCCGATCGGACGTCCCGCAGCGATATTTGGGGGCGTATGACCTATGAATTCGAAGATTTCCGCAATTGCCGTCGCAGCCGTTTTGGGAACCGCGTCTGCGGGGGTGGCTGAATGTGCCGATCCGATCAAGGTGGGTGTGCTGCATTCGCTGTCCGGCACGATGGCGATTTCCGAGACCACGTTGAAAGACACGATGGAACTGCTGATCGAAAACCAGAATGCCGCGGGCGGATTGCTGGGCTGCCAGATCGAAGCGGTCGTGGTGGACCCGGCGTCCGACTGGCCGCTTTTTGCCGAAAAGGCGCGTGAACTGCTGACCGTGAACGAGGTCGACGTGATTTTTGGCAGCTGGACATCGGTGAGCCGCAAATCCGCGCTGCCGGTGCTGGAAGAGCTGAACGGCCTGATGTTCTATCCGGTGCAATACGAGGGCGAGGAAAGCTCGCGCAATGTATTCTACACCGGTGCCGCGCCGAACCAGCAGGCCATTCCCGCCACTGACTATTTTCTCGAGGAACTGGGTGTCGAGAAATTCGCGCTTTTGGGCACCGACTATGTCTACCCGCGCACGACCAACAATATCCTTGAAGCGTACCTGAAGGACAACGGCATCGCGGCGGAGGATATTTTCGTCAATTACACGCCCTTCGGACATTCCGATTGGGCGACCATCGTGGCCGATGTGGTGGCCTTGGGGGCGGACGGCAAACAGGTCGGCGTGATTTCCACGATCAACGGTGATGCAAACATCGGTTTCTACAAGGAGCTCGCCGCGGCGGGCGTGTCGGCGGATGATATTCCGGTGGTCGCGTTCTCGGTCGGTGAAGAGGAGCTTTCGGGGCTCGATACCTCCGATCTGGTGGGGCATCTGGCGGCGTGGAACTACTTTCAGTCCGCCGAATCCGAGGCCAATGACGCCTGGGTGGCCGCGTGGAAGGAAAAGATGGGCGAAAGCCGCGTGACCAACGACCCGATGGAGGCCCATTACATCGGGTTCAACATGTGGGTGAACGCGGTGAATGATGCCGGCACGACCGATGTCGATGCCGTGCGGGATGCCATGTACGGGCAGGAGTTTCCAAATCTGACGGGCGGGACAGCGGTGATGCTGCCGAACCATCATCTGGCGAAACCGGTGCTGATCGGTGAGATCACGGCCGACGGGCAATTCGACATCATCAGCCAGACCGCAGAGGTGCCGGGCGATGCGTGGACGGACTATCTGCCCGACTCCGCGGTGCTGACGTCCGACTGGAAAGAACTGGGCTGCGGCATGTTCAACACGCAAACCCAGACGTGCGTGCAGCTGACCTCCAACTACTGAACGCTCCGGCTGCGCGCACGGTGTGGTGCATCGTGCGCGCGGCCGGTCAATTCCCCCAACCAGCGGGCTGAAATACATGCTGCGACTGTTTTTTCTGGTCCTGCCGCTGTGGCTGGTCCTGTCCCCTGCAACCCACGCGCAAGGTTTGCAGGACATTTTGCAAGTCCACGCCGAAGAGGTGATCAAGCCCGGCCGCCGCAGTGTCGGGACCGTGCTTGACGATCTGGCGGCCAGCGGATTGCCGCAGGCGATCCCGTTTCTCGAGGCCTGGCGCGACCGCGCAATTGTGCGTCGTGACAGCGACGGGCTGTTCTTCCGCGAGAGGCAGGATGGCGATATATACGTCCTGTACGATTTGGACACAGGTGCGCGTCAAGAGGCCGACCCGGACGACGTGACGCAAACGCGACCAAACGGGGGCGTACGGCGCGCGATCTCGAACGCGCTGGTTCAGTTCCAGCTGTCCGATCCCGATATCGGCAAGCGCCGCGCCGCTGTCGCGGCCATTGCCCGCAGCATGGACGCCAGCCAATTGGCCCCGCTGCAGGCCTCGATCGCGGAGGAACCGGATGCGGCTTTGCAAGCAACGAAGGCACGGCTTGCGGGGATGCTGGGCGCGCTGTTCGGCGAAAATTCCGATGTGCGTATCGCATCGATTGAGGCACTGGCCGATGATCTGTCGGTGGATGTGCGGGCCGTATTAAACCGGGTGCTGTCGACGCGCGCAGGCGTGGCGCAAACGGTGCCGCAGGATGCCAATATCGCACAATTGCTGGAGCCGGGCGCGCAGATCACACCCGCGCAGGCCTACGCCCAACTGGTGGCGGCCGAGCTCGCCCCGCCGTTGGTGGAGGCGGACGCCATTCGCGCGGCGCTGATCGCCAACATTGACGCAGACCGCGTGGCCGACGTGCCCGTATCTGCGCTGGGCACCGACGCGGCCCGTTTGCGCGCCTATGACGCGCTAGCCGCGCAGGGCGTGGTGCCGCAGCGCGTCAGTGCCGCTCAACAGCAATCCGCCGTTGATGCGCATGTGTTCTTTCTGGCCTACGACGAGCCGGACCGCGCGGTCACGGATGCCGCCGCCCATGCACTGATCCAGATCGAGACGCGCGTCGCAGTCAACCAGACGGTCGATCTGGGCCTCGATGCGCTGTCGCTTGCGTCGATCTATTTTCTCGCGGCCATCGGATTGGCGATCACGTTCGGGGCGATGGGGGTCATCAACATGGCGCATGGCGAATTCATCATGATGGGCGCCTATACCGGATTTGTGGTGCAGCAGGTGGTGCCGGATTATACCGTATCCCTGATCATCGCGCTGCCGCTGGCGTTTGCGATCACCTTTGGCGCTGGGGTGGCGATGGAGCGGTTGATCATCCGGCACCTGTACCATCGCCCGCTGGAGACGCTGCTGGCGACATTCGGGATTTCGATCGCCCTGCAGCAGCTGGCGAAGAATATCTTTGGCACACAGGCGCGTCCGCTGACGTCGCCACAGTGGCTCGACGGGGCGTTGGTATTCAACGACGTGATCGCCATCAGCTATATCCGCATCGCGATCTTTGTGCTGGCGTTGGTGTTTCTCGGTCTGATCCTGTTTGTGCTCAAACGCACGCGGCTGGGGCTCGAGGTGCGTGCGGTCACACAAAACCCCGGCATGGCTGCGTCGATGGGCATCAATCCCGACCGCATCAACATGCTGACGTTCGGGTTCGGCTCCGGCATCGCGGGGATCGCGGGCGTGGCGATCGGCCTTTACGCCAAGGTCACCTCAGAAATGGGGGCCGACTACATCGTCCAGAGTTTCATGACGGTGGTCGTGGGCGGCGTCGGCAATGTGTGGGGAACACTGGCCGGTGCGTCGATGATCGGCTTTTTGCAAAAGGGGATCGAGTGGTTCAACCCGTCGAACACGCTGGCGGCCCAGACCTACATGATCCTGTTCATCATCCTGTTCATTCAATTCCGGCCCAAGGGCATTGTCGCGCTCAAGGGCCGTGCAGCGGCGGATTAAACGATGCACCGTTCCTTCTTTCTCCAGAACCCTTCTGTCCTGTGGTTCCTCGTGATCCTTACGGGCTTTACCGTCGGCGTGACGCTTCTGTCCGAAGTGACGGGCGTCGGCCTCATCTCGACCTCTTTCGTCAAAACGCTGGGCAAAACGCTGTGCCTGTGTCTGGTGGCGATCGCGATGGACGTGGTGTGGGGCTATTGCGGGATCCTGTCGCTCGGTCATTTTGCGTTTTTCGGCATCGGCGGCTATGCCATCGGCATGTGGCTGATGTATGCGCGCACCGAAGGGATCGTGCTCGACAGCCTTGCAGGCCAGCCCATCCCGCCCACACCGGCAGAGATTTCAGACGCCATTGGCAACCAGATTTTTGGCGTGGTGGGCAGCTCGGAATTTCCGCTGATCTGGGCATATGCCGATACGCTTTTGTTGCAGTTGGCGATGGTCGTTCTGGTGCCGGGCCTTTTGGCCCTCGTCTTTGGCTGGCTGGCGTTTCGGAGCCGCGTGACAGGGGTTTACCTGTCGATCCTCACACAGGCGATGACGCTGGCGCTGGCGCTTTATCTGTTTCAGAACGACAGCGGTTTGCGCGGCAATAACGGCCTGTCGGGCTTGCAGAACATTCCCGGTTTCGAGGCCACGAGCCAAGCCACGATATCGGTGGTCTTCTTCGTGGCGTCTGCGCTTGCGCTGGCCGCGGGTTACGTGTTTTTCGCGTGGATCGTCTCGGGCAAGATGGGCAGCGTGATCAAGGGCATCCGCGACAACGAAGCCCGCGTGCGGTTTCTGGGCTACCATGTGGAGAGCTACAAGCTGTTCGTGTTTACCACCACGGCGGTCGTCGCGGGGATTGCGGGTGCGCTTTACTATCCACAGGCGGGCATCGTGAACCCCGGTGAGATCGCGCCCATCGCGTCGATCTATCTCGCGGTTTGGGTCGCGATCGGCGGGCGCGGTCGGCTCTATGGGGCGGTGATCGGGGCGGGGTTTGTATCGCTCTTGTCGAGCTGGTTCACCGGCGGCGGCGCGCCGGATATCGCGCTGGGGTTCTACACGGTGCAATGGACCGACTGGTGGCTTGTCCTTCTGGGCGTGTCGTTTGTGGCGGTCACCCTATTTTTTCCCAAAGGCATCGGTGGCCTGTTTGATCTGCTGGTGAGGAAACAGCCATGAGCATGCTTTTGGAGGTCGACGGCGTGTCGGTGTCATTCGACGGGTTTCGCGCCATCAACAATCTGTCGATCAATTTCGCACCGACCGAACTGCGCGCCATCATTGGCCCGAATGGTGCCGGCAAGACGACGTTCATGGACATCGTGACCGGCAAGACAAGGCCCGACACGGGGCGGGTGATCTGGGGCGCGCGCAATGTGTCCTTGCTGGGCATGTCCGAAAGCCGCATAGCGCGCGAAGGCATTGGACGCAAATTCCAGAAACCCACGGTGTTCGAAGCACAGACCGTGCGACAGAACCTTGCCATGGCGCTGAAAAACCCGCGCGGGCCCCTGGCCGTGCTGCGCCACCGCAAAACCGCTGCGAATGCGGCGCGCATCGATGCGGTTGCCGAAGACGTGGGTCTTGCACACAGTCTGGGCCGGATCGCCGGAGAGTTGAGCCACGGACAGAAGCAATGGCTGGAGATCGGAATGCTGCTGGCGCAGGAGCCGCGGCTGATGCTGGTCGATGAACCTGCCGCTGGCATGACCCCCGAGGAGCGCGAGAAGACCACCGATATCCTGAAGGCTGCGGCACGGACCCGTGCCGTGGTGGTGGTGGAGCATGACATGGAGTTTGTCCGACGGCTCGATTGCAAAGTGACAGTGCTGCACGAAGGATCGGTGCTGGCCGAAGGCAGTCTGGACCATGTGACATCGAACCAGACGGTGATCGACGTCTATCTGGGGCGCGCGCATGCTTGAAGTCAGCCATATCGACCTGAAATACGGGCAAAGCCAGATCCTCTATGACGTGTCGCTGCGCGCTGCGCCGGGGCGTATCACGGCCGTGATGGGCAACAACGGTGTCGGCAAAACGAGTCTGCTCAAGGCGGTGTCAGGGCGGCATCCGGTAAGCGGGGGGCAGGTCGCGATTGATGGCGCGCGCGTGCATCTGGGGTCGGCATTCCACGCGGCGCGGGCGGGGATCGCCTATGTGCCGCAGGGGCGTGAGGTGTTCGCGATGATGAGCGTTTGGGAAAACCTCCAGACCGGATTTGCCTGCTTGCCGAAATCGCAGCGCCGCGTGCCGGATCACTTGTTCGAACTGTTCCCGGTCTTGCGCGATATGCAATCGCGGCGCGGCGGCGATCTGTCGGGCGGGCAGCAACAGCAGTTAGCGATTGCGCGGGCGCTGGTGACACGGCCGCGTGTCCTGCTGCTGGACGAGCCGACCGAGGGTATTCAGCCCAATGTCATCCAGCAGATCGGCGACGCGCTCGAGGCATTGCGGGATGCGGGGGAGATGGCGATCGTGCTGGTCGAACAGAACGCCGATTTCGCGTACCGATTGGCGGATGATTTCGTGGTGATCGAACGGGGGCGGGTCAAGCGCGAGGCGGGCAGGGACAGCTATGCCAAGGACGCGCTGATGGCTGATTTGGCGCTCTAGCGGGGCGTTTCGCCGCCCACGAGATACCGGCGTGCGCGTGCGGCCCCACGGGCAATCGCCTCCGGGTCCTGCAGGATCTTGGAGGCGGTCAGCGTGGCGTTCATGTTGTCCTGCAGATCGCGGGCAAGTTCGGTCGCGGGCAGGTCGTGCAGCAGCCGACCGTCATCGGCCAGATCGGTCACGATGGTACGGTAGTAGTCTTCGAACACCGCAAAGGCATGTTGCACGGCCCCGCGCACACCATCGCTGGAGAGCGACAGTTCCAGCCCGATGTTCACGAACGGACATCCGCGCAGCATGCCTTCGGTGCGGTAAAGCGCGGTGTGGCTTTCGTAGATGCGCTGATAGATCGCGGCGAGCCGGTCCAGCGGATCAACCTGTTGCGCAAAGCTGTCGGTGAAAACATATCCTTCCGTGCGCTCAAGTGCGCGGCCGACGGCGGCGATTGCAATCGCTTCCTTGGAGCGGAAATGCTGGTAGACGGTCGCCTTGTTCATGCCCGCCGCATCGCTGAGCGCGTTCATGTTGGTGGCGTGGTATCCGTCCTTCCAGAACAGATCGATCGCCGCGTCGAGGATTTGGGCTTTGGTGGAATCAGCTTTCATGGCGCAACAATACCGCCCGGTCGGTTGAAGTCCATCGGACTGGCGCAACCGGCTCGACAATGCGCACCCGAGCGCGGTACTGGTTTCGGCGTGGCTATTCGGGGCGGAGAATGCTGTGTCCAATCTCAAGCTGGAGCAATTGCGGACTTTTCTGGCCGTGGTGCGTTTCAAAAGCATCAACCGTGCGTCCGAGGCGCTGAACCTGACGCAGCCGGCCGTCACCTCGCGGATCAAGGCGCTGGAAGAGGCGCTGGGGACCGACATATTCGAGCGCACCGCCGCCGGTATGCGGCTGACCAAACGCGGTGACATGTTGCTGCACTACGCCGAGCAGTTTCAACATCTGTCCGAACTGGTGGATGCGCATGTGGTCGACGCGAGCGGGGTGGACCGGTTGATCCGGCTCGGCGTGTCAGAGACCGTGGCGCAGAGCTGGCTGCCGGATTTTGTGGGTGCATTGCACAAGGCATTTCCACAGCTCAAGATCGAGATCAGCGTCGATATTTCGAGCAATTTGCGCGAACAGCTTTTGGGGCACGAGATCGATCTGGCGGTCCTGTTGGGGCCGATTTCGGATTATACAATCGACAACGTCATCCTGCCGGATGTGGCGCTTGCGTGGTTTCGAGCGCCCGGCGGATCACCGCAGGATGCGGTCGATCTGTCGTCGGTTCCGATTGCCACCTATGCCCGCAACACGCGCCCCTACCGCGAACTGCGCGCGGCCCTGTTTGAACGGTTCGGCCCCGATGTCTCGATGTTCCCGTCGTCGTCGCTGTCGTCATGTTTTCGCATGGTCGAGGCCGGTCTTGCCGTGGGCGCATTGCCGATATCGCTCGGGGCGCCTATGGAACGCGATGGCAAACTGGTGCGCTTCGATCCGGGATGGACCCCGAAACCGCTCAGGTTTTCAGCGTCTTACCTTGGTGAGCCGCGCAGCCATCTGATTGAAACGGCGGCGAAAATGGCCGAAGAGATTGCGGGAAAAGCGATATAGAAAATTTCTATATCAGAACCCAAATTTATACTATTTGATTTTATATCGGATCGACCGGACCCTTGAGCAGAGGGAAAAGGGATTCGGACGTGAACCAGCAATTCGAAGAGCTCAAATCGCAAAGCACACGCCAGGTGCGTGCGCAAATCCGTGCCTGCGCGTATGCCGGACACACGGCCGGATTGGGCAAAGACAATTTGCAGGCCAATCTGGCCATTCTGCCTGCCGCGCATGCGCTGGATTTCATGCGGTTTTGCCAGCGCAATCCCAAACCATGCCCGCTGGTCGGCGTGTCGGATACGGGCGTGCCGCAGATGACGACACTGGGGCGCGATATCGATATCCGCACGGATCTGCCTGCCTATTACGTCTACCGCGACGGCGTGTTGGTGGACGCGCCGCAGGACATCACCGATTTGTGGCAGGATGATTTCGTCGCTTTTGCGCTGGGTTGTTCATTCACATTCGAGCATGCGCTGGAGCGCGCAGGCATCAAGCTGTGGCACATCGCCAACAACACCACCGTGCCGATGTTTGCATCCAACATCCCCACCGTGAGCGCCGGGCCGTTCGGTGGGGCAACAGTGGTCAGCATGCGGGCGATCCCCGATCATCAGGTTGCCGAAACCATCGAAATTTCGAACCGCTTTCCAATGGCGCACGGCGGGCCGCTGCATGTCGGCGACCCCGCGCAGATCGGCATTGCGGATCTGGACCGCCCCGACTGGGGGGACCGCGCCCCCGTGCCCGAGGGGACAACGCCCGTGTTCTGGGCCTGCGGGGTGACCCCGCAGGTCGCGATCATGCGGGCGGGTCTGCCCATCTGCATCACGCACAAACCCGGCGCGATGTTGATCACCGATGTGGCCGATGACGCGGAAACAACAATTCTGAGACCATAATAAACCAACAGGAGACGAACCGATGAAAGCACTGACAACTACGCTGGGCGCCTTGACGCTGGCGGCTACGGCGGCAATGGCCGACAATCCCGTGGTTCTCAACGCCGTGGGCACATGGTCGAGCCTGACCAACTACCAAAAGCACGAAGAGCCGTTTTTCAACACCCGTCTGGCCGAGGCGTCCGACGGCCAGATTGTCGGCAAGATCCAGTCGCAATCGGGTCTGGGGCTGAAGGGGTTCGAGATCATGCGTTTGGTCAAGAACGGCGTCTTTGATTTCGCCTTTGGCCTGCCGGGCTACGTGGCCGCGGAGAACGCGATTTTCGAAGGGGCCGACCTGTCGACCCTGACACAGGACATTGAAACGCAGCGCAAGGTGTCGCAGGCGTATTTCGAGACGCTGGAGACGGCGTTCGCGGACATCTATAATGCCAAGCTTCTGATGCTGTATCCCTTTCCCAGCCAGACCTTGTGGTGCAACGGCGAAGTGAACGGGATCGCCGATCTTGAGGGCAAGAAAATCCGCGTCTATTCCACGACGCTGGGTGATTTTGTCGAAGGTGTGGGCGGCACGTCCGTCACGGTGGCCTTCTCCGAGGTGATCCCTGCGCTTGAAAAGGGTGTCGTCGATTGCGCCATCACCGGCACGATGTCCGCCTATTCGGCGAACTGGAACCAGGTCGCAACGCATGCCTACACCCTGCGCGTGGGCTGGGGGCTCGCCTTCGGTGCGATGAACATGGACAAGTGGAACAGCCTGAGCGCCGAGCAGCAAGCCCTGCTCACCACCGAAATTGCGACCCTTGATGACGCGATGTGGGCCGAAACGGCGACCGAGGACGACATCGCCATTTCGTGCATCACCGGCGGCAGCTGTGACATCGGAGAGGCAGGCTCCATGACGCTGGTAGAGCCGTCAGCCGAAGATCTTGCGCTGCGCGATACCATCGCCAACGACGTGATCCTTGCCCGCTGGGCCGACAGATGCGGCGCGGAATGTGCAGCAAACTGGAACGAGACCGTAGGCCCCATTCTGGGCATGACCGCAACCGCTAAATAGGCGGTGCCCGCGCGGGGCTGCACATAGTTGTGTGGCCCCGCGGCTTCCAAGGATTGGATTTCCAGACATGCTAGACCGGATTCTGAACGGCACCCGCAAGGCGAGCCTGTGGCTTACCTGGCTGGGGGGGACATTAATTGTGCTGTCCGCCTTTCTTGTCACGCTCGAAGTGCTGTTGCGCAAATTGTTCAACGTGTCGCTGGGCGGTGCGGACGAGATTTCGGGATATGCCTTTGGCGTGGCGACGACGCTGGGCTTTTCCTATGCCCTGTTCGAGCGCGCCCATATCCGGGTGGATGCCCTGCTGGGGGTGATCCCTGCGGTGCTGCGCCCGATCATCAACTTTCTGGGTCTCGTGCTGCTGATCGGCTTTGCGCTGGTCGTGGTCGTGATGGTCTGGGGCATGGTCGGAGACACACTCGACAACGGGTCGCGGTCTATCACGCCGATGCGGGTGCCGCTGGCGATCCCGCAGGTGCCGTGGCTGATCGGTTGGATGTTCTTTGTCTTTTCGGGCGTTCTGATCGGGGCGGTGGCCATCCGCCAATTCCTGCGCGGTGACGTGCAGGGGGTGCAGGAACTCATCGGTGTCAAATCGCTCGACGAGCAAATTCAGGACGAGACGGTATAAAATGCTTATCAAGACGCTTTTGATCCTGCTGGCCCTGATCGGGCTGGCCGTCCCCATCGCCGCCGCGCTTGGCTGGCTGGGCCTGATCCTGCAATGGACCGACAGCCCCATGCCGCTGCACCGCGCCATTTCCGACATGGCTTGGCAGACCAGCACCGATTTCCTGCTGGTGGCGATCCCGATGTTCGTGATGATGGGTGAAATCCTGCTGCGGGCGGGCATCACCGAGCGGATGTACGACGGTATCGTCAAATGGCTGGGCTGGTTGCCCGGTGGCCTGATGCACTCCAACATCGGATCCTCCGCGCTGTTTGCCGCGACATCCGGGTCCTCCGTGGCCACCGCCGCCACCATCGGCACCGTGGCCGTGCCACAGATCGAAAAGCGCGGCTATAACGAAAGCCTGTTTCTCGGCACGGTTGCCGCGGGGGGCACATTGGGCATCCTGATCCCGCCGTCGATCAACCTGATCCTCTACGGGCTGCTGACCAACACCTCGGTGCCGGAACTCTACCTTGCCGGCTTTATCCCCGGTTTCCTGCTGGCCGCCCTGTTCATGGCCACGGTTGTGGTGGCCTGCCTGATCAAGCCCGGCTGGGGCGGTGAAAAGCTGCTCTATACATGGGGGGAGCGGCTGCGCGCGCTGCCGTCACTGATCCCGCCGCTGGGGATCTTTCTGGTGGTCGTGGGCTCGATCTATGCGGGCTGGGCCACGCCGACGGAAGCGGCAGCGCTGGGTGTGGTCGCCTCGATGCTGCTGGCCACGCTCAACGGGAAAATGTCCATCAGCATGATGCGGATGGCGATCGAGGGCACGATGCGCACCACCGCGATGATCATGCTGATCATCATTGCGGCTGTCTTTCTCAACTTTGTCCTGTCCATCATCGGTCTGACGCAGGCTCTGACGGATTTTGTCACCGGGCTCGGCTGGACGCCGATGCAGACGATGCTGATGATCGTGGCGGTGCTGATCCTGATCGGATGCTTTATGGAGACCCTCTCGATGCTGCTGACGATGGCGCCGCTGATCACGCCCATCGTGGTGGCGCTGGGTTTTGATCCGGTGTGGTTCGGGATTTTGCTGATGGTCCTGCTGGAGACCGCGCTGATTACCCCGCCCATCGGTATCAACCTCTATGTCGTTCAGGGCATCCGAAAGGCCGGGCCGATGATCGACGTGATCCGGGGCGCGCTGCCCTTTGTGGTCACGATGTTCGTGATGCTGGGGCTGTTGCTGGTTTTCCCGCAACTTGCGCTTTGGCTGCCGTCGCTCTTTTACTGACGGGAAATTCCGGCAATCCATTACACAATTAATGTCGGCGCCGCCGGCAAACAGAGGAACTCTATCATGTGGCAGTTTTGGGTCGACCGCGGTGGCACCTTTACCGATATCGTGGCGCGCACCCCCGAAGGGTCATTGCGCACGCACAAGCTCCTGTCCGAGAACCCCGAACGCTATGCCGATGCAGCGGTGCAGGGGGTGCGTGAGCTGATGGGGCTCGAGGCGCAGCAGGACATTCCGCGCGGCGCCATTGCAGCCGTGAAGATGGGCACGACCGTCGCAACCAACGCGTTGCTGGAGCGCAAAGGCACCCGTACGGCGCTGTTCATCACCAATGGGCTGCGCGATCTTCTGCGGATCGGATACCAGAACCGGCCGCGCCTGTTCGATCTGAATATCGAGCTGCCCGAATTGTTGTACGATGACGCCGTTGAGGTCGACGAACGGCTGGCCGCGGATGGCACCACTGTGCGCCCGCTGGACGGTGACGCGGCGCGGGCCGCGCTGCAGGCGCGCTTCGATGCGGGGTACCGTTCTGTCGCGGTGGCATTGATGCACAGCTATCTCAACCCGGCGCACGAGCAACGCATCGGTGCGCTGGCCCGTGACGTGGGATTTACGCAGATTTCGCTGAGCCATGAGGTCAGCCCGTTGATCAAGCTGGTGGGCCGCGGCGACACGGCGGTGGTCGATGCCTATCTGTCGCCGATCCTGCGCCGGTATGTCGATCAGGTCTCTGCCGCGCTGGGCACCGGGGCGGGGGGCTGCGAGCGGTTGATGTTCATGCAGTCCAATGGCGGCCTGACCGACGCGCGGATGTTTCACGGGCGCGATGCGATCCTGTCGGGGCCTGCGGGCGGGGTTGTGGGCATGGTGCGCACCGCCGCCGATCTGGGCCTCGAGAAGCTGATTGGGTTCGATATGGGCGGTACCTCGACCGATGTGTGCCATTACGCAGGCCGCTTTGAGCGGTCATTCGATACCGAAGTCGCGGGCGTGCGGATGCGTGCGCCGATGATGTCGATCCACACCGTTGCCGCAGGCGGCGGATCGATCCTGAGCTTTCGGGATGGCCGGATGCAGGTCGGCCCCGAAAGTGCGGGGGCGAACCCCGGGCCTGCCGCCTACCGCAGGGGCGGGCCGCTGACCGTGACGGATTGCAACGTGCTTCTGGGCAAGCTGCAACCGGACCAGTTTCCCAGCGTTTTCGGCCCGAACGGGAACGAGCCGCTGGACGTCGAGGCCGTTCGCGCGGGGTTCGAAGCCTTGGCCGCCGAAATGGGCAGCGCCAAGCCGGTCGAGGAACTGGCCGAAGGGTTCTTGCGCATCGCGGTTGAAAACATGGCCAACGCAATCAAGCAGATCAGCGTTCAGCGTGGCTATGACGTGACGCGGTACACGATGAACTGTTTTGGCGGGGCAGGCGGGCAGCACGCCTGTCTGGTGGCCGACGCTTTGGGTATGGAGCAGATATTCATCCACCCCTATGCGGGCGTGCTGTCGGCATTTGGCATGGGGCTTGCGGATATAAGCGCCATGCGGGAGCGCCAGTTCGAAGGCGATCTGCAAGATGCAGGTGTGACCGATGCGCTGGCGGAAATGGAGGCCGCGGCTGTGCAAGAAGTGGCGGAGCAGGGCGTCGACAGGGCCGATATTGACACCACACGCACCGTGCATATTCGCCCGGCCGATGCTCAACGCAGCCTTGCTGTCGCCTTTGACACACCACAGGTGATGCAGGACGCCTTCATGGAGGCGCACCGCCAAAGGTTCGGGTTTTTGCCGCGCACGGACCAGCTGATCATCGATATGCTGGTGGTGGAGGCTGCGGGCAAGACCGGCGAGACCGTTTCCCTGCCCGATCCCGTCGCGGACGGTGCCACCCCCGCGCGGGCGACGCTTTACACCGGTCAGACATGGCGCGAGGTGCCGTTGGTGGACCGCGCCGGTATGGGCGTTGGCCAAAAGGTCAGCGGACCGGCCATCGTGACCGAACCGACCGGGACCAATGTGATCGAGGAGGGGTGGGAGGCCACCTGCGAAGCGGGCGGCAACCTGATGCTGCGCCGCACCGTGCCGCTGTCCCGCGCAGAGGCGATTGGCACGCAGGTCGATCCGGTGATGCTCGAGGTGTTCAACAACCTGTTCATGTCCATCGCCGAGCAGATGGGGGCAACGCTGGCCAACACGGCCTATTCGGTGAACATCAAGGAACGCTACGATTTCTCCTGCGCGATTTTTGACCAGAACGGTGATCTTGTGGCGAACGCGCCGCACGTGCCGGTGCATCTGGGCTCCATGTCGCAAAGCGTGCGTACGATTCTGGCGCAGAACGCGGGCACCGTGCGCCCGGGCGACGTGTTCATGATGAACAACCCCTTCAACGGGGGCACCCATTTGCCCGACGTCACGGTGATCACGCCGGTCTTTGACGATACCGGCACGCGGATCATCTATACGGTCGCCTCGCGGGGGCACCATGCGGATATCGGCGGCAAGACACCCGGTTCCGCCCCGCCCGACAGCCGCAGCATCACCGAAGAGGGCGTGTTGATCGACAACTTCAAGCTGGTCTCCCAAGGCGTGTTGCAAGACGCCGCCGCGCGTGAATTGCTGGGCTCCGGCCCCTATCCCTGCCGCAACGTAGATCAGAACATGGCCGATCTGGCCGCCCAGATCGCGGCGAACGAAACGGGGGCCGCGGAATTGCGCAAGATCACCGCCCAATTCGGCATCGACGGGGTGCACGCCTATATGGGTCATGTGCAGGACAACGCCGAGGAAAGCGTGCGGCGGGTGCTCGATGTGCTGCACGACTGCGCATTCACCTATCCGCTGGACGGGGGCGCGCAGATCTGTGTGGCGATCACCGTTGACCGCACGGCGCGCAGTGCCACGATTGATTTCACCGGCACATCGGCGCAATCCCCGCTGAACTACAATGCGCCGCTCGCCATTTGCCGCGCGGTGGTGCTCTACGTCTTCCGCACGCTTGTGGGCAGTGACATCCCCATGAACGAAGGCTGCATGAAACCGTTGTCGCTGATCGTGCCGCAGGGGTCGATGATCAACCCCGAGGCACCGGCGGCGGTCATTTCGGGCAACACCGAGGTCAGCCAGGCAATCGCCGATGCGCTTTACGGGGCATTGGGCGTCATTGCGGGCAGTCAGGGAACGATGAACAATTTCGTCTATGGCAACGCAGAGATGCAGAACTATGAGACCATCTGCGGAGGCACGGGGGCTGGTCCCGACTTCGACGGCACCAGCGCGGTCCACAGCCATATGACCAACACGCGGATGACCGATCCCGAAGTGCTCGAGACGCGGTTTCCGGTGCGGGTCGAGGAGTTTTCCATCAGACACGGCTCGGGCGGGGCGGGCAAACACCACGGCGGTGATGGCATTGTCAGACGCCTGCGGTTTCTGGAGCCGATGACCGTGACCGTGCTGTCATCGCACCGCGTCTGTGCGCCGCAAGGCTGTGCGGGTGGTGCACCCGGTCAGGTGGGCATCAATGCGATTGCCCGCGCTGACGGACGCACCGAAGCCTTGCAGGGCAACGATGCGGCCGAGCTGGACGCGCAGGATGTCTTTGTCATGCACACCCCCGGCGGTGGCGGGTTCGGGCGCGCCCAATAGGCGATCGTGCGCGCCCGGTCTTTCGGGTGCGCGTGCCCTATCCGACGACGTTGTGTTCGGGTCCGTAAGGGAAGCCGGTGATGTTTTCGTTGCCGTCCTCAGTGATGATCAGGATATCGTGTTCGCGGTATCCGCCTGCACCGGCCATCCCTTCGGGGATCGTCAACATCGGTTCCATCGAAATCACCATGCCGGGTTCCAGAACCGTATCGACGTCTTCGCGCAGTTCGAGCCCGGCCTCGCGGCCGTAGTAGTGGCTCAGCACGCCGAACGAATGGCCGTAGCCAAAGCTGCGGTATTGCAGCAGGTCACGTTCTTCGAAAAAGGCGTTGATCCGGTGGGTGACCTGCGCACAGGACATGCCGGGTTTAAGCAGGCTGATCCCCAGTTCGTGCGCGGCGACGTTCGCCTCCCAGATGGCCAGCGACGCGGGGTCAACGCTGTCGACGAAAAGCGTCCGCTCCAATGCGGTATAATAGCCCGAAATCATCGGGAAGGTGTTGAGGCTCAGAATGTCGCCGGACATCAGGGCGCGGCTGGTGACGGGGTTATGGGCACCGTCGGTGTTGATGCCGGACTGGAACCAGACCCATGTGTCGCGGTATTCCGCGTCGGGAAAGCGGCGGGCAATCTCGAGCTCCATCGCATCGCGCCCTGCCATTGCCACGTCGATTTCGCGGGCGCCTGCGCGGATTGCATCGCGGATGGCGTACCCGCCCACATCCGCAGTCGCCGCACCGGCCCGGATCAACGCGATTTCAGCTGCCGATTTGTGGCACCGCTGGGTCATCGTCGCAGGGGCAATGTCAATCGTGCGCGCAGGGTTCAAGAACTCGGTCAGAAGTCCCATTTGCGTCGTGGCAAGATGGTCGCCTTCATAGCCGATCACGCGTTGCTTTCCCGTCACCGTCTCGATGGCGCGCCAGTAGTTGTTCCGCTGCCAGTCGGTGTAGGTGATGTTGTCGCCGTAGCCGCGCCGCCACGGCTGTGCCGCGTCGATGCCCGCGCTGATGGTGACCGTCTGGGTTGCCGTGACCACTTGCGCATAGGGCCGCCCGAAGGCGCAATAAAGAAACCCGGAATAATACGCGATGTTGTGCATCGAGGTGAGCACACAGGCGTCGATACCGTCGCGGGCCATGATCCGGCGCAATCCGGCAAGCCGGGCCTCATATTCGGTATCGGCAAAGGGCAGTTGTTTGTCGCCCTGGTGAAACCGGTACTGGGTCGGGCGGTTGGAAGTATCTGTGCGAAGGGTGGAATTTCCGTCCATCGTAAGCTCCTGTTCAGGCCATGCGACACGAACAGGAAGGGCTTTGACCTTCCCCGCCGTGTGCAACGGCAAAGCAAGATCCCGGCGTTCAGGATGGGGTGGGGAGCTTGTCCGGCGCATTGCCGGAGGCGACGCCATCGCCGCTCCCTGCGCACTTCTTAGGCGCAAGATATCGCAGCAATCAAGCTTTTTGTGCGCGGCGGCTCAGGTGGGTGTGTTCATCCGGCGCCGCCGCTCGCGGATCATCGCATCGGCGGCCTGTGTCCCATCGTGGAACGATCCAAAGAGCTTGTCCCACGGAATTTCGAGCGATCCGTAGTTACACTCGAAATAGCGGTGGTGCATCTGGTGGTGGAAGGTGCCCAGTGCGAGGCGGTTCTTGTCCTTGACCACCAGCCCTTCGAAGCCGGTGTGCGTGGTGGCGGCTGTCAGGGCATAGTATTGCAGATGGAAGAGGATATGCACCGGATGCGCGGCCACGACCCAGTGGATCAACACCGATCCGAGGAAAATGACGTGTTCGACCGGGTGCATGGACAGCCCCGACCAAGGCCCGACGTTGATGTTGCGGTGATGCAGCGCGTGGACGTGGCGGTATAGAAACGGCACATGCAGCAAACGGTGGATCCAGTAGAAATAGAAACTCTCCCAGATCGGGATCAGGAAAAACAACGCGATGAACCACACGGGATGCGCGGCCCATGTCAGCATCGGGGCATAG